>NZ_CP146022.1:3365279-3671214 GCF_036967205.1 Streptomyces sp. Q6
CGAAGCGGCCCATGACGAGGACGCCGATGACGGCGAGCCCGGCGACCAGGACGCCCGTGATGTTCTCCGACGCGTCGACGGCGTAGACCCAGGCCTTGCCCTTCCACAGCTCGACGCCGGTGACGGGCGTGTGCGCGCTGGCGATGCCGAGGGCCTCGGTGAGGTTCTGGAACGTGTAGCCCTCGCCCTGGAGGTCGGGCAGGAAGCGGTCGAGGGCGGCGACGGTCTGCGAGCGGTTGCCGCCGGAGTCGTGCATCAGGACGATCGCGCCCTTGCCGCCGTGCGGGGTCGCGCGCTTGATGATCTCGTCGACGCCGGGGCGCTTCCAGTCCTCGCTGTCGGTGTTGTTGACGACGGTGATGTAGCCGCGCGAGCCGATGTACTTGGTCACCGGCCACGACTTGTCGTCCATGGCGTCGGCGAACGAGGAGTACGGCGGCCGGAACAGGGAGGTGCGCACGCCCGCCGCGCCCTCCAGGGCCAGCTGGTTCTGCGACAGCTCCCAGTCGATGCGCTTGGTCGACTGGTAGGAGAGGTCGGGGTGGTTGAAGGTGTGCAGGCCGACCTCGTGTCCCTCCTCGACCATGCGGTGGACCAGGTCGGGGTAGCGCGAGGCCATGGTGCCGGTGACGAAGAAGACGGCGTGCGCGTGGTGCTTCTTGAGGACGTCGAGGACCTTCGGGGTCCACTCCGGGTCGGGCCCGTCGTCGAAGGTGAGCACCAGCTTGTGGTCGGCTATGGAGCGGCTGGTCTCCTGGCCCTCACGGGTGTCGATGACGGGGCCGCCGTCGAGGATCTTCTCGGGGACCTTGTCGGTGGCCGCCTCCGGCTGGATGCGGTGGTCGGCCATGATCTCGCTGTGCACGTAGCCGCGGAGCATCAGCATCGCGATCATCGCCACGAGCAGCAGGGCGGGGAGCAGATAACGCAGGGGGAAGCGGCGCTTGGGGGCGCGGCCCCGGCGTCGTGAGCGGTCGGACATTTAGAGGACGCTGCTTTCGGGGGACGAGTCGGACGCTGCCGGCGGCTCGCCGCTCGGGCTCTGGTCGCTCTGGTCTACGGGCAGGGACGCGCTGCCGCCGTCGGCGACGGTGTCGGTGCCACCGCCCGCCGGCGGGTTCTCGGTGGTCGGGTCGACCGGCGGGGTGGTCTCGGCCGGCGGCGTGGTCTCGGCCGGTGGCGTCGTCTCGGCGGGCGGCGTGGTCTTGTCGTCCGCCGGGGGCGTGGTCTTGTCGTCGGCCGGCGGTGTCGTCGTGCCGTTCGAGGGCTTGCCCGACGTGTTCGCGCCGGCGCCCGGGGACGCCGAACCGCTCGGGTCGGCCGAGCCGCTCGCGCCCGGCGCGCTGCCGGAGGCGCTCGGGTCGGGGGTGCCGCCCGGCGACGTCGACGGGGTCGTCGAGTCCGCGGGCAGGACGGGCTTGGTGTCGACGGTGTTCGAGCTGCCCTTGTCCTCGGGGTTCATGGGAAGCCAGGGCGCGCTCGAGTTGCCCGAGAGCAGGGTGACCACGATGACGACCGCGTACGTCGCACAGGCGATGCCGACGGCCACACCGGCCCGCCGGAATCTGCGGCTGCGCCGCCCCGAGTCGTCGACGAAGACCGGGACTTCCTTGTCGTCCGCCGTCTTCGGGGCTTCCCCCGGGTATCCGCTCGCGGCGAGGAGGTCACCCAACTGGCGCCCCGCGCCGTCGAGTTGGACCGTCACCTCGTTCGGATCATGGGTATGACCCGCCTGAGCGTCTTCTCGCCAGTTCTCCACCGTACGCACATCCCCCCAAGGACCTGTTCGTGGGTGCGCACGCGACTCACCGGGCACTCGTCGGCCGGACCGAGCCCCCACCCGGTCCGAGCGCCCCCCTTATCACACTGCACCCGGACCATGAATGTAGCGCACGTAAGTGACAGTCGTGTCCGCGGTTCATCCCGGGCTCATCATGATGAGTGCATCCGCGGCCGGTATCCACGCCCCCTCCGGCCGCTCCAGCCACCCGTTCTCCTCGGCCAGAGCGCTGGCGGCGGCCCGCAGGGCGTCGATCCCGGGATGCCTACGTGCCTTTCGCCACACCAGCGAAACCGGGGACAGGGGCACCGGGTCGACCAGCGGCCGCAGGACCGATCCCGGCATGGCCGGAAAGTCGACACCGGTGAGGACCGGATTGCGGTACTTGGCCATGATCCGCCGGAATTCCTCCTCCCCGATGGCGAGGGGTGCGGGCGGCGCGATCTCGATGCCGCGCCCCGCGAACAACCGCCGTGCGAGGTCCGTCCATTCCGGCGTACGGGGATTGCCCGCGCCCGCGTAGATCCGCTCGCCCGCGAGCCGCCGGAGCGGCACCTCGTCGAGCGCGGCGAGCGGATGCTCCTCGGGCAGCACGACCGCCATCGGCTCGTAGCGCATCGGCTGCTGGTCGAGGCGCTCGCGCACGGCCGCGTCCAGCCCGGCGAACCGGCCGAAGGAGACGTCGATACGGCCGGCGAGCAGCTCGGCGGCGGCATGCGTGAGCCCGCTCTCGTAGCGGGCCATCAGCTCGCACCCCGGGGCGAGTTCCCGCGCCCGCGCCAGGACCCGCTCGTGCACGAGTCCCGGGCTGTTGACGTCGACGAGCAGCGGCCTGTCCTCGGGCGCGGGCCCGGTGAACGCGGCGAGCAGCTCGTCCTGCGCCTCGACGGCCCGCCGCGCGTACGGCAGGAGCCGGGTGCCGTCCGCGGTGAGCGTGACCTGCCGGGTGGTGCGGCCGAACAGCTCGACGCCGAGCTCCCGTTCCAGGCGCCGGACGTCACGGCTGAGCGCCTGCTGGGCGACGTAGAGCCGGGCGGCGGCGCGCGTGAAGTGGAGCTCGTCGGCGACGGCGAGGAAGGCACGCAGCAGCCGCGGCTCGACGGACGGCGGTGACATCCGGCGAACCTACCGCACGACTGACAACACAGGTGCGTGAATCATCGCCGAGCAGGTGTTGGACGGCGTACGTGACCTGCGGCGACGCTCGTGCCATGGCTGACGCGACCACGACCGCCCCCTCCCCCGGCAAGACCACCTACGCCCGGCTCTTCACGATCCCCGGCGCCCGCGCCTTCACCCTCGGCAACCTCATCGCCCGCTTCCCGCAGGGCATGTTCAGCATCAGCGCGGTCATCATGATCTCCGGCGCCCGCGACTCGTACGCGCTGGCCGGCGCCGTCACCGCGACGGGCCTGGTCGCCAACGCGGTCGTGGGCCCGTGGACGGCACGTCTCGTGGACCGGTTCGGGCAGGCGCGGATCGCCGTGCCCGCCACCGTGATATCCGCGTGCGGCTCGCTCGCGCTGCTCCTGTGCGTGCGCGTCGGGACGCCGGACTGGACGCTGTTCGCCGCCTACCTGGCGTCGGCGGCGACCCCCAACACGGGCGGCATGTCCCGCGCCCGCTGGGCGCACCTGCTCAAGGACGATCCGGACGCGCTGCACACCGCGAACTCCTTCGAGCAGGCGGCGGACGAGTTCTGTTACATGCTGGGGCCGGTGATCGCCGCCTTCTTGTGCGGATCGCTGTTCCCGGAGGCGGGCACGCTGGTCAGCGCGGTCCTCATGGTGACGGGCGTCCTGATCTTCGCGGCGCAGCGCGCGACGGAACCGCCCGCCCACGCGCGGACGGAGACGACGCGCACGCCGCTCCGCGCGCGCGGCATGCCGCCGCTGCTCATCGTCTTCCTCGCGACGGGCTCGGTCTTCGGTTCGCTGGAGGTCGTCACGGTCGCCTTCGCGGACGCGCAGGGCCACAAGGTGTGGGCGGGCGGCATCCTCGCGCTGCAAGCGGCGGGTTCGGGCGCGGCGGGTCTCGTCTACGGCGCGCTGAAGCCGACGGGTCCCGCGGCCCGGCGCCACCCGCTGCTGGTCGCGGCGATGGCCGTGCTGATGACGCTCCCGCTGCTCGCGGCGTGGCTCACCGGCTCGCTGTTCGCGCTGGGCGGCGCGCTCCTGGTCGCCGGCATGGCGACGGCGCCGACCATGGTGACGGGCATGACGCTGGTGCAGGAGCGCACCCCGGCGGGCCAGTTGAACGAGGGCATGACGCTCGCGGTGACCGGCATACTCGGCGGCATCGCGTGCGGCTCGGCGACGGGCGGTGCCGCGGTGGAGCACTGGGGCCCCACCGCGGCGTACACCGTGCCGGTCACGGCGGCGGCGCTCGCCCTGCTGCTGTCGCTCTACGGCTACGCGCGCACCAGCCGGTAGCGCGCGCGGCTCAGCACGTGGCGGGCTTGCGCCACGAGCACTCCAGGTCCCCGCGCCGCTCGGCCGCGGGGACCGCGCGCGTCGACCTGGGCAGCACCGCGGTCACCCGCTTCGCCGCCGACGACCGGGCGAGGGTCACCACGATGGCGTCCTCCAGCGGCTTCACGGAGGAGGCCAGGTAGTTGTTCTGGACGATGCTGTAGACGAGCTCGCGCCCGTCGGCGTCCTTCACGTAACCGGACAGGGCCGAGGCGCCGGTCAGCGACCCGGTCTTCCCGCGGGCGTTGAGCGCGGCCGGGGTGTCGCACATCCGGGTCCGCAGCGTCCCGCCGACGAACCGGTCGGGGGCGCAGGCCACCGGCAGGGACGCGTACCAGTCGGCGTACCAGGACTCGTCGCGTACGGACAGCAGCAGGTCGGCGATCTGCCGGGCCGCGAAGTTGTCCTTGCGGGACAGTCCGGAGCCGTCGACCTGGCGGATCTTCGCCGCGTCGACGCCCGCGCCCTTCAGATAGTCGGCGACGGCGGCGAGGCCGTCGCCCCAACTCCCGGGCCTGCCCGTCGTCTTGTACCCCATGGCCTTGACGAGCGCCTCGGCGTGCATGTTGTTGGACAGCTTCATGAACGGCACGAGGAGGTCCTTGAGCGCCATGGAGTCGTGCGTGGCGAGCCGCTTGGCCGCGGCGGGCGCGGCCTTGCCGAGGCGGGTCGGGCCGCCGACCTTCACGCCGTGCGCGGCGAGCGCGTCACGGAAGACGGCGGCCGCGTAGCCGGTCGGCTCCCACACGGTGACCCACTCCTTGGTGGTGCCACCGCCCACCGGCACGGTCCCGCTGACGGTGATGGTGTTGGTCCCGTGCTGCCGCTCGACGGCGAGGGTGTCCTCGCCCCCGGCGCCGACGGTGCTCGCGCCGCTCACGTCGACGCGCACGTAGTCGTTCTTCGGCGTGACGCTGACAGCGGGCTTGTCCCCGGCCTTCGCGCCGGGCTTCGCCTCGACGATGACGGTCCCGGCGTCGTAGTCGGTGTCGGGCGCGACGGTCAGGGCCGAGATCTGGGCGGCGTAGTACGAGGACTCGTCGTCGGCGCCCCAGGTGTCGCCGAGCCGGTGGGCGTCGAACCGGGTGTCGTCGGCGACCAGCCGCCCGGCGACCCGCTTCACGCCGGCCGCGGCGACCTGGGCGGCGAGCCGGTCGTAGTCGGCGGCGAGGGTGGTCGGGTCGCCGGTCCCGCGCAGGTACAGGTCCCCGCCGAGCACCCCGTCCCGTACCCGCCCGTCGGCGAGCACGTCGGTGGTGAACCGGTAGTCGGGCCCGAGGACCCCCATCGCGGCGGTCGACGTGGCGAGCTTGGTGTTGGAGGCGGGGGTGAGCCGCCCGGTGGGACTGTGCTGGTAGAGGGTCTCGCCGGTACCGGCGTCGGCGACGACGACGCTCGCGGCCCCGCCCTCCATCCGCGGGTCGCCGAGGATCGTGTCGATGGCCTCGGGGAGCCCGCTGGGGTCGGAGTCGGCCCCGGCGGGCGCGCCCCAGGAGAGCGTGGCGGCGACGACGAGCGCGGCGGCGGGCAGGGCCCACCGCCGCGCTCCCGTACGGAAGTTGACGTGGTCTCGTCTCACGGATCCGTCAGGTCTGCTCATGCCTCAGGAGCATCCCCGACGCACAGGCCTCAGCCAAGACCCCACGAGTGGCCGAGCGTGTATGCCGCACAGAGATTCACGTCGAGGAGGTACGCCCCCGCGGTGCCGCACTGCGTGGCCCCGGTCCCCGGGTCGACGGGCTGCCCGTGCCCCATGCCGGTGATGCTGTACGTCTCCACGGCGGCGGCGCCGGTGCCGTCGCGGAAGACCTGGTGCGGGAAGCCCCCGACCGTGTCGCTCACGTCGGCGGTCTGGTCGGCACCGCGCACGTCGGTCCACTGCTTCATGAGGTCGGTCATGTTGACGGGCTTGACCGTGTAGTCGGCGCTGCCCTGGACGACGGTCAGCCGGGGCCAGGGCCCGGTGTACCCGCCGCGCGCGGCCCGCACCCGGTCGCCCCACTGCGGCGCGGTCTGGGTGGCACCGACGTACATGCACACGTACGGCGATCCGGCCGCCTGCGCGCATCCGTACGGCAGCCCGGCGACGACGCCTCCGGCCGCGAACTTCTCCGGGTAGGTCGCCATCATCACGGAGGTCATGCCGCCGCCGGCGCTGAGCCCGGTGACGTAGACCCGTGACGCGTCGCCGCCGGCGTCGGAGAGCTGCCGGTCGACCATCTGCGCGACGGACGCGGCCTCGCCCTGGCCGCGCGTGATGTCGCCGCTCTGGAACCAGTTGAAGCAGGAGCTCGCGTTGTTGGCCGTCTGCTGCTGCGGCAGGACGACGGAGAAGCCCCACCGGTCGGCGAGCGCGGTCCATCCGCTGTCGGTGCCGTACCCGGCGGCGTTCTGCGTGCACCCGTGCAGGGCGACGACGACGGGCCGCCCGGCGGGCAGCCCGTCGGGGACGTAGCGGAACATCTTGAGGGCGCCGGGGTTGGTCCCGAACCCGGTGACTTCCTGGACGCTCGCGGCGGCCGACGCCTGTGTGAGCGTGCCGGGCAGGAAGAAGGCCAGCAGCGCGAGAAGGAGTGTGGCGGCTCTGGTGTGTCTCATGGGGAGCGAAGGTAGGACCGGGTCCGGGGCGCCGATATGGCCCGGGACACCACAACGCGGCGCCCGGGCCCTGTGGTCGTACGCCGTCACCCCTGCCGCAGCGGCGGCATCGGCAGCGGTATCCCGTACGCGGTGGCGCCGGCGCCGACGCCGCGCTCGCACGTGTTCGGCGGCACCGTTCCCGAGCCGCGTGTGGAGGGCTTCTCGGCCGCCCAGAACATGTAGCCGAGCATGCCCGCGGTGGTGCCCGCCCCGTTCGGCGCGACGCTCTGCGTGAACGAACCGGTCGACTTCTGGAGCGAGTTGGCGAAGTCGGTGCACTCGGGGAGCGTCTTGCTCTGGTCGCTGATGTAGACGGCGCCGGTGAACTTCGCGGGGGCCAGCGGTGGCACCTGCGGCGAGTAGGTGGGCTTGCCGTCCACGTGCTCCTGCCAGTTGGCGATCGCGGTACCGGTGGAGGGCTGCCGGGCCGGGACCATGGCGTTGGCGTAGTCGAGGACGGGCGTGTCGGTGCGCAGCCAGTCGGCGGTGGCCTTGCGGTTGATGCCGATCAGCCAGCGGTCACCGGCGGCGGTGTCGAGGGTGAGCCGCGCGGCCGGGGCGGCACCGGAGGCGTCGTACGGGTGCACGGACCGGTAGGCGTCGATGAAGGTCTGGAGCCCGGCAAGGTCCGGGTCGGTGTTCTGCTCGTAGTCGATCTCGATCCCGACCCCGAGCTGGGAGGCGACGGCGGCGGCGTTCAGCCCGAGCTGCCGCGCGTTCTCCGCGAGGGCGGCGTCCCATTCGTCGGTGTACGTGATGCCGCCGATGGAAAGCATCACGCGAATTCCCCGGGACGTGAAGTACTGCACGATCTCCGGGGTGATTCCCTTGGGTACACCGTTCACGGTGGTGGCGTCATTGGTCCGGTGCAGAAGCTTCTGCGGCTCCAGGAAACTCAGCACGACGAGATTGACGGAAGGCCGCCCGTCACCGCGGTCGATCAGCCAGTGATTCTTCGAGTCGAACTCACTGACGCTGCGCACGGTGCCCCAGATGCACGCGTCGTCACCGCAGTGCCAGGCGCCATAGACCTGCGGCGCGGCGCCGACCGCCGAGGCGGGCGATCCGGTGAGCGGCACGAAGAGCGCGGCGAGCAGGGTCAACACACCAAGAAGTCTCAGACGCATCCGGTCCTCCGAAGCAGGGGGAAGGCGTGGGGGCGCGCCGAGATCGTGACAGGTACAGACCAAGCACGCAAGAGGCGGACATGACGAAGGCCCGGCGACCGAAAGGTCACCGGGCCTTTGCCCACATGGGATGAGGGGACCTGGGGGGTCATACCCCCAGAATTCCCGACGAGACGGTCTCGGTTCGCGCATTCTGCGAACAGAGTCCGCGCATCGTCTCGTGGAGATGGCGGGAATCGAACCCGCGTCCAACGGTGCAGCAGCAGGGCTTCTCCGTGTGCAGTTCGCTGCGATTTTCTCGGCCCCGGCGATCACGCGAACAAGTCGCCGACGGGCCCAGTCACTGTTTGATTTCCCATCGAACCCCGTGACCGGGCTCGATGGTTTAGTTCCCTAGATTATGCCAGGATCCGGGTCGGGAACATCCCCGGGCTGACACCCTTTTAGGGTCCTTCAGTCGCTGTTATTAGGCAGCGAGGGCGAAGGACTGGGAATCGCTCTTAGAATTGGCGATTATTGGTTGCGACATATGGTTTACGAGATCATTGCCGCTTCCTCGACACGCTTCCCCTGCTTCGACATCCGCTGTCGAAACCGATCATCCCCATGTTGATTTTTCAAGTGGGCCCGAAGGCCCGGCGCCCTCACCGTGGAGGACGCCTCCCATCGTACGTGAACAACGCACGACGATGCCAGCCAATTCCCGCGCCCCCGACGGAGGTCAGCGCTCGCGCGCCCGCTGCTTCCGCTTCGCCGCCGCGATCGCGCGGTCCGAGTCCCGCCGGTCCTGCTGCTCGCGCAGCGTCTGCCGCTTGTCGAACTCGCGCTTGCCCTTGGCCAGCGCGATCTCGGCCTTGGCACGGCCGTCCTTGAAGTAGATCGCGAGGGTGACGATCGTGTGACCCGTCTCCTGCGACTTCGACTCCAGCTTGTCGATCTCGTCGCGGTGCAGGAGCAGCTTCCGCTTGCGGCGCACGGAGTGGTTGGTCCAGGTGCCCTGGCTGTACTCCGGGATATGGGCGTTGTGCAGCCACGCCTCCCGCCCGTCGATCTGGACGAACGCGTCCGTCAGCGACGTCCGGCCCTGCCGCAGCGACTTGACCTCCGTGCCGGTCAGCACGATGCCGGCCTCGTAGGTGTCCATGATCAAGTAGTCGTGCCGCGCCTTCTTGTTCTGCGCGACGATCTTGCGCTTGCCGTCCTTCTTGGACGCGTCCCCCTTGCCCTGCTTGGGCTGGGACTCCTTCGGTACGTACATTCCCTTGGCCATAGTGCTGGCCATTTTCGCACTACGAGGGGTCCCCGAGGCCACTCAATACTGTCTCGGCCCGCTGGAGGGCCCCGGCGTCGGCCTCCAGGTCGGGGGTGATGCCGCGCCCGTCGACGCTGCGGCCCGAAGGGGTGCGGTAGTGCCCGACGGTCAGCTCCGCGACGGAGCCGTCGGGCAGCCGGCTCGGCATCTGGACCGAGCCCTTGCCGAAGGTCCTGGTGCCCACGACGACCGCGCGGCCGCGGTCCTGGAGGGCTCCCGTGAGCAGTTCGGCCGCGCTCATCGTCCCGCTGTCGACGAGCACGACCACCGGTCTGGACGTGTCCCCGCCGCGCTCCGCGTGCAGGGCGCGCTGCGCACCCCGTACGTCGTACGTCGCCACGAGGCCGCTGTCGAGGAACCCGGAGGCCGCGGTGACCGCCTCGGTGACCAGGCCGCCGGAGTTCCCCCGCAGGTCGAGGACGACGCCCGCGCGCGCGGGCGCCTCGCGCACCGCCCTGCGCACCTGTGCGCCGACGCCCTTGGTGAAGGCGGAGACCTTGATCAGTACGGGCCCCGAGGGCAGGTGCGTGACGGTGACGGAATCGGTCGACAGGTTGGCGCGGCGCAGCGTCTCGCTCCACACGCGCGTGCCGCGTTGCAGACCGAGCCGGACCGGTGTGCCCGCGTGCTCGCCGCGCAGCAGCGTCAGCACCTCGGTGACCGGCCGCCCGGTGACGGACCTGCCGTCGACCGCCGCGATCCGGTCGCCCTCACGGATCCCGGCGAGCTGCGCCGGCGATCCCGTACGGACCTTGGAGACCTCGACCGCGCCGTCGGCGGTGCGCCTGGCCCGCAGGCCGACCCCCGTGTACGTACCGTCGAGGGCCTGCTCGAAGTCCTCGTACTCGCCCCGGGAGTAGACCGCGCCCCACCGGTCGCCGCTGCGGCTGACGGCCTCCTCGGCGGCCTGCGCCGACTCCTTCTGCGACTTGCCGTCGGACATCGCCTCCCGCGCGGCGCGCGTCGCGTCCTCCAGCGGCTCCTCGTGCGCGGCGGTGACCGAACTGCCGTGCTCCTCCGGAGATTTCCGGCCGTCGCCGGGCCACGAGCCGGTCGCGGCGCCCGCCGCGAGCACGCTCGCGAAGACCAATGTCAGGGCCGCCCCACGACCGTAGCGGCGGGGCCGGGACGTCCGAAACAGTGGATCCTGGCCTGACATGTCGGTGAGTCTAGGACAACGCGGGGCGCCGTACGGCTGGTTGAACCGTACGGCGCCCCGCGTCGCGAAGGAGACTCGTCACACCTTGAGGTACTTGCGCAACGCCACAAATGCGGCCAGCGCGGGCATCAGCACACTCACGGCCAGGATGAGCGGCAGCTTCGTCAACACGGCGTCCCAGCCGATGAAGTTGATGAGCTGGAGCTTGTCGGAGAGCGCCACGCCGTTGTCGATCACGAAGTACTGGCCGCCCGCCAGGATCGTGCAGGCGATACCGCCGCCGATGAGCCCGGCGACCGCGGCCTCCATGATGAACGGCGCCTGGATGTAGAAGCCGGACGCGCCGACGAGCCGCATGATGCCGGTCTCGCGGCGGCGGCTGAACGCGGAGACACGGACGGTGTTCACGATCAGGAGCAGCGCGACCACGAGCATGACCGCCATCACCGCGCCCGCCGCCCAGTTCAGGTAGCCGAGCAGCCGGAAGAGGTTGTCGAGCACGCCCTTCTGGTCCTGCACGGACTGCACACCGGGCCGCCCGTTGAACGCGGTCGCGATGACCTGGTACTTCTCCGGGTTCTTCAGCTTGATCCGGTACGACTCCTGCAACTGGTCCGGCGTCAGCGAGCTGGCCAGCGGGGAGTCGCCGAACTGCTCCTTGTAGTGCTTGTACGCGTCGTCCTGCGACTCGTGCGCCACCTTGTCGACGACGGGCAGCTTCTTGAGGTCGACGAGGATCTGGTCCTTCTGCTCGGCCGTGACCGGGCCCTTGGCGCAGTTCGGGTCGGACTCGGCGTCCCCCTTGTTGCACAGGAAGATCGAGACGTTGACCTTGTCGTACCAGTAGCCCTTCATCTGGCCCACCTGGTCGCTCATCAGGAGCGAGGCGCCGAACAGGGCGAGCGAGAGGGCCACCGAGATGATGACGGCGAAGGTCATCGTGAGATTGCGGCGGAGACCGACGCCGATCTCCGACAGGACGAATTGGGCACGCATAGCGTCTACTGAGCCTTTCGCAGCTTTCTCTGTACTTCTCTCAGTGCTGGTAGCCGTAGACGCCGCGCGACTGGTCGCGCACGAGGCGGCCGTGCTCCAGCTCGATGACGCGCTTGCGCATCTGGTCCACGATGTTCTGGTCGTGGGTGGCCATCACGACGGTGGTACCCGTCCGGTTGATGCGGTCGAGGAGCTTCATGATGCCGACGGACGTCTGCGGGTCGAGGTTGCCCGTGGGCTCGTCCGCGATCAGCAGCTTGGGCCGGTTCACGAAGGCGCGGGCGATGGCCACGCGCTGCTGCTCACCACCGGAGAGCTCGCCCGGACGGCGGTCCTCCTTGCCACCGAGGCCGACGAGGTCGAGCACCTGGGGGACGGCCTTGCGGATCTCGCCGCGCGGCCGGCCGATGACCTCCTGCGCGAAGGCGACGTTCTCGCCGACCGTCTTGTTGGGCAGCAGGCGGAAGTCCTGGAAGACCGTGCCGAGCTGGCGGCGGATCTGCGGGACCTTCCAGTTGGAGACGCGGCCGAGGTCCTTGCCCAGGACGTGCACCTGGCCGTGGCTGGCCCGCTCCTCGCGCAGGATGAGGCGCAGGAACGTCGACTTGCCGGAGCCGGACGAACCGACCAGGAAGACGAACTCACCGCGCTCGACCTCCAGGGAGACATCCCTGAGGGCGGGCCGGGTCTGCTTGGGATAGACCTTGGAGACGTTGTCGAATCGGATCACGGGTGCACCACAGGTCGCCGGGGGTAGGTGAGCGTGACCATACGCGAACCGGCATGCGGAGCGCAGGCGCCGACCCCGCTTGCGCGTTTTGTCCCCGTACGGAGCCTGCCGCGGTGCCGCTTTTGTCCATCCCCTGCCTGGTCAGCGACCGTCCTGGGGGCGGGCCGCGCCGAAAATCCGGGAAGCTGGCACAGTGGTAGGGGGAACGGTTGCGTTTCCCGGAGCGTTGAGCGGAGAGAACCAGTGGGTATCCATCGGCCGGCTCCGCCGCGCGGGAGGAGGAGAAGCGCATGACCTACGACCGCCTGGTGTGCGCGAACTGCGCGGCCCCCGTCAGCGAGGGCCGCTGCCCGGTGTGCCGGGCCAACCGCGAGCGGCTCCAGCAGGAGGGACCGCTGTCGGGCCTCAGCCCTGCCGCGCTGATAGTTCTGTTGGCCGTGCTCGTCGCGGCCGTGGCGCTCCTCGCGCATCAGACCGTGTAGCCGGCGCCCCCGAAGACACGCCAAGGGCCCGGAGCCGCCGAGCGGCTCCGGGCCCTTGTGTGTGCGTGTGCGCCCGCGTTACGCGGCAGCGCCGCGGTTGCCGACGAGGCGCGGCAGGAGCCGGAAGCCGACGCCGCCCGCGATCATCGTCGCCGCACCGATCAGCAGCACGGTGGTGCCGTCGGCACCGGTCTCGGCGAGCTCGCCGTCCTTGCCCTGGTCGGCGGTCTGCTCGGCCGGCGTGGTGCCGGTGTCCTGGAGGCTGTCCTTGCCCTGACCCTGCTCGACGGGGTTGTTGTTGCCGTCGGGGGTGGTGTGGTCACCGCCGGTGGAGCCGCCCGTGGAGGAGGAACCGCCGGTGGACGAGGAACCGCCCGTGGAGTCGTCGCCGCCGGTGGACGAGCCACCCGTGGAGGACGAGCCACCGGTCGAGGACGAGCCACCCGTGGAGGAGGAACCGCCCGTGGAGGACGAACCACCGGTCGAGGAGGAACCGCCCGTGGAGGACGAACCACCGGTCGAGGACGAGCCACCGGTCGAGGACGAGCCACCCGTGGAGGACGAACCGCCCGTGGAGGAGGAACCGCCGGTCGTCGAGGAACCGCCCGTGGAGGACGATCCACCGGTCGTCGAGGAACCGCCGGTCGAGGACGAGCCACCCGTGGTGGACGAACCGCCGGTCGAGGAGGAACCGCCCGTGGAGGAGGAACCGCCGGTGGCCGCACCCGTGGTGCCACCGCTGGTGTTGCAGACCCCGATCGGGTCGCAGGTTTCCTCGGCCCCGAGTTCGGCGGAGATACCGTCCTCGTCGGCGCTCACGCCGACGCTGCCGCCCAGCAGGTCGACACTCACGCCCGCGGCGGAGGCGGCACCCGCGGCGGTCAGGGACGCACCGGCAGCGATCACCGCGCCGGCGGCTATACGCGCCACACGGATACGCGTCTTCTTGGTCATCTGTCTGCTACCCCCAGTAGCCAATCGTCAATGGAGCAGCGCCCGGGACGGCGTCCGATCAGGGGCAGCAGGGGTCGCGTTCGACCCTCCCCCGTTCACACACGTCCCACTGATACGCATGCCGCGCGCCAGCCTTCCCAGTTTTCAGATCAACGTCAAGGTCGTTGCGCACGCAATGTCCGCAATAGCGCGACTTGCCCGTCGTACGGACATGTGACTGTGACGTAAAAGGCGGAAACGCCTTCACGTTTCCCGCACAACAAAAGGCAACTGCCGCTCTATGAGCGGCAGTTGCCTTGTCGATAAAGCGGCGCCTACTTCTCCGTCTGCTTGCGCCAGCGAATTCCGGCCTCGATGAAACCGTCGATCTCGCCATCGAGAACGGCCTGCGGATTTCCGACCTCGAACTCCGTACGGAGGTCCTTGACCATCTGGTACGGGTGCAGGACGTACGACCGCATCTGGTTGCCCCAGGAGCTGCCGCCGTCGCCCTTGAGGGCGTCCATCTTGGCGCGGTCCTCCTGGCGCTGGCGCTCCAGGAGCTTGGCCTGGAGCACGTTCATCGCCGTGGCCTTGTTCTGGATCTGGGAGCGCTCGTTCTGGCAGGAGACCACGATGCCGGTGGGGATGTGGGTCAGCCGGACCGCGGAGTCCGTCGTGTTCACGCCCTGGCCGCCGGGGCCCGAGGACCGGTAGACGTCCACGCGCAGGTCCGACTCGTCGATGTCGACGTGGTCGGTCTGCTCGACGACGGGGAGCACCTCGACGCCCGCGAACGACGTCTGACGGCGGCCCTGGTTGTCGAACGGGGAGATGCGCACCAGGCGGTGCGTGCCCTGCTCGACGGAGAGCGTCCCGTAGGCGTACGGGACCTGGACGGCGAAGGTGGTCGACTTGATGCCGGCCTCTTCCGCGTACGACGTCTCGTAGACCTCGGTCTTGTAGCCGTGGCGCTCGGCCCAGCGCAGGTACATGCGCTGGAGCTGCTCGGCGAAGTCCGCGGCGTCGACGCCGCCGGCCTCCGCGCGAATGTTGACCAGCGCCTCGCGGGCGTCGTACTCACCGCTCAGGAGCGTACGGACTTCCATCTCGTCCAGGGCCTTCTTGACCGAGGTCAGCTCGGACTCGGCCTCGGCGCGGGTGTCCGGGTCGTCCTCCTCCTCGGCCATCTCGAAGAGCACGGAGAGGTCGTCGATGCGACCGCGCAGGGCCTCGGCCTTGCGGACCTCCGCCTGGAGGTGACTCAGCTTGCTGGTGATCTTCTGTGCCGCTTCGGGGTCGTCCCAGAGGGACGGCGCGGCCGCCTGCTCCTCGAGCACGGCGATATCTGCCCTCAGCTTGTCGAGGTCCAGGACGGCCTCGATCGACTCCATGGTCGAGGAGAGGGACTTCAGCTCTTCGGAAACATCGACGACTGCCACAACACCAGCCTAACGGCTGGGGCAAGTGCTCTCGGCCGGGCGCCGGTCCTCGGCGCCCGGGGCCGTGCGCTACGGCGTCGGCGGAGCCGAGTTGTTGCTGTCCTGGGGCGGCGCCTGGTCGTCCCCGGAGGAGACCGCCCAGATGCCACCGCCGACCGCGGCGGCGAGGACGACACCGGCCACGCCGAACGTGATGCGCCGGCGCCGCGCCGAGTGGCGGTTGCGGGCCGAGCCGGGGCGCGGGGCGCCGCTGGCGCGGGGCGCGCGGGCCGTGCCGCGGGCGCCGCCGGCCAGCTCGTCCGGTGCCGGGACCCTCATCGACGTATGGGTGTCGCGGTTGGAGTCGGTGGAGGCGGAGCCGGGGACCAGGGAGACGGCGCCGCGGCGGGGGGCCGGTGTGTCGTCCGGCTCCGGGACCGTGGTCTCGGGCTCCTCGGGGAGCGGCTCCGTGTCCGGCTCGTCGACGTCCAGGGGGGCCATGCCCGCCAGGAGGGGTTGCAGCTCGCGCAGCCGGGCGGCCAGCTCCGAGGCGCGCAGCCGGGAGGCCGGGGCCTTGGCCAGGCACTGGATGAGCAGCTGCCACAGCTCGTCCGGGATGCCGGGGAGCGGGACGACGGTCTCCGTGACGTGGCGGCGCAGGATGGCTCCCGGGTGGCCGCCGCCGAAGGGCGTGAAGCCCGCCAGGAGCTCGTACAGGACCGTCGCCAGGGCGTAGATGTCGACGGCCGCGCGGGGCGGCAGGCCCTCGATGATCTCGGGGGCGAGGTAGTCGGGGGTGCCGATGATCTTCGTCGCGCGGGTGCGGCGCGGGGTGTCGATCAGCTTGGCGACGCCGAAGTCGGTGAGGAGGGCGGGGTGCGCTCCTCCGGGGCCGATCGGTCCCTGCATGTCCAGGAGGATGTTCTCGGGCTTCACGTCGCGGTGCACGATGCCCGCCGCGTGGGCGGCGGCCAGCGCGTCGGCGACGTCCGCCGCGATGGCGACGGCTGCCTCGGGGGCCAGCCGCCGCTCGCGCTCCAGCCGGGTGCGCAGATCGGTGCCTCGTACGAGGTCCATGACCAGGGCCAGGTCGTTCCCGTCGACCACCAGGTCGTGCACACCGACCACGCGCGCGTGGTCGAGGCTCAGCAGGGCGGTGCGCTCCTGGACGAAGCGGCCGACCAGCTCCTGGTCGGAGGCGAGGTCCTCGCGCAGCAATTTGATGGCGACCGGACCATCGGGTCCCTCGCCCAGCCACACCGTGCCCGCACTGCCGCGACCCAGGATCTGGTGTGCGGTGTACCGGCTGCCGATCTTGCGTGCCAAGACTGCTCCTACAGACGCGTGTTGGCGCCCAAGCTACGCGGCTCGGGCGCCAACCAACGCATCAGCGGGGGAAATCACCCGCCGGATGTCGACAAATCTCCAACATCGCCGTTCAGTTGCCGGAATTGCCGCCCAGTTCCCCGATCCAGTCGGTGACCGTCGAGAACCAGTCGGACAGCTGGGCCCAGTAGCCCTTGCCGGTGCCGATCCAGTCCTGGAGCGGGGTGAACTCCCAGACCAGCCAGCTCACCACGAAGAGGATCACGATCATGAACAGGCAGCCCTTGAGGCAGCCCAGGCCCGGGATCTTCATCGGGTTGGCGCTGCGCTGACGCGGCTCGCGCGGCGGCCTCGGCTGCTGCGGCGGCGGCGCCTGCGGCGGTGCGTACTGCTGCGGCTGCTGCTGGGGCTGCGGGGCCTGGCGCGGCGCGGGACGCTGCTGCCGCGGCGCGTACTGCTGCGGCTGCTGCTGGCGCGGCTGCTGCTGCGGGCGCGCGACCTGGCGCTGCGGACGGCGGCGCAGCGGGTCCTCGTTCGGGTCGAGGTACTGCACCTGCGTCTGCTCGTTGCGGTCGCGGGCCGCGCGCAGCTGGTTCTGCCAGGGGTGCGGGTCGTCCGGATTGCCGCCCGGCGGGTTCTGCGGGACCGGCGGCATGACGGCCGTCGGATCGGCGGCGCCGCGGTTCGGCAGCACGGAGGTCGGATCCGCGTCCCCCCACTGGTTGGCCTGGTTGCCCTGGTGGCCCTGCTGCTGCATGACGCTCGTCGCGGCGTTCGGGTCGTACGAGCCCGCGTTGCTCGGCAGCACCTGCGTCGGGTCGGCGGCGCCCGGGACACCCGGGACCTGCGCCGGGTCCGGATCCGGCATCAGCAGGGCGCCCACGCCGTCGGCGGCGGCGATCTGCGCGCTGTTGGCGTGCACGCCGATGCCCTCGGCGACGGTCCGCAGCCCGCGCGCCAGGTTCTCCGCGCTGGGCCGCTCGTCCGGGTTCTTGCGCAGGCAGCGCTCGATGACCGTCCACAGCGGGTCGGGGACCGTGGAGGGACGGCGCGGTTCGGCGCTGAGGTGCTGGTGGAGGACTTCGAGGGCCGAGCCGCCGGCGAACGGCGGGCGACCCGTGACCAGCTCGTAGAGCAGGATTCCGGCGCCGTAGACGTCGACGGCGCTGGTCTGCGGGCGGCCCTCGGCGGACTCCGGCGCCACATAGGCGGGCGTGCCGACGAACTCGTGGGTGCGGGTCAGCCCCGGGGAGTCGGCCAGGCGCGCGATGCCGAAGTCGGTGAGCATCGGGTGCATGCCCCTGTCGTCCTGCTTCAGCAGGACGTTGGCCGGCTTCAGGTCGCGGTGCACCACGCCGTCGGCGTGGCTGGCGGCGAGCGCGTCGGCGATCTGCGCCGTCAGGAGCGAGGCCGCGACCGGCGAGAACGGGCCGTTCTCGCGCAGGTAGCGGTGCAGGTCGGGGCCGTCGATCAGGTCCATGACGAGGGCGAGGAGCTCGCCCTCCACGACCAGGTCACGGGTCCGCACGATGTTCGGGTGCGTGAGGCGGAGCAGGACGGAGCGCTCGCGCAGGAAGCGCATCACCACGTCCGCGTCGTTCGCCAGCTCCTCCTTGAGGACCTTGATGGCGACGGTCTCACCGGGCTGACCGGCGACGGCCGCCTCGGCGCCCGCGGTCTCGCGCTGGCGGGCTCGCCAGACGGTGCCCGTGGCGCCGCGTCCGAGCGGCTCCTCGAGCAGGTACTTGCTGCCTACCGGCCGCACGTCATGCGCTCCCTGCTTGCCTACTGCTGATGGACTTACTGCTGGACCTGTCGGACCTGCTGAATCTGCTGGACCTGGTGCGGGTGCCGGGCCTGTTCGGTCCGGACCGTCTCCAGGTGTTCCGACCCACTCTAGTGGCGGACCTCCCCGTACAGGCTGTCGATCTTCGCCGGGCTCCCGGCCCGCCCTACCCGTGTTCGACGGAAAGACGCGCGGCCGGGGCGGTTGGTTGCCGCGGGACGACGTGACCGATCTCAAGCGGGCACCGAGCAGGCACTTTTGCGGGCAGAGCCGACCAATCAAGATCACTTACGAGTGGGTGGTGGGCGTGTTGTCAGTGGCAGGTGCGAGGATGCCCCCAGCACTGGCTGACGTGCCCGTAGTGGTGGGG
Source organism: Streptomyces sp. Q6 (assembly GCF_036967205.1). NCBI lineage: Bacteria > Bacillati > Actinomycetota > Actinomycetes > Kitasatosporales > Streptomycetaceae > Streptomyces > Streptomyces citrinus. The sequence continues at coordinate 3,383,813 of NZ_CP146022.1, forward strand.
GAATCTGCGGTGGGGGACCGCGGGCTGTCCCGTCCCGGGCGCCCGCGCGGAAGGGACCACAGACGGCGATGCAGATCCGCCTTACCGTCGTAGACCCCCTGGGCACGCGCCCCGACACCTCCGCGCACGGCGCGGACGTCCTGGTCACCGCCCCGGCAGGTACCGCGCTGGCCGCGGTCGCCTCCGGCCTGGCCGCGACCGTCGCGGGCGGCGACGCTCCCTCCTCCGTCCTGTACGCGGGCGCAGAGCGCCTCGACGCACAGCGCTGCCTGCTCGGCGAGCCGCCACTGACCGACGGCGCGGTGCTCTCGCTGGGCGGCCCCACGGACCCCGGCCCCGAGCCGGACGGCGCGGCGGCGCAGCTCCATGTCGTGGCGGGGCCCGACGCGGGCGGGGTGCACCTGCTGCACGGCGGGCAGATCCGGATCGGCCGCTCCGCCGACGCGGACGTGCCCCTGGACGACCCGGACGTGTCGCGACTGCACTGCGCGGTGACGCTGGCCGCCGACGGCCGGGTCACGGTCGCGGACCTGGGCTCGACGAACGGCACGACGGTGGACGGCCGCCCGCTCGGCGCCCGCCCCGTCCGCCTCTCCCCGGCGCCCTGCTGCGCCTCGGTGAATCGGCGCTGCGCGTCGCGGGCGCGGGCGACGCGACCCGCACCGCGCCCCTGGGCACGGCGCCGGACGGCGAGGGACACGTACGCGTGGAGTTCGCCGGACAGCGGCCCGCCCCGGCGCCGGAGCCGACCCCACCACCGCCCCCGTCCCCGCTCTCACCACCGACGACGAGACGCGGCACGCCTACGGGGACGCGTCCTGGGGCGCCGCGGGCGAGCGCGCGGCCGGTCCCGCCGAGTCCGTGGGCACCGAACCGGTCGTGCCGGAGCAGGGCGGGGCGCCCGACGTGGAGAGCACGCGCATGGGCACGCCGCCGCGCGGCACCGCGCTGCCGCGCGCCCTCGTAAGCGCGGCGGCCTCGGCCGGCTGCTGCGCCGCGGCGGCCGCGAGGAGCAGGACCAGCAGCACGAGATCCACGAGCCGTACGCCCTGCGCACCCCGGCCGCCTCACCCGCGTACGAGGACGAGCCCGCCCCCGGCCCCCGGCCGCCGCCGAGACCTGGCCGGACGCCGCCGCCCTGCTGCTCACCGCGCTCGGCCCCGGCCCGCGCCTGTGGGAGCGCGGCCCCGGACATCCGGAGACGCTGGCCGTGCGGCTCGGCACCGTCGACCGGGCCACGCCGGACGGGGCGGGGCTGCTGCCCGCGGTCCCGGTGACCGTGGGCCTCGCCGAGGCAGGATCGCTGGGCCTCGCGGGGCCCCGGGCGCGCCTGACCGGCCTGGCCCGCTGCGCCGTCGCCCAGCTCGCCGGGCTGCACGCGCCGGACCGCCTGGAGCTCGTCCTCATCAGCACCGACCGGGCGCGGACCGTGGCAGAGCGGGTCGCCGAGTGGTCCTGGCTCGGCTGGCTGCCCCATGTGCGCCCGGCCCACGGCCAGGACTGCCGTCTCCTGCTCGCCTACGACCGTGAGCAGGCGGCCGCGCGCACCGGCGAGCTGCTGCGGCGGCTCGACGACCACATCGCGGGGCACCGGCCCGGGGACGCGGAGACCGCGACGGTCGTCGTCGTGGACGGCGACCCCGGTTCCGCCGCGCTGCGCGAGGCGACCGTGCGGCTCGCCGCCGAGGGCGCCGCGGCCGGGATCCATGTGATGTGCCTGGCCGAGACCCCGGCCACCTCGCCCGCGTCGCCGGTCGAGCAGACCTACGAGGAGGCGTGCGCGCAGAGTCCCGCGTTCCGCGCGTGCGGCGCCGTGGCCCTGCTCAGCGGGGACGTGGCGACGGCGCTGCGGCTGCACCGGGCCGCGCGCGGTCAGCTCGCCGGGCACGGCACGGTCGCCACCGTGGACGCCGTGTCGCCGGCCTGGGCCGAGCGGTTCGCGCGGGCGCTCGCCCCGCTGCGGACGGACACGGTGGCGGGGCCGGGCGGCAGGACCGGGGCGCGCGTGACGGCGCCGCTGCCTCATGTCGCGCGCCTGCTCGACGAGTTGGGGCTCGCGCGGGCCACTCCCGCGTCCCTGATGGCCCGTTGGGCCGCGGCCGCCGATGATCCGGAGTCGCTGGGCGGCCGGGTGTGGGCCGTGCTCGGTGCCGGGCCGCGTGGACCGGTCGGCGTCGATCTGGCCGCCGAGGGGCCGCACCTGTTGATCGAGGGGCCCGCGGGCAGTGGCCGTACGGAGCTGCTGCGCTCCATCGCCGCCTCCTCGCCGCCGCCGAGCGGCCCGACCGGCTCGGGCTCGTCCTCGTCGACGGGCAGGGCGGGGCGGGCGGCGGCAGCGAGCGCGCCGACGGACTGCGGGTGTGCACCGATCTGCCGCACGTGACGACGCACCTCGCGGCCAGCGACCCCGTGCGGATGCGGGAGTTCGCGCAGTCCCTGAGCACCGAGCTGAAGCGGCGGGCCGAGCTCATAGGGCGTACGCACTTCACGGAGTGGCACACCCAGCGCGCCGTGTCGGGGCGGATGGTCGCCCAGCGCTCGGCGCCCGCGGCGGGCGGTGCCGGAGCCGCCGACCTGGAGGCGCCGCCGAGTTCGACGATCCGGCTGCGTCCGGGCGCGGCCCGGGAGAAGACGGAGACCGCGCCGCCGCTGCCGCGTCTGGTGGTCGTCGTGGACGATCTGGACGCGCTGCTCGCGCCGCCGCTCGGCTCGCCGGGGCGGCCCGCCGCCGGGTCGGTCGTGCGGGCGCTCGAAGCCGTGGCGCGGGACGGGGAGCGGCTCGGGGTGCATCTCGTCGCGGCGTTCGCCTCCGGCGGGGCGCCGGGGTGGACGGCCCGGCCGTACGTCGTGCTCGACGCGGTGGGCTCCGCCGGGGCGGAGGAGGCCGCTCCGGGGCGTGGGCGGGTCTTCGGGGGCGACGGCCGCGAGGTCGGGTTGCAGGCGGGTCGGGTGACCGGGCGCATTCCGCGGACGGCGACGCAGCGGCCGACCGTGGTGGCGCTGGACTGGGCGCGGATGGGTGATCCGCCGGATCGGCGGCCGGTGCGGGAGCTGGGGAACGGGCCGACGGATCTGGCGTTGCTGGCGAGTGCGTTGGAGCGGGCCGCTCGGTCTGTGGCGGCGCGTGAGGTGCCGTCGCTGTTGTAGGGGCCGTGGCTGCGGTGCGGTCGCTGCGGTGCCGTCGCTGCGGTGCCGTCGCTGCTGGGTGTGGGCGGGGCTGTCGTCGGTGAGCGGGGCTGCTGTGGCCGGGGCGGGGTCGGGGTGCCGGCCCTTTCGGAGCGCTCGCCCCGCGCTGGGGGCCGCCTTGCCCACCCTGCCGCCCTTGGCGGCAGATTGCCCAAGACGGCGGGGGCTGGGCCGTTGCCCGAGGCTGTGGGGCAGGGGGTCCCCATCACGACCCCGTCACGATCACCGTCTTGACACTACGGGCACTCTTGCCGGTTCTCCCTGGCCGGGCGTAGACCAGAGCGCACGGGACAGCGCTCAGTACATACGTTCAACGTTCAGGACGAGAACGGGGCAGTGATGCGCAGCACTCTTCGGACACGCACTCTTCGGACACGCACCCTACGGACACGCACACTTCGCAAGGCCGTCATAGTCGTCACGGCGGGGTCGTTAGCCCTCGCGCTCACCTCCTGCGGGGACGACGACGGCAAGAAGCCGAGTGGAGGCGGCGAGAAGACGTCGGGATCCTCGCTCCAACTGCCGAAGCTGGACGGCGAGTCGTTGGAGATCGCCGCCGTGTGGACCGGTGACGAGCAGAAGAACTTCAAGCAGGTCCTCGCGGAGTTCGAGAAGCGGACGGGCGCCAAGGTCACGTTCGTACCGGCCCAGGACCCGATCATCAACTTCCTGGGGTCGAAGGTGGCGGGTGGCGCCCCGCCGGACGTCGCGATGCTGCCGCAGCCCGGCGCCATCAAGCAGGCCGTCGCCAAGAAGTGGGCCAAGCCGCTCGGCAAGGACGCCCAGGCCCAGCTGACCGACAACTACAGCAAGGGCTGGCAGGACCTCGGGAAGGTCGACGGGACGCAGTACGCGGCGTACTACAAGGCCGCCAACAAGTCCCTGGTCTGGTACAACACCAAGGTCTTCGAGAACGCGGCGGCCAAGGAGCCGAAGACCTGGAAGGACTTCATGGCGACCGCCCAGGCGATCTACGACTCCGGTGTGACGCCGGTGTCCGTGGGCGGCGCCGACGGCTGGCCGCTGACCGACTGGTTCGAGAACATCTACCTCTCGCAGGCGGGCCCCGAGAAGTACGACCAGCTGGCCAAGCACGAGATCAAGTGGACCGACCCGTCCGTGAAGGACGCGCTGACCACGCTCGCGCAACTGTGGGGCAAGAGCGACTTCCTGGCGGGCGGCAACAAGGGCGCCGCGGGCACCGAGTTCACCAAGTCGGTCGAGCAGACCTTCACCGGCGGCGACCAGCCGAAGGGCGCCATGGTCTACGAGGGCGACTTCGCGCAGGTCAACATCCAGCAGACCAAGGCGAAGATCGGGACGGACGCGAAGGTGTTCCCGTTCCCGGCGGTCGGGTCCGGGGAGCCGCCGGTGGTCAGCGGCGGTGACGCGGCGGTCATCCTGAAGGACTCCAAGGCGTCGCAGGCGCTGGTGACCTGGCTGGCCTCGCCGGAGGCGGCGACGATCCAGGCCAAGCTGGGCGGCTACCTCTCGCCGAACAAGAACGTGGACCTGTCGGCGTATCCGAACGAGGTGCAGCGCACGATCGCCAAGGCGGTCATCGACGCGGGCGACGACTTCCGCTTCGACATGTCGGACCAGACACCGCAGGCGTTCGGCGGCACGCCCGGCAAGGGCGAGTGGAAGGCGCTCCAGGACTTCCTGATGAACCCGAAGGACATCGCGGGCACCCAGCGCACGCTGGAGGCCGAAGCGGCCAAGGCGTACAAGGACTGACGCGGCGATGACCCCGGCCGCCGACGGCGACGGCCCGGACCGCACCGCCAAGTCGCCTGCTCCGGCAGGCGGCCTGGCGGGTGCGTCCGGGGCCGACGCCCCCACGTCCCCCGACCGCCCCACCCGCTTCAAGAGCGTGACCGGCACCCGCAAGTCCGTCGCGTTCCTGTTCCTGCTGCCCGCGCTCGTCCTGCTCGGCGCGCTGGTCATGTACCCGATCGGGTACTCGTTGGTGCGCAGCTTCTTCAACGCGTCGGGCAGTTCGTTCATCGGGTTCGACAACTACGAGACGCTGTTCACGCGCGACGACACCAAAGCGGCGATCAACAACAACATTTTCTGGGTGGTGCTCGCCCCGACGATCGCCACGGCCCTCGGTCTGATCTTCGCCGTGCTCACCGAACGCATCCGCTGGGGCACGGCGTTCAAGCTGGTCGTCTTCATGCCGATGGCGATCTCGATGCTGGCGGCGGGCATCATCTTCCGGCTCGTGTACGACCAGGACCCGGAGAAGGGCGTGGCGAACGCGGTCGTCACCTCGGTGCACGACACGTTCGTCTCGTCGTCCGCGTTCCCCAAGGCGCATCCGCGGCCGGACGCGGACATCGCCGGCAAGGCCGGTGGCCCGTTCCTGACCAAGGAGCCGGTACGGGCCGGAACTCCGGTCCTGCTGCCGCTCGTCGGGGTCGCGCCCGACCAGATGCCGGGCGGCGCGAAGCCCGCGAAGGCGGCCCCCGCCACGTCGGGGAAGGTCACCGGCACGACCTGGCAGGACTTCACGCTCGGCAAGGGGGCGGGGAAGAAGAACCAGGTCGACGCGAGTGAGGTCGGCTATCCCGGGATGCGGATCGAGGCCGTGAAGGACGGCGAGGTCGTCGCCTCCACGACCGCGGCCGACGACGGTACGTTCACGCTCCCCGCCGCCGCCGACGGGGCCAGGCTGCGCCTGCCCCAGGCCAACTTCGAGGAGGCGTACAACGGCGTCGACTGGCTCGGCGACAAGAAGTTCTTCACGATCCACCTGGGCGGATTCGACCTCTACCTCAACATCGTGACGACGTCGATCATGCTCGCGTACGTGTGGATGTGGGCCGGGTTCGCGATGGTCCTGATCGGCGCGGGTCTGGCCTCCATCCCGCGCGAACTCCTGGAGGCGGCCCGGGTCGACGGTGCCACCGAGTGGCAGGTGTTCCGCCGCGTCACGGTGCCGCTGCTGGCACCCGTGCTCGCCGTCGTCCTCGTGACGCTGATGATCAACGTGCTGAAGATCTTCGACCTGATCTTCATCATCGCGCCCGGATCGTCGCAGGACGACGCGAACGTCCTGGCGTTGCAGCTGTACAGCTCGGCGTTCAACGAGGGCAACGAGGGGCTGGCCAGCGCCATCGCGGTGCTGCTGTTGCTCCTCGTGATCCCGGTGATGTGGTTCAACATGCGGCGACTGCGGCGGGAGGTACGGCGATGACCACCGTGGACGAGAGCGTGAAGGGAGAGCGGTCGCTCGCCCGCCGGATCGGTGACTCGGTCCGCGGCGGTGTGCTCCAGTTCGTCCTGCTCCTGGTCGGCGCGCTGTGGCTGATCCCGACGATCGGGCTGCTGCTCTCCTCGCTGCGCTCCCCCGAGGACATGGCGGCGAGCGGCTGGTGGAAGGTCCTCAGCGAGCCGTCGCAGCTCACCTTCAAGAGCTACAGCAGCCTCCTGGAGAACTCCGACATCACCCAGTCCCTCGTCAACACCGCCCTGATCACGGTGCCCGCGACCCTGCTCGTCATCGTGATCGGCTCGCTGACCGGGTACGCGTTCGCGTGGATGGAGTTCCCGGGCCGCGACTGGTGGTTCCTCGTCGTGGTGGGCCTGCTGGTGGTGCCGGTGCAGCTCGCCCTGGTGCCGATCGCCAAGCTCTTCGGCGACCTCGGCATCTTCGGATCGCTGATCGGCGTGATCCTCTTCCACGTCGGCTTCGGGCTGCCGTTCGCGGTGTTCCTGCTGCGGAACTTCTTCGCGGAGATCCCCCGCGAGCTCCTGGAGGCGGCCCGGCTGGACGGCGCGGGTGAACTGCGCCTGTTCGTACGGGTCGTGATGCCGCTCGGCGCGCCCGCGATCGCCTCCCTGGGGATCTTCCAGTTCCTGTGGGTGTGGAACGACATGCTGGTCGCGCTGATCTTCACGGACACCGACAGCCAGCCGATCACGGTCGCGCTCCAGACCCAGGTGCGGCAGTTCGGCAACAACGTCGACGTGCTCGGCCCCGGCGCGTTCATCTCGATGGTGATCCCGCTGGCCGTGTTCTTCGCGTTCCAGCGGCAGTTCGTGTCCGGTGTGATGGCGGGCGCCGTGAAGTAGCGCTCGTCTGAGCGGTGTTGAGGGGCGGGCCGGACGGACCGGTCCGCCCCTCACCCGTCCCCCATATGGCACATTCGGCGTAACCGATCACATCCGTCGGGCGTTCCCGGGCAGTATGCCCGCGCCGACCCATGGATGTGCCACCTTGCCCCGGTTCAGTGTCATCGTCCCCGTGTACAAGGTGCAGGCGTACCTGCACGAGTGCCTCGCCTCGGTCCTTGAACAGTCCTTCACGGACGTCGAGGTGATCGCGGTGGACGACTGCTCACCGGACGCCTGCGGGCAGATCATCGACGAGTTCGCGGCGCGCGACGCCCGGGTGACGGCCGTCCACCTCGACGAGAACGTCGGCCTCGGCCGCGCCCGCAACGCGGGCCTGCGCCACGCCACCGGCGACTACATCCTCTTCCTCGACAGCGACGACACCCTCACGCCGGGCGCGCTCCAGGCGATCGCGGACCGCGTCAAGGAGACCGGCTCCACCGACGTCCTGATCTACGACTACGCGCGCACCCACTGGGACGGCCGCGAGATCCGCAACCAGTACGCGCACCTGCTCACGCAGGAGGGCCCGGCGTCCTTCACGCTCGCCGACCGGCCCGGCCTCCTGACGCTCCTGATGGTGGTCTGGAACAAGGCGTACAGCCGCGAGTTCATCGAGCGGGAGGGCTTCACGTTCCCGCCCGGCTACTACGAGGACACGCCCTGGACCTATCCGGTCCTGATGGCCGCCGAGTCCCTCGCGACACTCGACCGGGTCTGCGTCCACTACCGGCAGCGGCGCCAGGGCAACATCCTGGGCACCACCTCCCGCAAGCACTTCGACGTCTTCGAGCAGTACGAGCGCGTCTTCGAGTTCCTCGACCAGCACCCGGACCTGGACGCGGAGTGGCGGCCGCTGATGTTCGGCCGGATGGTCGACCACCTGTCCACGATCTTCACCAAGCGGGGCCGGCTGCCGCGCCGCAGCCGCGCCGAGTTCCTGCGCAAGTCCCGTGCCCAGTACGCCCGTTACCGCACGCCGCGCGTCCGCCTGCCGGGCCGCAGCCGGCTGCGGCACACCTTGGTCCGCCTCGGTACGCACCGCACGTACCGCGCGCTGTGGGTGGCGCTGCACGTCAAGCGGCGCCTGGGCGGCTACGCGACGCGGGCCCGCCGCACCCTCAGGGCGGCCGTGCTCCAGCTCCACTACCGCGTCCAGCTGCGGCTGCCCGTACGGCAGGACGAGGCGGTGTTCTCCGCGTACTGGGGGCGCGGCCACGGCTGCAACCCGGGCGCCCTGGAGGAGGCCTTTCGCGAACACGCCCCGCACGTGCGGACGTCGTGGATCGCGGACCCCGCGCACCACCACACGATCCCGACGGCGACCCGCCGCCTCACCCCCGGCACCGCTGCGTACTGGACGGCGCTCGCCCGCTCCAAGTACCTGGTCAACAACGTCAACTTCGACCGCCGCCTGGTCAAGCGCCCCGACCAGATCCTCATCCAGACGCAGCACGGCACCCCGCTGAAGAAGATGGGCCTCGACCTCCAGGACCACCCGGCGGCGGCGCGCGGCACGGACTTCGCCGCCCTGCTGCGCAACGTCGACAAGTGGGACTACGTCCTGTCCGCGAACCGGCACTCCACGCTCGTCTGGGAGCGGGTCTTCCCGTCCTCGTACACGACGCTGGAGTACGGCTACCCGCGCAACGACCGGCTGGTCAGGGCGAGTGCGCAGGAGGTCGCGCGCATCCGCGGGACGCTCGGCATCCCCGAGGGCACGACCGCGATCCTGTACGCGCCGACGCACCGCGACTACCGCGTCACGCAGCGCCGCACGCTCGACCTGGAGCGGATGCTGCGCACGCTCGGCCCGCGCTTCGTGATCCTGACCCGCGCCCACCACGCGTACGAGGCGCCGCTGGCCGACGCGGCGGGCGGCCGCCTCATCGACGTGTCGGACCACCCGAGCGTGGAGACGCTCTGCCTGGCCGCGGACGCGCTGCTCACGGACTACTCGTCGCTGATGTTCGACTACGCGTGCCTGGACCGTCCGATCGTCGTCCACGCCGACGACTGGGAGGCGTACGAGGCGGCCCGCGGCACGTACTTCGACCTGCGTTCCTTCCCGCCCGGCGCCGTCGCCCGCTCCGAGGACGAGCTGATCGACATCTTCGCCACCGGCCACTGGCGCGGCTCCCGCTCCGCGCAGCTGCGGGCCGCGTTCCGTGAGCGCTTCTGCTCGTACGACGACGGGCGCGCCGCCGAGCGTGTCGTGCGCCGTGTCGTGCTCGGCGAGCAGGTGTCCGCGCCGGCCGGGGGCGGGGCCGCCCTCCCCACCAGAGCGCGGCCCCGTCGCACCTCGCGCGCCCCACGGGGAGCTGACCGGCCGGCGGCGCACCCCGCGGTGCGCCGCCGGGCCCGCGCTACCGCTCCAGCAGGGCGAACAGGTCCTCCCACATCTCCAGGACCCGCTCCTCGGAGAAGCGCTGGACGTTCACCCGGGCCCGCTCCCCCATGGCGTCGCGCATGCGCGGGTTGCCGGTGAGGCGGAGCAGGCGGTCGGCGAGGGCGTCGATGTCGCCGACCGGGGCGAGCAGGCCGTCCTCGCCGTCGCGGACGATCTCCCGGACGCCGGGGGCGCAGTCGAACGCGGCGCACGGGACGGCGCTGGCCATCGCCTCCATGAGGGCGAGCGGGAAGCCCTCGCCGCGGGAGGACTGCACGAACACGGAGGAGGCGGCGAGGGCGGCGGGCACGTCGTCCGTGCGGCCCTGCCACTTCACCGACCCGTCGAGCCCCAACTCCGCGCACTGGCTGCGCAGTTGTGGCTCGTCGGCGCCCGCCCCGTAGACGTGCAGCTGCCAGTCGGCGCGGAGCGGCGCGACCTTCGCCCAGGTGTCGAGGAGCATGTCGACGCCCTTCTGGTCGGCGAGGCGGCCGATGGAGGCGACGACCTTGTCGGTGCGCGGTGACGGGATCGCGGGGAGGTGGGCGAGGGCGTTGGGCATGACGTCCACGTTGTCCAGGCCCTCGGCGGTCCAGAGGTCGGCGTCCTCCCGGGTCAGCGCCAGCCAGCGGTCCACGTGCGGGTAGTGCCGCTTGACCCAGTGGTAGCGGTGGCAGGCGCGGGAGTACGCGAACGACTCGTGGCTCATGCCGATGACCTTCAGGTGCGAGGTGTCGATCTCGCGCAGCCACTCCATCGGCCACACCTGCGTGACGACGACCACGGAGCCGGCCGGGGCCGGGCCGAGGAGGGCGTCGAGCCTGGCGACGGCCTGCTTCTTCGCGGCGATCCGGCGGGACTCGCGGCGGCGGGCGGGCACGCTGAACCGGCGGACGCCGCGCAGCGGGCGCGGGGTCGGCGGATGCGTCGCGTAGAGGGCGGTGACGGGGTAGTCGGGCGCCTCGGGCACCGCCATCTTCAGGTCGGACTCGTGGACGCCGATGACGTGCACCCGGTGCCCCGCCGACCGGAACAAGCGGGCCATCTGATGGGTCCAGGCGGTGACGCCGCCGAGTTCGTCGGTGGTGTTGGCGACGAGGAAGAGGTCGCGGGCCGCGGTCATGAGCCTGCCTTTCGGGTGAAGAGGGCGTCGACGACGGCGCGGGCCGCGCCCCCGTCGTCGTACGCCCCGAACTCGGCGGCGAACGCCCGCCGCGCCTCCTGCCAGTCCGCGTCCGTCTCCTTGAGCCGGACGAGGGCCCGGTGCAGCTCGTCCTGGGTGTCGACGACGGGGCCCGCGGCGCGGGCGCGCAGGTCGAAGTAGCTGCCGCGTTCGGCCGTGTACGTGTCGAGGTCGGGGGCGAAGTGCACGATCGGCCGGTCGAGGAGCGCGTAGTCGAACATGATCGACGAGTAGTCGGTGATCAACACGTCGGCGAGGGTGAGGAGTTCACTGACGTCGTGGTGGGCCGAGACGTCGACGACGGTGCCCGCCGGGGTGACCGGGAGGGTCGCGGCCTCCATGTAGTGGGCGCGCACGAGCAGGACGTGCGTGTCACCGAACCGCTCGGCGAACTCGGCGACATCCAGCAGGAGTCGGGCCTTCTTGCTCGTGGGCGTGCCGCGGAACGTGGGCGCGTACAGGACGATCGCCTTGTGGTCGGGGATGCCGAGCGCGGCCGCGAGGGCGGGGCGCGGGAAGCGGCCCTGGCGCTCGTCGCGGCGGCGGGCCTCGACGAGGCGGTCGTTGCGCGGGTAGCCGACGCGCATCAGCCGTTCCTCGGGGATGCGGTAGGCGCGCGCGAGCGTCGTCACGTCGTGCTCGGAGCGGACGAGGAAGCGGTCGAACCGGCCGACCGCGCGGGCGAGTCGCTCACGCTGCGGAGCGTTCTGCGTCTTGTGCCGGATCTCGTCGTACCCCATCCGCTTGTACGCGGAGCCGTGCCAGGTCTGGAGGTACGTGGTGTGCTTCGGCTTGTCCAGGGCGTGCGGGAAGCCCTGGTTGTCGACCCACCACTCGGCGCGGCCGAGGGCCCACAGATACCGCCACGACCAGCGGCGCACCAGCGTGGCGCCCTTCGGGAATCCCGTCGGGTCCTGCGCGTACGACCAGAAGACGCGCGCCCCGCGCCGCCGGGCGACGAGCTCCTCGTGGATCGCGCGGGGGCTGTCGCCGTAGCACGTGCCCATGTGGCTCTCGAAGACGACGGTGCCGCGGCTGACGGGGAGGCGGCACAGGACGCGGCGGTAGACGCGGGTCTTGAACCGCCGCGTGTGCAGGGCCCTGTACGCCGTGCGGAGCTTCCTCCCGAGGCGCTCGGCCGTGCGGGCCGGGCGGACGTTCAGGGCGTACCGGGCGAGGGCGGCGGCCGTGCGGGCCGGGCGGCGGCGCGGCAGCAGGCGGAGCGCGAGGTGGTGCCGCGCGTCGACGTACGGCTGCCAGGTGTCGGCCGTGAGGCGGCTCAGGCGGGGACGGGCCGGGAGCGCGGTGCCCTGCGCGGGGACGGTGTCCTTCTCGGCGAACAGGTCGAGCGGGGGCAGCCGTTCGCCGTCGACGGCGAGCAGCAGGCGGGGGTTCCAGACACGGTCGCCGATGCCGCGCGGGCGCAGCACCCGGGTGAGCGGGACGACGGTGCGCCAGGTGATCGTCTCGCCGGTGAGGCGGACGTCGTCGACGGGCACGGTCACCGTCCGCTCGCCCGCGTCGCGCACCTGGAGGGCGAGGTGCGCGGTGAGGACCGCGGCGCGGTCGCCGTCGATCAGGCCGGCGGGCACGACGACGGCGCCCTCGACGACGAGGCGCCCCTTCTCGCGGGCGCACCGGGTGACCCGGTTGAGGAGGCGCAGGCCGGTCAGCGGGCGGCGCTCGTGTCCGGGTTCGCGGGGCGAGACGACGGTGCCGGGCCGCTCCAGGGCGTACGCGGCGGTGTGCACGCCGTCGGCGTCGCCGGCCAGGAGGAGGGCGACGGCGGCGCGCTCGGCCCGGGGCAGCTCGTCCAGGGCGTCCGGCGCCACCACGTCCGCGAGCAACTCGGCGTACTCGGCCGCCAGTTGTGCGCGCCGGTCACGGGCGAGGCCGAGGAAGGCGCGGGCGCACGGCAGCACGTGGTCGGTGAGGAACGCGGACCCGCGCCGGGCCCGCAGGCCGGGGTCGGTCAGGAGCGCGAGGGCGCGGCGCTGCGCGGCGACGGCGGCGGGCAGGTCGCGCAGCGGGTCGGCGGCGGCGCGGTGCGTGGTGATCAGGTTGGGGACGAGGGTGATGCGGCGGGCGGCGAGGGCGAGGTGCTCGGGTGCGCTGCCGCGGACGCCGTCGGCCCAGCTCCGGCGGACGCAGTACCCGGCGCTCAGCGCGTCCCGCGCCAGCAGGTCGGGGGCCTCGGCGGCGTCGGTGAGCGTCCGCGTCCGCGCGTACAGCTCGCTCTGCCACGCGGGGGCCTCCCCGGTCCCGGCGCCGGTCAGCCGGGTCCAGCGGCCCGCGACGAGGTCGGCGTCGGTGCGGCGGGCGGCCGCGAAGAGGTTGCGGCAGGCGTTGCGTTCGAGGAGTTCGCCGGGCGCGAGCGGCAGGACGTAGGTGCCGCGGGGGCGCCGACGCGGACCCGGTGGGGGTGGTCGGCGGCGAGTGCGGCGCCGGTCGCTCCGGTGCCCTCGCCGGTGAGAGCGGCCTCCGCGCCGGCGAGGGTCTGGTCGAGGATCGAGGCGACGGTGGCCCTGAGCAGCTTCGGGTCGGTGCCCGCGGGGCAGTCGACGACCACGCTGACATCGAAGAGTTCGGCGATCCCTGTGGTGGCGGTGCTCATCGACGGCCCCCGTCCCCGACGTGGGCGAGCATCGCGTCGGCGACCTGCGCGGCGGCGGTGCCGTCGTCGAGGTCGCAGAACGCCTCGCGGAACCGCTCGTAGGAGTCGCGGTGCCCGGCGACGGCGGCGTCCGGGTCGAGCAGCGCCGCGATCACCTCGTCGCTGGTGCGCAGGAGCGGGCCGGGGGCCTGGGCGGTGAAGTCGAAGTAGAAGCCGCGCAGGGTGTCGCGGTAGTGGTCGAGGTCGTAGGTGTGGAAGAGCATCGGCCGGCCCGTCTGGGCGTAGTCGAACATCATCGAGGAGTAGTCGGTCACCAACACGTCGGCGATCAGCAGGAGTTCGGCCGCGTCCGGGTAGCGGGAGACGTCGCGCACGAAGTCGGAGTCGGGCACCGCGCCGCCGACGAGGTAGTGGCGGCGTACGAGCAGGACGTGGTCGTCGCCGAGGGCGGCGCGGACCGCCGCGAGGTCGAGCTGGAGGTCGAGGCCGTACCGCCCCGACCTGCGGGGCTGGTTCTCGCGCCAGGTGGGGGCGTAGAGGATGACCCGGCGGCCGTCGGGGATGGCGAGCCGCTCGCGCACGGACGCGGCGACCTTGTCCCGGTCGGCGGCGTGCAGCACGTCGTTGCGCGGATAGCCGGAGGCGAGGACGTCGCCCTCGTAGCCGAAGGCGCCGCGCAGGACCGGGGTGGCGAAGCTGTTCGGGGAGACGAGCAGCGACCACTGGTCGGCGCGGGCGGGCAGCGTGGCGATGTACTTCCGGTCGGCGGACGCGCTGCCGGCCAGGTCGCGGCCGATGCGCTTGAGCGGGGTGCCGTGCCAGGTCTGGACGACGTACTGGCCTTCGGCGCGCTCGAACCACTCGGGCAGGTGCGTGTTGGTGACGACGGCCCGGCAGCGGGCCAGCGCCTCGTGCCACTCGGCGCTCCACAGGGCCACGGTGGTGACGCCGGGCGGCACGTCGACCTGCTGGTCGCGCACCACCCACAGGTGCTCCCACTCGATGTTCCTGGCGAGGAGTTCCTGGTGCACGGCGCGCGGCGAGTCGGAGTACTGGCGGCCGTCGAAGCTCGCGTAGAGGACGGCGTCGCGGCGCGGCAGCGTGCGCTGCTCGGCGTAGCGGGCGCGCAGCGCCGCCTGGGCGCCGCGGCCCTGGTCCCGCTCCGGCAGCGCGGAGCCCGAGGTGATCAGGAGCTGGTCGTGGTGGCGGCGCTGCACGGTGAGGTCGCGGCCGCGCAGGTTCCGTACGAGCGGCAGGTCGGCGTGGCGCGCGGGGGCGACGAGGAGCGGGACGCGGCGCTCGGGGTCGCTCTCGCCGGGCTCACGCAGGAACAGGTACCAGTTGCCCTCGGCCAGCGGCAGGGTGCCCGCGGGGCCCGCGACGGCGTGCGGCCGCACGAGCGCCTCGAAGCGGCCGTCGGCGAGCGTCAGGGGCAGCACGGCCTCCTCGTCGTGGCCGCTGTGCACGAGGACCAGCTCGCGGCGCCCGGCGCCCGGGTAGCTGCCCGCGAGCAGCAGGTGCCCGGTGTCGTCGCCGTCCGTGCACACCCGGCACGCGCTGTCGGCCGCGCACTCCTCCCAGCGGACGGTGTCGACGACGGGCCGTACGGTCTGGTCGCGCAGTTCGGTGTTGCCGGACGGGTTGGCGAGCACCATCAGCTCGCGGCCGCCGCCCAGGGCGTGCCGGCCGGGCGCGATGTCGGGCCGCACCGGCAGCGGGCTCCACGCCCCGCCCTCGCGGACGAGGCCGACGCCCCACGGGTCGGCGGCGCCCTGGGCGGCGCCGAAGAGGGCCAGCGGGACGCGCGCGCCGAAAGTGCGGCCGCCCAGGGTGACGGGGAGGTCGTGGGCCTCCTTGGTGCGCCAGTTCTCGACGCGCAGGGCGATCGGGGCACCGGGCCCGTCGGGCGCCAACTCGCCCTCGATACAGAGGTGTTCGCCGTCGCGCGTGTGCGCGACGAGGCGGGCCTTGAGTCGCTCCACGCGCAGCCGGAACCGTCCGTCGCTGAGGGTGGGCACGAGGCGCAGGAAGTCGTCGAGGTGGCGGACCGGCACCGGACAGGGGCCGCTCATCCGCACGGGCCCGGTGCGCGGCAGCAGCCCTCCGGCGTACGCGCCGAGCTCCAGGTTCCAGGTGGCGCCGGCCCGCGTGGTCACCAGCTTCGCCGGGTCGACGACGACCTCGAACCCGGCCCGGTCGTAGCTGTGCAGGCCCTGCCGCGAGGCGAGCGTGGCCTCGCGGGAGCGCACGGTGCGCAGCCGCAGCGGCACCGCGCGCCGCTTGCCCGCGCGCAGCCAGGCGATCCGGGCGCGGGCGGCGATCCGGCCCGCGGGCAGATTGCGGACGTAGGCGAAGCCCTTGAGCCGGAGCCTGCCGTCCTCGTCCCAGGCGGCCTGCGTGATGCGGGCGTCGAGCGGGATGTCCGCCGTGCCGAGCCCGACGACGCCGCGCGGCAGCCGCCGGTCGAGCACCGGGAAGTCGGCGCGGCGCCCGCGCAGGCCGCGGCGGACGCGGAAGGCCCCGGGTTGGCCTTCTCGTGCGCCATGAACGCGAGGAGTTCCGCCGTCCGGCGCTCGCGGATCAGCCGCCAGCGCACGCGCAGGCCGAGCGGCAGCTCGGCGAGGACGGCCGGGTCCACCGTGTCCGCGAAGGAGTTGGCGTGGTCGAGGAACGCCTCGTGGTAGGCGCTGTCCCCGTCGGGCAGCGCCTCCATGAACATCCACAGGTCGCCGGAGACGACGGACGCGTCGTAGCGCCGCTTGCCCTCCCGCCACTCCTCGCGCTCGCCGAGGAACCGGCTGACGTGGGAGACGGAGGCGGTGCGGTCGTGCACGGCGCGCGGGATGGCGCGCCGGTTCGAGATGGAGCCGTCGCGGTCGCGCCACAGGTAGACGGTGTCGGACAGGACGTCGACGGAGCGGGCGAGGAAGTGCGCGGGCAGCACGACGGGGATGTCCTCGAAGAGCACGCCTTCGGGGAACGCGAAGGCGTGCTCCTCCCAGAAGGCGCGCCGGAACACCTTGTTGCAGGCGATGCGGTCGGCGAGCAGGTCCCAGTCGCGGGTGACGTGAGTGGCGGTGCGGGTGGTCGCCATCGCCTTGCGGAACATGGGCGACTGCTCGGTCGCGCCGCCCTCGCGCAGCCGGAAGACGTTGCCGGTGACGAAGTCGGAGCCGGACGCCTCGACGGTGTCCAGCATCAGCGCGTACGCGCCCTCGGGGATCACGTCGTCGCTGTCGACGAAGGCGAGGTGGGTGCCGGTGGCGTGCCGGGCGCCCGCGTTGCGGGCCGCGCCGAGACCGGCGTTGGCCTGTTCGACGAGCCGGAACCGGGCGTCGTCCGCCGCGAACTCGCGCGCGATGGCCCCGCTGCCGTCGGTGGATCCGTCGTCGACCATCACGACCTCGATGTCCGGCACGGTCTGCGCCGCCAGCGATTCCAGACAGGCACCGAGGTAGTTCTCGACGTTGTAGATGGGGACGACGACGGTGAGGCGGGGTGTCATGCGCTGCGCACATTCCTTCCGGCGAACGGCGAGGGACCGGCGGTGGACCTTCGAGGGACCTACTCGTTAACAACCGGTGCCGCCGCCCCCGGTCACCCGCCCTGCGCCATCCGGGTGATCGCGAACCGGCTCCCGCGCCTCGGGGCGCGGGAGCCGGAGATCAAATCCGCGCAGGTGGGGCGCAGTTCAGGGCTTGACCGCGATGCGGCCCTCGTCCATGCGGAGCAGCAGGAGCCGCTCGCCGGTCTCCTCCAGGAACTCGTCGACGGCCTGCCGGGAGCCCTGCCAGTACCCGTAGTCGTCGATGAGCAGCACGCCGCCGGGCACCAACCGCTGGTAGAGGTGGTCGAGTTCGTGCTTGGTGGAGGCGTACCAGTCGGTGTCGAGACGCAGGATCGCGATCTTGTCGGGGGCCTCGCCCGGCACGGTCTCCTCGACCTTGCCCCGCACGTAGTGGACGCGCTCGGCGGGGTAAGGCACGCGCCGGAAGCCGGACTTGACGTCGTCGAGGGTGGCGTACGCCCAGATCGCCTTGTCCTTGTCGTTGCGCGCGAGGATGTCGGCGGCGGGGGTGCCGTCGCGCCGCAGGTCCTCCGCGGTGGGCTCGGTCATCCCGTCGTACGTGTCGAAGAGGTACAGGTCACGGTCGGTGGCACCGCAGCTCAGCAGCGTCTTGGCACAGGCCTGCATCGAACCGCCGCGCCACACGCCGCACTCGACGATGTCCCCGGGGATGTCGTGCCGGACGACGTGCCGGGTCGCGAGGATGAGGGCGTTGAGCCGCTCCGGCGACGTCATCGTCCACGGCTTGACCGAGCGGATCGTCTCCTTGGCCTCGTCGTCGTAGTCCGCGGGGAACTTGAGGCCCTTCGGCTTCGGCGCGGGCTTCGGCGGTGCGGGCTTCAGGGTCGTGGCGGCACGCTGGGCGGGCACCTGCGGTCGGGTCAGCTGGTATCCGGTGAGCGTCCGGAGTGCGCCGTTGACGGCTTTCTTCCATGCCATGGGGCGGGACACTACGCGCAAATCACCCTCCCTGTCACGCTCAGTCAACTGGCCGTCACTTTAAGTGGATTGATGGTGCGTCCACCACTTCCGGGCGGGTTCCTCGACGTAGCGGTAGGCGGCCCAGGACAGGGCGACGGTGACGCTCGCGACGCCGAGCAGGGTGAACACGGAGAGGTTCGTGGGGTCGGGCCGCTCCCAGTGGTCGAGGATGAGCCGGTTCACGGTCTGGTGCAGCAGATAGAAGGCGTACGACCAGGCGCCGAGCCGTACCATCACGGGCCCGCAGAGCCATCCGCGCCGCCCGTCGCGCTCGCGCTGCACGTACGCGACGATCACGAGTACGGAGAAGAGCGCGACCAACGGCCGCACGGACCAGGCGAGTTGACCGGCGGCAGCGTCGGAGAGCCACGGATCGCGGTGGACGTACACGACGGTGTACGCGGCGAAGACGGCGGCGAGGACGCCGGGGCGCAGCGGGACGCGCAGGCCGCGTCCCACCGCGAGCGCGAGGGCGAGGCCGAGGACGAACTCGGGCAGGCGGATGACCGGGAGTCGCATCAGCCACTCGCAGCGCGACGGCGAAAGGTGCGCGGCGGCCCACCAGTTGACCGCCCACATGGCGACGAGCCCGGCGCCCGCGAGTGCGAGGAGGGTACGGGTCCGCAGCCGGTAGGCACCGCGGACGACGAGCGGGAACAGGAGGTAGAAGAACACCTCGACGCTCAGCGTCCACGACACGCCGTTGCCCGGGAACATCGGGACGACGCCCGGGAACCAGGTCTGCACGAGCACGAGCGAGGCGAGGAAGCTCGGCAGGTCCCACGGCACACCGCCCCACACGTGGAACACCCAGACGCACGGCACGGTCGCGGCGAGGTGCAGCGGCAGGATGCGGCCGGCGCGCCGCCGGTAGAAGGCGCGGGCGGACGTCCCCGATCGGTGCCCCCAGGCCAGCAGGAACCCGGACAGCACGAAGAAGAACCCGACGCCGTTGACACCCATCGTCGAGTACGGGAACAGGACGGGGCTGTGCGCGACGCCACCGCCGGGACCGGTGCCGGTGAAGTGGTGCGTGAACACGGCGAACGCGGCGAGGAACCGCAGCCCGGTGAGGGAGTCGAGCCGGTCGGCGCGGGGCGCTCGGGCGCGCTGCCGCAGCGGGGACTGGTGCGGGAGGAGCGCGCTGCTCATCGGGGGGCCTCCGCGAGGACGACGGGGGCGGTGCGGCGCGGGGCCAGGGGATGGGCTCGGCGGAGCCGGGCGGTGCGGGGCGGCTCGACGAGGCCGCGGGCGTCAGCCGGCCCCCGCAGCCACCCAGGTACCCCCGCTCCGCGTGCTTCGCGTGCCGCATCCGGTCGATCCGGGGCTTCGCCCACTCCCGTACCGCGGCGATGCGGTCCGGCCCCGCGGGGACCGCCGAGGCGAGGACCCAGTCGCCGCCGTTCCCCTCCCGGTAAAGCGGGACGTACCCGGCGTCGGCCAGCCGGTCCGGGGTCAGCCCGGTGCGGCCGACCCACGCGGCGTGCGCGTGCAGCAGCGCGGGACGGACCTCGTCCAGCACGTACCGGCGCAGCCCCGCCCGGTCCCCGGCGGCGTACGCGGACGCGATCCGGCGGTCGGTCAGACCGGCCAGGTCGACGACGCGCAGCCGGCTCGTGAGCAGCGTGCCGCCGAGGTCGGGCAGTACGACGGTGGCGCCGGGGCGCAGGGCGAGCCGGTCGGCGTACGCGTCGAACGTGCGGCCGTAGCGTTCGGCGACCCAGCACATGGACAGGGTCGGCTCCGCGGTGAACTCCTCGTCGCGCACGCCCTGCCCGGCCAGGGAGAGGACGAGCGCCCCGCCGAGGGCGCAGCCGAGCAGGACGCGGGCCCGCGTCCTGGCGGTGCTCCACGCGGCGGTGACGGCCAGCGCCGCGAGCGCCGAGCCGAGCACCCACACGGGGGTGGCGAACCGGTACAGCGGCATCCAGTCCGCGGCGAGCGCCCCGTACGCGAGGAGGCAGAGCGCGAGCGGCACGCACAGCACGCCGGTCACCCGCCGTACGGGCCCCGGCCTGGCCAGGACGAGCCCGGCGCATCCGGCGCAGACCAGGACGAGCGCCCACCCGGCGTACCCGAGCAGTTCGCCGACCTTCGCGAACTCGGCGGTGTCCGGGGCCTGTTGGGCCTTGGCGACGGCCGTGTTCGGCACCCACAGGCCGAACGTGGCGCGGCGCCACAGCAGGAAGCCCCCGTACCCGGCGGCGAAGACGGCGCAGTGGACGAGGACGTCGCGGACGGCCGCCCGGCGGCGCAGCAGCAGCGCGGTGACCGGGTACGCGGCGGCGAGCACGGCGCCGTCGGGCCGGGTCAGCGCGGCGAGCAGGGCGAGCCCGGCGGCCCCGCACGCGAGACGGGTGCCGCCGCCCCGCACGAGCAGCAGCGCGAGGGCGGCCGCGGCGAGGCCGTACAGGGAGTTCTCCAGTCCGGAGAAGCACCACACGACGTACGAGTACGAGGCGGCGAGGAGCCCGCCGGTGCCGAGCACGACGAGCCAGGCCCGGTCCGGCAGCGCCACGCGCGCGATGCCGCCGACGCAGGCGAGGGTCCCGGCGACGCAGGCGAGAGCGAGGGCCTTCGGGAAGAGCGCGAGGTCGCTGACCCCGGACCAGGCGCCGTGGTCGAACAGGCCGAGCACCCGCCCCACGAGCAGCAGGGCGAGCCAGGCCGGGTTGGAGTAGCCCTCGACGGGGCCCGCCCCGGCCTGCTGCACCGGTCCGAGCCCGTCGCCGACGCTGCGGACGTACGCGAAGGTGACGGCGGCGTCGTCGACCACCCACTGGCCGAGCCCGGCGGCCCGCCCGCCGACGAGCGCGGTCCCCGCGGCGACGGCGGCGGCCGTCGCCCAGGGGCGGACGCGCCGACCGCGCGGGCCGGGCGGCGCGCCGGGCGCGCGGGCGGCGGGGAGGGAGGAACGGGACGGTGCCGGAGGCCGGTTCAAGATCTTCATCAAGGGACCAACACCCGACCGGCCCCTCGGTCACCTGTGCTGGTCCACCCGGGTGACCGGACCGGTCCGGCCGGTCCGCGCGGGCGCCGCCCTCCCGGTTCACCCGGAGCAGGTCACCCCGCGCACGACCCGCTCAGCGCGCGCAGCCCGGGACGGGCCCGCCCCTGCGCGTGTACAGGACCAGGCGCCCGCTCTTGCGCCGCTCCTGACTGACCGGTGCGAAGTCCTGCTGGAGGACGGCGAGTTCGGCCCGTTCGTCGGCCGAGCGGGTGCGCCGGCCCGGGTGGGCGGCCTCCGCGTCGAAGAGGACCCAGACGCGCGGCAGGCAGTCCATGCGGGCGGCCAGTTCGCGCCGGGGTACGTCGACGCCGTAGAGGGTGCCGGAGGCGGCGCCGGACGTGCGCAGCGAGACGTCCCTGACACCGGCGACCGACGCCGGGTACGCCTCGCTGTAGCGGCGGCCGGTCTTCGGCAGGTACAGCAGCGGGTCGCCTGGGCGGAGTCGGGCCGACAGCATGCGGGCGACCGCGCCGAGGTCGTCGCGCCGGGCGTCCGCCGAGCGCTGGTGCACCTGGAGCGGGAGCTGGGCGAGGAAGGCGACGGCGATCAGGCCGGCGCCCGCGAGCGCGGGGCCCGCCGCGCCCGGCGCGGTCCACGGCACCCGGGCCAGCAGCGTCTCCGCCCCCGCCGCCACGAGCAGCGGCACCCCGGCGAACGCGAAGAGCGCGTACCGGGACGCGTACAGCGGATGCCACTGGGAGACCGTGAGGAGGATCAGCGGCGGGACGAGCGCGAGCGGCAGGGCCAGCGCGACCGGGCCGCACGCGCCGGAAGCCCTGCGGGGCAGCGGCCGGCACACGGCGACCGCGATGAGGGCCAGCGTCGCCGCGTACAGGGGGCCGTCGTGGCCGGTCGCGGTGCGCAGCAGCGTCTCGGCGTCCGCCCGGCCGGGCCGCCGGATCCAGGCCACCTGTTCGCTCTGCCCGTGGGTCAGCGCGACGAGCGGCAGCAGGAGCAGCGCGGAGCAGCCCGCCGCCGCGCCCCAGCCGCGCCAGGTCCGCCACGGCACCCGGGTCACGGCGAGCGTCACGGCGTGCGCGCCGAGCAGCAGGACCGCGAACTCGTGCAGCCAGGCGGTGCCGGTGACCGCCCCCGCGTAGGCGATCCAGCCACGCGCGGCCGGCCGTTCGACGCACCGCGCGAACAGCAGCGTCGCGCCCGCCGCCCCGGCCGCGACCAGGGCGTACGAGCGGCCCTCCTGCGCGTAGTACTGGGCGAAGGGGCGACCGCGTACAGCAGGCCCGCCCACAGGCCGACGCGCGGCCGGGCCAGACGGCTGCCGAGCGCGGCGACGCAGCAGGCCGCGGCGCTCGCGCCGAGCACGGACGGCAGCCGGAGCATGACCTCGCCGGGGTGCAGCGGCAGCACGAAGTGCATCAGCAGGTAGTAGAGGCCGTGCACCGCGTCGATCGAGCCGAGCACGTGCCACAGCTGCGGCAGCGACCGGGAGGCGACCATGACGGTGGCGGCCTCGTCCCGCCACATCGTGCCCCGGTCCAGGTGCCACAGCCCCAGGACGAGCGCGGTGGCGCCGGGCACCACGACGGCCGGGATCCGGGCGCGCGCGGTCCCGGCCCATGAGTTCAGCAGCATGGGGCGAGCCTGTGCGACCGATGCCGCGCGCCGCGGCGGGCCCGCCCCGCGCCGCGCGAACGTCACCCGTTCAGAAACAGCGTCCGTACGACCCGCTCGGCGGCGCCCCCGTCGTCGTACGCGCAGAACCGCTCGCGGAACGCCGACCTGAGCCGGGTCGTGTCCGCCGTGTCCCAGGTGCCGTCCCTGAAGTGGGCGACCAGTTCGTCCTCCGACGTGGCGACCGCGCCCGGGGTGTCGCCCGGCAGGCCCGACAGGAGGTCGAAGTAGGTGCCGCGGGCCAGCCGGTAGGCCTGCCAGTCGGGGGCGTACGTGACGATCGGCCGGTCCAGGCACGCGTAGTCGAACATCAGGGACGAGTAGTCGGTGACCAGCGCGTCGGCGGCGAGGCAGAGGTCCTCGACGCGGTCGTGCGCGGTGACATCGATCAGGCGCGGGTGGGTGTCGGCGAGGCCGGCCTCGTGGCCGTAGAAGTAGTGGGCGCGGACGAGGACGACGGTGTCGTCGCCGAGGGCGTCGGCGAACCGGGCGAGGTCGAGGCGGGGCAGGAAGCCCTTCTGGTAGTCGCGGTGGGTGGGCGCGTAGAGCAGGGCGCGCTGTCCGTCGGCGATCCCCAGCTCCCGGCGGATGCGCCGGATCTCGTCGTCGCCGGTGGTGAAGTAGACGTCGTTGCGCGGATATCCGGCCTCCAGCGGGGCGTACGCCGACGACGGGTACACCCGCTCCCAGACCTGTGTGGAGTGCGGGTTGCTCGACAGGCTGTAGTCCCACTGGTCGGTGTGGGCGAGGACCTTGGCGAAGCTGATGCCGTGCGTCCCGGCCGGGTAGCGGCGCTGGTCGAGACCCATCCGCTTGAGCGGGGTGCCGTGGTGGGTCTGGAGGTAGACCTGGCCGGGGCGCTTGGTGAAGCCGCCGGGGAACGACGAGTTGTTGATCAGGTACGTGGCGGTCGCCATGGTCTGCCAGTAGCGGCGCGAGCCCTCGATGACGTACGGGACGCCCTTCGGGACGCGGTCCTTGTGCCGGGAGGAGACGACGAAGACACCCTTGACGTGCGGGGCGAGGGCGCGGGCCTTGGCGTGGATGGCGGCCGGGTTGCAGCTGACGCCGCGGTTCCAGTACGCGCCGTAGACGGCGAGGTCGGGGTCGAGGCGGGCGGTGCGCAGATCGGTGCGGTAGGCGGCCTTCATCAGACGGGACCGCAGCTTCTTCTTCTGCCGCGCGAGGCGCGAACTCACCGTCTTCCTGCGGTCGTTGAGCTTCTCCTGCTTCTGGTACGCGGACCAGGACCCGGCCGCGAGGGCCGCTTCGCGCGGCCCTTCGGGGGTGTGCCCCGCGGGGCGGTGGGCACGGTGGAGTTCGGCGGCGAGGCGGAAGAACTCGGGGCGGTCGGCGGCCGGGACGCGGCCCGCGTCGTCGAGGACGGCCAGGACGCGGGCGACGGCGAGCGGGAAGAGCCGGTCGCGGTCGGCGGCGGAACCGGCGAGCAGGTCCCCGTACCGCTCGATGACGGCGAAGTGGCCGCGGCCGGGCGTGCCGTTGACGCTGCCCGCGCGGCGCTTGCGCCAGCGGACGCAGGCGCGGGGCAGCACGGCGACGGTGTCCGCCTCCAGGACGGCGCGGTGGACGGGGACGACGTCCTCGTACGGGCCCTCGGGGGTGAAGGCCAGGCCCTGTCGCGTCCAGAAGTCGCGGCGCACGGCGCGGTTCCAGGCGGCGGGCGTGACGGTCAGCGGGTCGAGCCCCTCGACGTCGAGGGCGTCGCCGACGGACCAGACCTTGTCCCACCAGTCGGTGCGGTCGTGTCCGTAGAGCAGGACGTCGGGATCGCCCGCGGCGGTGAGCGCGGCGTCGATCGCGGCGAGGGCGCCGGGCAGCAGCATGTCGTCGGCGTCGAGGAAGAGGAGGTGGCCGCCGGTGGCGCGGGCGATACCGGCGTCGCGGGCCGCGCCTGCGCCGGAACGCTCCTCGATCCGGACGAGTTGCACGCGCGGATCGCGCTGCGCATACTCCGCGGCGATCGCGCCGCAGGCGTCGGGCGACCCGTCGTCGACGACGATCGCCTCCCAGTCGCGGTGGCTCTGGCCGAGTACGGAGTCCAGGCACTCGCGGAGGTAGCCCTGGGCGCGGTAGGCGGGGATGACTACGGAGAATCGGGACATAACGCCCGACGTTACCCGGGGGCATGGCCTCGGGGCGCCATACAGCCCCGCCAGGGGCGCGGCATCGGGGCGTCACGCAGCCCCGCCAGAGGTGTGACCTCGGGGCGACACACAGCCCCGCCAGGGGCGCGGGGAACTGCGCGACCGGCCACGACGGCGTGGCACCCGCCGATGACAGCGCGCCCGGCAACGGCGCCGAGGCCGCGGGGCTCCGCCCCGGACCCCGCTGCTCAATCGCCGCAGGGGCTTGATATGCCCAGGCCCGCTCCCCCACGCACACCGCAGGGGCTTGATGCACCAAGCCCCCCGACGCACCACAGGGGCTTGATAGGCCAGGCCCGCGTCCGCGCACCGCCGGAGGCGACCGTCACCCGTAAGGGTTAGTAGAGGCAAAAGCGTTGACGCAAGCGGGCACATCGGATGAATGCCGCATACGCCTCGTCACCCCCGCCTCAGCGTCATCGTGCCCGTCTACAACGTCGAGGACTACCTGGCCGCATGCCTCGACTCCATCGCCGCCCAGACCTTCACGGACCTCGAAGTCATCCTGGTCGACGACGGTTCGACCGACTCGGGGTCCGCGATCGCGCGGGCCCGCGCCGCGAGCGACCCCCGGTTCCGGTACGTCCGGCAGGACAACGCCGGGCTGAGCGCCGCCCGCAACACCGGTGTGCGCCACGCGACCCCCGGCACCGAGTTCCTGACGTTCGTCGACAGCGACGACATCGTGCCGCACGACGCGTACGAGCGGATGACCGCCAGCCTGGACCGGACCGGCTCCGACTTCGCGACCGGCAACGTCTGGCGCCTGAACGAGCGCGGCCGGTCGCAGGCCTGGCAGTACAAGTGGCTCACCCGCGGCCGCGAACGCACCCACATCACCCGCGACCAGCAGCTCCTGTCCGACCGCGTCGCCTGGAACAAGGTCTTCCGGCGCTCCTTCTGGGACCGGCACGACTTCACGTTCCCCGAGGGCAAGCTGTACGAGGACACGCCGGTCATGATCCCGGCCCACTTCCTCGCCGAATCGGTCGACGTGCTCCACGACCACGTCTACTACTGGCGGGTCCGCGAGGGCAGCATCACCCGGCGCCGCACGGACGTGAAGGGCGTACGGGACCGGATCGCGGCCTGCGACCACGTGAGCCGGTTCCTCGCCGAGCGGTTCCCCGACCGGCCGGAACTGAAGCGCACGTACGACACGTCCTGCCTGCGCGACGACTTCGTCTACTTCCTCGACGGGCTGCCGATGGGCGGGCCCGAGTACCGGCAGGCGTTCCTCGACGACACGGCCGCGTTCCTGCGCCGCGCCGCACCGGACGTCGCCGAGGCCCTCCCGGTCGACCTGCGCGTGAAGTGGCACCTGGTGCGCGAGCGGCGCCTGGACGACCTGGTGCGGCTGCTCTCCTTCGAGCGCCGCAACGGCACCGCCTTCCACGTCCGCGGCTCGCTGCGCCGCACCGCCTCCTACCCGGGTGTGGCCCGCGTCCCCGAGCACCTCGTCAAGGTCGGCAAGCGCGAGCTGCCGGTGGTGGCGCGGGTGCGGGAGAGCGCGTGGGACGCGGACGGGAAGCTGCGGATCAGCGGCTACGCGTACGTGAAGAACCTGGCGGCGGACCGTCCCGCCCACTCCGTGAAGACCGGACTCCTCAAGGCGACGAACAGCCGCACCCAGGTCCGCCGCGTCCCGACCCGCACCGCCCCCGACCCGGCCGCGACCGTCAACTCCGGCCAGGAGCTGCACAGTTACGACCACGCCGGCTTCACCATGACGATCGACCCGGAGAAGCTGAAGGTGAAGGGGCGGTGGCAGCCCGGCACCTGGAACCTCGGGGTCGTCCTCGCCGGGCACGGCCTGCTGCGCCGGGCGGCGCTGCGCGCGCTCGACGGTTCGGCGCAGCAGAACCTGGTCCGCGACCTCGGCGACGGCGCCCGGCTCGTCGTCGGTCACACCAAGGGGCGCCTGGCCCTGAAGGTCGTCGCGTACACGGCGCTCGCCGACGACCACCACGCCGAGGGCGGCAACATGGTCCTCGCCGGGCGCCTCCTGAACGGCCTCGAACCGCGCACGCTGCGCCTGACCCACAAGCACTCCGGCACCGAGTTCGCGTATCCGGTGACGTGCGCGGGCGGCCGTTTCCTGGTGCGGATCGCGCTCGCCGACCTCGCGGGCGTGCCCGCGCCCGAGCACCGCGCGCCCAAGGAGGTCGAGCCGCCGCACGGCGACCGCTGGCAGGTCAACTTCGTCCTGCCGGACGGGAAGAAGCGCTCCGTCGCGGCGGCCCTCGACCTCCCGCCGACCCGGTACACGGCGGCCGGGCGCGCGCTGTGCGCGACCGCCAACGACCAGGGGCAGCTCGTCGTCGAACTCACCCGGCAGCCCATCGCCGACCTGGTCAGCTGGGCGGGTGACGGCTCGTTCGTCGTGGAGGGCACGGCGCCCGAACTCTCCTGGCGGCAACCGGAGTTCGTGCTGCGGCACAGTTCGACGACCGAGGAGCTCACGATCCCGGCCGACCAGTACGGCGACCGCTTCCGCGCCGTCGTCGCACCGGCCGCGCTCTGGGAGGGCCGCTGGTACGGGTTCCTGCGCGAGGCCGACGACCGCGACGGGGACGGCGTCCCGGTGCGCGTCCTGACGTCGGTGGCCGGCGGACTGCCGCGCCACCGACCGTCCGGGGACCGGCACGGGGCCCGGGAGTTCACCCTCGACCGCCGCTTCGGCGACCGGCTGCTCGTCGAGGCGGGCCCGGCCCTGCCCCGGCCGACCGCGGCGCGTACGCCCGCCACCGCCTGCGCACCGCGTTCTACCCGGCCCAGCGCCGGCTCCCGCTGCGGGACGCGATCCTGTACGTCGACGGGGACTCGCCGCGCGCGATCCACGAGGAGCTGGTCCGGCGCGGCACGGACGTCGAGCACCTGTGGGTGACCAGGGACGCTCGCACCCACGTCCCGGCGTCCGCGAGCGGCGTCGAGGAGTTCTCCTCCCCCTGGTACGCGGCTCTCGCCCGCTGCCGCCGGATCGTCACTGCCCACCAGTTGCCCGACTTCTTCGAGCGCCGTGAGGGCCAGACCGTCGTACAGACCTGGGACGGCGCCCCGCTCAAGCGGATCGGCACGGACCTCACGGACACCCTGTACGCCGACCACGACCACCTGGCGCAACTGCCGGGCCTGGCCCGCCAGTGGGACGTCCTGGTCGCGCCCTCGCGCTGGTCGGCCCCGCATCTGTCGCGCGCGCTGGCCTTCGACGGCGAGGTACTCGAAGCCGGATCACCGCGCAACGACGTCCTGTTCACCGCCCCCGACGACCGCCGCAAGCGGGCCGAGCGGCTGCGCCGCGACCTCGACATCGACCCGGGCAAGCGGATCGTCCTGTACGCGCCGACGTACCGGGACCACCTCGCCCACTCCCCCGGCCGCTTCCGGCACGAGCCCGCGTTCGACTTCGCGGCGGCGGAGCGGGAGCTGGCCGCCGACCACGTCCTGCTCGTCCGCAAGCACCCGCGGGCCACGGGCCGGCTCACCGGTGCCCGCGCCCCCTTCGTGCGCGATGTCACCGGGCACCCGAGCGCGGCCGAACTCCTGCTCCTGGCCGACGTGCTGGTGACGGACTACTCGTCCCTGATGTTCGACTTCGCGCACACCGGACGCCCGATGCTCTTCCACACGTACGACCTGGAGCACTACCGGGACACGGTGCGCGGCTTCTACCTCGACTTCGAGGACCGCGCGCCGGGCCCGCTCCTCGCGTCGACCGACGACGTGGTGCGCGCGCTGCGGGAGCTGGAGGACGTCACCGCGCGCCACGCGACGGCGTACGAGACCTTCCGCGCGTCCTACTGCGACCTCGACGACGGGCGCGCGGCGGCGCGGGTCGCGGAACGGCTGATGCGATGACCGTCTCCACGCTCACCGGGCGGGTCGTCCGCGGCGCCACCGCGCTGCGCGGCGGCCGCGCCTGGCGGCCCACCCCGTTCTTCGTGTTCGGCGGCCTGTTCTGGCTGGTGATGACGCTCGCGTACTGGCGGGTGCCGATGTGCTGCGACTTCGGCCAGCACGCGGCGGTCGTCGAACGCCTCAGGGCGAGCCTGCTGCACCCCCGCCACCCGATGGCCGACCTGCCGGGCGCGGGCAGCCCCTACTACTCGCCGTACGCGGTGGCGCAGGGCGTCTTCGCCCGCGTGACGGGCCTGGCGGGCTGGGAGGTCGTGAAGCTCGCGGGCCCGCTGAACCTCCTGGTCCTCCTGACGGGCCTGGGCCGCTTCGTCCGTACGCTGACGTCCCGTCAGTGGGCGCCGGTCCTGGCCCTGCTGGCGATGACCCTGCTGTGGGGTACGCGCACGGCGTGGTGGAGCGGCTACCTGGGCCTGCTGTCGATGACGGGCAACCTCGGCTACCCGTCGACGTTCGCGATCGGCCTGTCGTTCTGGGCCTGGGCGTGGACGGCGCGACTGCGGTCCGACAGCGCGTACGGGGCGTACGCGGGTCTGGGCGTTCTGGTGGGCGCGATCCTGTTGATCCACCCGATCTCGTCGGTGGCCGCGGTGATCGGAGTGGTGAGCGTGGGGGTGGGCCGGGGCGCGGCCCGCCACGAAGCGCTCGCGCCGACCGCGCTCGCCCGCTGGGCGACGGCGCTCCTCGCCACCGCGGCCGTCACCCTGCTCTGGCCCTACTACGACGTCCTGTCCCTCGTCGGGGACAGCAGCGTCGACGGCATCCACCGCCAGCTGTACACCGCGATGCCGGAACGTTTCTGGCTGGCCTTCCTCGGCCTTCCCGTGCTGTTCCTGCGCTGCCGCCGCGACCGCCGCGACCCGCTCGCCCTGATGTTCGCCGCGGACGTCGTCGTGATCGCGTACGGCTGGGCGACCGGCCACTACACGTACGGCAGGATCATGGGCCTCGCCCTCGTCCCGCTCCAGTTCTCCCTGGCGATCGCGCTGGCGGCTCCGCGCCCGTGGACGTGGCCGCGCCGCGCCCTGGGCGCCGTCGCGGCGGCGGGCGCGGCGCTCGGCTTCGTCGCGGTGCAGGGCGGCGCGGTCGTGCCGCGGGTCCTCGACCAGCCGCCGATGTGGCCGACGTACACGTGGGCGGCGCAGCACGTGCCGCCCGGCGACGTGGTCCTGACGAACGGCTACCGGCCGACCCGTTCGCTGCCCGGCTTCGGCCCGAACCTGGTCGCCCCGGCCTGGCCGGACCCGGCCCTCGACGAGCACGAGCGGCAGCGCCGGCTGACCGCGGTCCGCGCCTATCTCGCCCCGGACTCCACCCGCTCGGAGCGGATGGCGATCGCGCGCCGCTACGACGTGCGCTGGCTGCTGCTCGACCGCAGCCAGAAGCTGCCGCCGGAGGCCGTCCTCGTAGCGTGGAGCCCCCGGACCGGCGAGGTGCTCGCACGGGTCAACGGGGGCTCACCCAGGACCGGTTGACGGTTACTCGATGACGAGCTCGACGTCGATGTTGCCGCGGGTCGCGTTCGAGTACGGGCACACCTGGTGGGCCTGCTCGACGAGCTTGCGGCCGGTCTCGGCGTCGACCGTGTCGGGCAGCTCGACGCGGAGCACGACCGCGAGGCCGAAGCCCTCGCCCTGCTTGCCGATGGACACCTCGGCCGTGACGGCCGCGTCGGCGACGTCGACCTTGGCGGCGCGGCCGACGAGGCCGAGCGCGCTGCCGAAACAGGCCGCGTAGCCGGCGGCGAAGAGCTGCTCCGGGTTCGAGCCCTGGCCGTTGCCGCCCATCGCCGTCGGGATGCCGAGCTGAAGGTCGATGACACCGTCGTTGGAGACGGCGCGTCCGTCGCGGCCGTGGGTGGCGGTGGCGACGGCGGTGTAGATGGCGTCCATGGGGGACCTGCCTCTCGGTGGTTTCGGGCGTTTCCGCTGACATAAGTAGAGCACGCAATTCAATTGCGCACAACTCAATGATGTGAAGGGCTACCCTGAAGACATGGCCAGTGACTACGACCACCTGCGGCTCGACCGGCAGATCTGCTTCTCCCTGAACGCGGCGACGCGCGCGTTCGGCGGCGTCTACCGCACGCTCCTCAAGGACCTCGGCCTCACCTACCCGCAGTACCTGGTCATGCTGGCCCTGTGGGAGTCCCCCGAGGGCGAGGGCCTGCCGGTGAAGCGGCTCGGCGAGCGCCTGCGCCTCGACTCCGGCACGCTCTCCCCGCTGCTCAAGCGCCTGGAGGCGAACGGCCTCGTGCGCCGCGAGCGCAGCACGCGCGACGAGCGCTCGGTGACGATCACGCTCACGGAGGCGGGCGAGGAGCTCAAGCCGCGGGCGGCCGAGGTCCCCCTCAGGATCGCGAGCGCGACCGGCTTCGAACTGCGGGAGATCGAGGACCTGCGGGAGCGCCTGAACCGGCTGACCGAAGCACTGGACGGGGCCCGGCTCTGACCCGTCGGCGGTCCGGGACCGGGGAGCCGGCAGGCGCCCCCGAGGGGGCACACCCGCAGACACACACGCGACGGAACCCCTGCGGCACGACGATCGGGACATACGCTCCCGAATCGTGACAATCGATACCCAGGACCGCCCCACCACCCGCTCCCCGGTCCACGCGACCTGGATCCCCGCCGGCCGGCGCACCCGCTTCGCGCTCCCGGCGGCCTGGCTCCTCACCCGCGCCGGGATGCTCTACCTGCTCATCCGGGACGGCCTCGGCGTCGGCGGCGTCGCCCGCGAGGTGCACGGCCTGTACGCCCACTGGTACGCGATCCTCGCGCAGGGCGCGTTCCCGGCGGGCGACCCGCTGTGGCAGTACCCGCCGGGCGCGGGCCCCCTCCTGCTCGCCCCGGGCGCGCTCCCCGGGCTGACCTACTTCCAGGCGTTCGTGACACTCACCCTCGCCGCCGACGCCGTCGTCACGTACGCCCTCGCGCGCGGCGACCACGACCCGCGCGGCGCCTGGCTCTGGACGGCGGGCCTCCCCCTCCTCCTGCACATCCCGCTCGCCCGCTACGACGTCGAGGTCACCGCCTTCGCGGTCCTCGCGCTGCTCACGATGCGCCGGGCGCCCCGCGTCAGCGGCGCCCTCGCGGCGTTCGGCGCGCTGGTGAAGGTGTGGCCGGCGCTGACCCTCCTGGGTGCGCCCCGTGGCCGTACGACACGGCAGGTCTGGGGCTCCGCGCTGGTGTCGGCGGCGGCGATGCTGCTCGTCCTGGCCGTCGCCTTCCGCTCGCCGTTCTCGTTCCTGCGCGAACAGGGCGAGCGGGGCGTGCAGATCGAGTCGCTGGGCGGCACGGTCCTCTCGTACGCGCGGCTCGCGGGCTGGCCGGGCCAGGTCCGGTACCGGTACGGGGCGATGGAGTACGTCGGCCCGTCCGTGCACCTGGTCGCGACCGTCTCCGTCGCGCTGACGGCCGCGGCGTGCGGCGTCCTGCTGTGGTGGCGGGTCCGGGCCCGCCGCTACTCCGAGGCGACGCCGTACGACGCCGCGCTGTGCGCCGTGCTGATGTTCACCGTCACCAGCCGCGTGATCAGCCCGCAGTACCTGATCTGGCTGCTCGGCCTGGCCGCGGTCTGCCTCACCTCGCGACGGACGACCCAGCGCACGGTCGCGCTCCTCGTCGTCGCGGCGGCGGGCGTCAGCGCGCTCGCGTACCCGGTCCTGTACGAGGACGTGATGGCCGGTACGTGGCTGGGCTGCGCGGTGATGACCGTCCGCAACGCCCTTCTCCTCGGAGGGGTTCTGGTCTCGTTCCGTTCCCTCTGGAAAGGCACGAAAGAGTAAAGACTCCGGCTTACCGGACAATTACCTGAAACCCCTACTATTCACTCTGTGGAACCCGAACCCATCGCCCCCCTCCAGGAGTCCCCCGCCCCGCCCGGCCCCTCGGTCACCGTCGTCGTGATCGGGTACGAGGACGCGGCCCATGTCGCCGACGCGGTCCGCTCGGCGCTCGCGCAGGGCCCCGAGGTGCGCGAGGTGCTCGCGGTCGACGACTGCTCGACGGACGGCAGCGGCGCCCTCCTCGACGGCCTCGCCGCCCACGACCCGCGCCTGACGGTGGTGCACCGCGCGACCAACAGCGGCGGCTGCGGAACGCCCCGCAACGACGGGATCGACCGCGCCTCCTCGTCGTACGTGATGTTCCTCGACAGCGACGACGTGCTGCCGCCGGGCGCGGTGCGGGCGCTGCTCGACGCGGCCGTGCGGCACGACGCCCAGGTCGCCGCCGGGCTGTGCGTGCGCCGCGAACTCCCGTCGGGGCGCGAGACCCCCTGGCAGCCCGAGCTGTACGCGAAGGCGTCCGTCGTCGCCCACCCGACCCGCCGCCCGCGCCTCGTCCACGACACCCTCTGCGTCAACAAGCTGTACCGCGTGGACTTCCTGCGCGAGCACGGCATCCGGTTCCCCGACGGGCGGTTCGTCTACGAGGACTTCGTGTTCACGGCACGCGTGCTGGCCGCCGCCCCGCGCGTCGCCCTCGTCCCCGACCGGGTCTACGTCTGGCACGTGCGGCGCGCCGCCGAGCGGCTCTCGCTCTCCCTCGACCGGTCCGGCATCGACAACTGGCAGGCCCGCCTCGACGCCCACCGCCTCGCCGTCGACACGCTCCTCGCCGCCTCGCAGAAGCGGCTCGCGCGGGCGGCGCGGGCCCACTTCCTCGACCATTCGCTGCGGATGTACGCGCGCGAACTCGACCTGCGCGGCCCCGAGTACACCGCCGAGTGGTGGCGGCGCACCCGCGCGTACCTGGAGACGTTCGACACCGCCGACTTCGAGGCGGCCCCGGCACCGGGCCGTGTCGTCGGCCGCCTCGTGCTCGCCTCGCCCGCGCCGCGCGACCTGCCGCGCGTCAAGGAGGTCGCCGCGCGCCCGGCCCGCCTGTGCCCGCCGTACGCGCGCACGCCCGACGGCACGCCCGCCTGGTCGGCCGACCTGCCGCAGGTCCCCCTCGACCACCTCCTGCACCGTCCGGTCGGGCTGCTCCCGCTGGCCGTCGACGGAGAGCTGCGCCCCGGCGCGCGCGGCACCCGGCTGCGCCTGCTCCTGCACGAGTTGTACGGCCGGGTGGCCGACGCGGGGCCGCGCTCGGTGGACGTGGAGGTCGTCGACCGGCAGCGCGGCACCGTCACCCAGCGCCGCACGGCGGCCTTCAGCGCGCTCCCGGAGGACGATGACCTCTGGTCGGCGACGGCCCTCCTCGACCTGTCGGCGCTCGGCCGCGCCGGGACCTGGGACATCCGCCTGCGCCTGCGCTTCGCCGACGGCAGCCTGCGCGAGACGACGGCCCACGCCGTCCGCCGCCCCGGCCTGCTGCGCCGCGTCGCCGTACCGAGCCGCCGCCACGGAGTCCTGCTCGCCCAGCCGTACGCGACACACTCCGGCGCCCTCGCGCTGCGCACGGCGTCGGGGCTGCGCGGCGTCGCGTCGGTGGTACGCCGCAGGGCCGCCCGGCTGCTTCACTGAACCTTTCGACGGACGAGGGGACCTCACCGACATGACCTGGCTGATCACCGGCGGGGCCGGCTACATCGGCGCGCACGTGGTGCACGCGCTGCGCGCGGCGGGCGAAGAGGCCGTCGTCTACGACGACCTGTCGACGGGCGTGGCCGCACGCGTGCCGTCCGACGTGGAACTCGTGGTCGGCTCGACGCTGGACCGCGCACTCCTGGACCGCACGTTCGCCGCCCGCCCGTTCACCGGCGTCATCCACCTCGCGGCGAAGAAGCAGGTCGGCGAGTCGGTCGAGCAGCCGCTGCGCTACTACCGCGAGAACGTCGAGGGCCTGCGGGTCCTGCTGGAAGCGGTGACGGCGGCGGGGACCCACTCGTTCGTGTTCTCCTCGTCGGCGGCGGTCTACGGCATGCCCGACGTCGACCTCGTCACCGAGGACACCCCCTGCGTGCCGATGAGCCCGTACGGCGAGACGAAGCTCGCGGGCGAATGGCTGGTCCGGGCGACGGGCCGCGCCACCGGTCTGCGCACGGCGTCCCTGCGCTACTTCAACGTGGCGGGCGCGGCGTCGCCGGACCTGGCCGACACCGGCGTCTTCAATCTGGTCCCGATGGTCTTCGAGAAGCTGACGGCGGGCGAGCCGCCCCGGATCTTCGGCGACGACTACCCGACCCCGGACGGCACCTGCGTACGGGACTACATCCACGTGTCCGACCTGGCCGAGGCCCATGTGGCGACGGCCCAGCGCCTGTCCGCGGCGGCCCCCGGCACGGACCTCACCCTCAACATCGGCCGCGGGGTGGGCGTCTCGGTCCGCGAGATGATCGACCTCATCAACGAGGAGACGGGCCACGCCCTCCCGCCCACGACCACCCCCCGCCGCCCCGGCGACCCGGCCCGAGTGGTCGCGTCGGCGGACCGCATCGCGACGGAACTGGGCTGGACGGCGAAGCGGGACGTACGGGCCATGGTGGCGTCGGCGTGGGCAGGCTGGCCCGCGTCAAACCGCGCGGGCGACCGATCAGGCCCCTCGGGGAGCGCCTCCCGGCGTTAGCGGGGAGAGCGAGGAGCGGCGCCCGGTGGCCTCGCCGACAGCACCGACAGCACCGCCCCCTGCCCCCCGGGCCACTCAAGCCACCCCCGCCCGAACCCTCCGCACCAACTGCCCCACTTCCCCGGCCAACCCCACCCCCACGGCCAGCGCCAGCGTCACCGCCGCGACGTTCACCATCCCCCGATCCCCACCGTGGTCCGCCCGGAGGCGAGCGCACTCAGCGACGCGTACAGCGCCCCGCCCGGCAGCAACGGCGCGATCCCGGGCACGACCAGCGGCAGCGCGGACTCCCGGCGGCGCCGGGCCACGAGATGGCCCGCGCCGCCGACCACCGCGGCCACCAGCGCCGTGCCGACGAGCGACGAGAACCCCAGCGCCCGGAACTCGACCGCGACCACGAACCCGGCGAGCCCGAGCCCCGCGGCGGCCGGCCAGTCCCGTCGCGGGGTGCGGGCCCGTGCCGCCACGGCGACCGCGAAGACAACGGCGCCGACGGCCGGGGCGCCGAGGTGGTCGGCGCGCACCGCGGTCGGCACGAGGGGCACCTCGACCCCGCCAGATCGCCGAGCCCGAGCACCACCACGACACCGGTGACGACGGCGGCGAACACCAGCAGCGCGTCGCAGAGCCGGCCGAGCGCGGTCAGATAATGGCCGGTCAGCGCGTCCTGGATGGCGCTCACGAAGGTCACCGTGGGCAGCAGCCCGAGCACCCCCGCCACCACGATGGCCTGCACGGCGGAGGGCGGCGCGGTCCCGCTGACGGCGAGCGCGAGCGCGCCGGCCGGCATCGACGCCACGGCGTACCGGTAGAACGCGGGCACCCCGCGCCGCCCCAGCCAGCCGCACAGCGCCGCCCCGAACAGCCCGGCCAGGAACGAGCACAGCGAGGTCAGCGGCCCGCCGCCGAAGACGACGCTGCCGCCCGCGGCCACGAACCCGGTCTGCACCGGCACCCGCCACCGCCCGCCCCGCGCGGGCGGCCCGTCGAGCACCCGGGCCGTCTCGGCGCGCGCCTCGTCCAGATCGAGCTCGCGCGCGCTGATCCGGTCGACGAGCCGGTGGATCCGGCCCAGGGTGCGGAAGTCGGTGGCGTGCTTGCGGATGACGCGGCTCGCGTGCAGCGGCATGAGCTCGCCGGGCGCGTACGCGGACAGCTGCACGGAGGCGAGCGTGACGCCGGGCTCGCAGTAGCTCAGCCCGTACGTCTCGGCGGTGACCAGCATCCCGGCGACCGCCTCCTCGGCGGACCCGCCGTACGACAGGAGCGCCTCGCCGAGCCGCAGGGCGAGATCGGCGACGCGGGCGCCGTAGGCCTCCATGTCGGCGCGCCCGTCGTCGTGCAGCAGTTCACCGGCGTACCCGTAACTTCTCGTCGGTTCGAGCCCGCGCAGCCGGGGCAGGGCCTGCGTCAGCCAGGGGGGCGCCGGGGCGGCGCTGTCGATCGGGGGTGTGTCGGTCCTCACAGCCATACAGATGGAGCGTAACGGACATATGGCCCATACGGCCCAGTAGCCCGACGAAAGATCCCCCGCCCGACCTCACCCCGTCAGCGCCGCCAGGAAGTCCTCCCGGCGCTCCGCCAGCCACGCCTGCCGCCGGTCCCAGCGGGCCCAACCGCCCTTGGCGGCATGGGCGTTGACGAACGGCGCGTCCCCGGCCGCGAGGCGGCGCGCGACGAAGGCGCGGCAGACCCCGACGGCCTGCTCGATGACGGCGGGCAGCGCGGCACGCTCGTCGGCCCCGAGCCCGTACGCGTCGGCGAGGACGGTCAGGCGGTGCACGGGATCGAGCCCGGCCGGGTAGTGCGCGGACGCGGAGAGCGGGTCGAGCAGCGGCGCCCAGTAGCCGGCGGTCAGCGCGACGTCCCAGACCGGGCGGCCCGGTGCCGCCATGTCGAAGTCGATGAGGGCGGCGGCCCGGCCGGCACGGAAGACGACGTTCTCCGGGCAGACGTCGTTGTGGCACAGGACCAGTCCGGCACCGCGCGCGTCCGGGTCGGCGAACTCCCCCGACCAGTCGACGCCCGCGGGGAACTCCCGCGCCGCGTCGTGCATCCGCCGCAGCAGCGCCCCGACGGAACGGAGCGCGTCGTCGGTCATCGCCCAGCCGGGGAACGGCGGCAGGGCCACCTCGCCCGGGATGTACGTCACCTGCTCGCGCCGCCCGTCCGGCGACAGGCGTACGGAGGTCGGCGCACCGTCGAAACCGCGTCGACGCAGCCCGTCCAGGTGGGCGTGGAGCGCGGCCGCGTGCGGCGGCGCCGGGCGCTCGACGACCTCGCCGATCCGCACGACGGCCCCCGCGTTGGCGAGCCCGCCCGCCAGCGGCTCCCCGCTCACTCCGCCCGCCCGGTCACCGCCACGCTCACGCCGAGCCCGACCATCGCGAGCCCGCCCGTCCCGCCGACCGCGGCGAGGCGGCGCGGGGAGCGCGCGAACCAGGAGCGGGCGGTGGACGCGGCGAGCCCCCAGGCGCTGTCGGAGGCGATCGCGATGACGTTGAAGACCAGGCCGAGCACGAGCATCTGGACCACCGAGTGGCCCGCGTCGCGGTCGACGAACTGCGGCAGCACCGCCGCGAAGAACACGATCGTCTTCGGGTTCGCGACCCCGACCAGGAAGCCTTCCCGGAACGTGCGCAGCGTCCCGCCGCCGGGACCCTCGTCGCCGTCCCGCCCGAACACCTCCGTCAACGCCCGGCGTTGACGGAACGCCTTGACGCCGAGGTACACCAGATACGCCGCGCCCAGCAGCTTCAGCGCGGTGAAGACGACGATCGAGCGCTCGACGATCGAACCGATGCCGAGGGCCACGGCGACGACGAGGACGTACGCGCCGAGCGTGTTGCCCGCGACCGTCGTCAGGGCGGCGCGGCGCCCCTGCGCGAGGGCACGCCCGATGACGAACAGGACGCTCGGGCCGGGGATCACGATGAGGAGGAAGGACATCGCCGCGAAGGCGAGCAGCCGGTCGGTGGACATCATGAGGTCCATGGAGCCACAGCGGCCCGCCCGGCCGCACCCCCCTTTTTCGATGCCACCGAATTTACGTACCTGCGCGCATTGCCAACCACCCCCGCCCGCCCGCACGCTGCCCTGCATGACCGACGGACTCTTGCTCTCCCCCGGCGCCGGTCGCAGGATCGAGACGGCCGGGATGACGCTCAAGGTCGGCGCGCACGAGACGCCACGGTGGTCGATGTTCGAGGCCGAGATCGGGGTCGGGTTCGACGTGGGCGCGCATCTGCACCGGGAGGCCGAGGAGGTCTTCTACGTCCTCGACGGTGAACTGGACCTGCTGGCCTTCGAGCCCCTGCGCCGCACCGGCCAGGACTGGCAGACCTGGGAGTCGCACAACGGCACGAAGGCGCTGCGCGGCGGGCCCGGCAGTGCCATGTACGTGCCCGCGGGCTGCCCCCACGCGTTCGCGAACCCGGGGCCCGCCCCGGCCCGCCTGCTCTTCCTCGTCGCGCCCGCCGGGCACGAGCTGTACCTGGCGGAGATGGGCGAACTCCTCTCGTCCGGCGCGCCCGCCCCGGAGGCGGTCGCCGAGCTCCGACTCCGCTGGGACATCGAGCAGTTGACCCCGCTGCTGCCGGGGCGCCGCTCCTGACGCGGACCGCCCGGCTCAGACCAGCCGTCGGGCCGTCGCCCACCGGGTCAGCTCGTGCCGGTTCGACAGCTGGAGCTTCCTGAGCACCGCCGAGACGTGCGACTCGACCGTCTTGACCGAGATGAAGAGCTGCTTGGCGATCTCCTTGTACGCGTACCCCCGCGCGATCAGCCGCAGCACTTCCCGCTCGCGCTGGGTGAGGCGGTCGAGGTCCTCGTCCACCGGCGGCGCGTCCGTGGAGGCGAACGCGTCGAGGACGAAGCCCGCGAGCCGCGGCGAGAACACCGCGTCGCCGTCCTGCACACGGAAGATCGAGTCGACCAGGTCGGTGCCGGTGATGGTCTTCGTGACGTAGCCGCGCGCGCCGCCGCGGATGACGCCGATGACGTCCTCCGCCGCGTCCGACACGGACAGCGCGAGGAACCGGACCGGGCTCTGCGCGCCGGCCATCAACGGGGCGCAGCGGCGCAGGACTTCGACGCCGCCGCCGCCCGGCAGGTGCACGTCGAGCAGGACCACCTCCGGTCGCGTCGCCGTGATCACCGTGACCGCCTGGTCGACGTCGGCCGCCTCGCCGACGACCTCGACGCCCGTCGTCTCCGTGCGGCCGATCTCCGCCTGGACGCCGGTGCGGAACATGCGGTGGTCGTCGACCAGGACGACCCGCACATGGCGCTCGGGCCCCTGCTCCACTGCCTCGGTCTGTTCCGTCATGACGTCTTCTCCGCCCTCTTCATGGTCAGTTCGACCTCGGTGCCACCGTCCGGCACCGCCCGCAGCCGGGCCGTCCCGCCGTTGCGTTCCATCCGGCCGATGATCGATTCTCTTACGCCCATGCGGTCGGCGGGGATCGAGTCGGGATCGAAGCCGGGGCCCCGGTCCCGTACGGAGACGAAGACCTCGTCCCCCTCGACCTCCGCGAAGACCTGGACCGCGCCGCCCTCGCCACCGTACTTGGCGGCGTTCACCATCGCTTCCCTCGCGGCCTGCATCTGTGCCGTGACGCCCTCGTCGAGGGGGCAGTCGCCGACCACCACGACCTCCAGCGGGACGCCGTGCTTGTCCTCGACCTCGGCCGCGTTCCGCTTGACGGCCTCGGCGACCGTCTCGGGCTCCCGCGGGTTCTCGGCGGCGGCCGGCTTGTACAGCCAGGCCCGCAGGTCGCGCTCCTGGGCGCGGGCGAGACGGCGTACCTCCGCCGCGCTGTCCGCGTTGCGCTGGATCAGGGTGAGGGTGTGCAGCACCGAGTCGTGCACATGGGCGGCGACCTCCGCCCGCTCCTGCGCGCGGATGCGCATCAGGCGCTCCTCGGACAGGTCCTGCGTCATCCGGACCAGGTAGGGGCCGGCGAGCAGCGCGATGCCGACGAGGACGGCGAGCGCCGCCTGGAGGATCGGGCCGAGGTGCTCGGTGGCGCCCTGCGTGACGAAGATGCCGGTGATCCCGGCGCCGACGAGGACGATCCCGGCCGCGGCGCGGGCCAGGCTCAGGGTGCGCCTGCGGCGGCCCGCCTCCATCCAGCGGGCCCGGCGGGCGTTGTCCGCCTGGCGCCAGACGAGGGCGACACCCGCGCCGACCAGGACCGTGGGGACCAGGTACGCCTTGGTGTTGCCCGTGAGGTTCACGTTCTGCACGAAGATCATCGCGACGACGACCATCAGGAGCAGCGCGAGGATCTGGCCCTTGTCGGGGCGGCGCGCGACCAGTCTGCGCCGTCCGTCGGGGGCCGTCTCCGTGGTGAGGACCGTGGGGCGGCCCCCGCCGACGCCGCCGAGCCCCAGCGGCACGAAGAACCAGAACGCCGCGTAGAGCAGCGCGCC
The DNA here is from genome assembly GCF_036967205.1 of Streptomyces sp. Q6. NCBI lineage: Bacteria > Bacillati > Actinomycetota > Actinomycetes > Kitasatosporales > Streptomycetaceae > Streptomyces > Streptomyces citrinus. The sequence goes on from NZ_CP146022.1 coordinate 3,424,523, forward strand.
GAGCCCGTCCGCCATGAACAGGCCCACGAAGACGAGCCTGACCCAGATCACCGGAAGCCCGAGATGCCCGGCGAGCCCCCGCGCGACCCCGCCGAGCCAGCGTCCGTCGCTGCTGCGGTAGAGCTTGCGCGGCGGCCGCGGGTCTCGCGTGTCTTCGGTGAGAGGGACGGTCGCTGCTTCCGGCATGCCACCGATCGTCACACGCGGTACGGGGCGGGGCATCAGGGTCGACCCCGGAAACTTCCCTGATCCCCTCCGCGGTCTCGGGGGCGATCTCAGGGTCCGGCCAGGGTTGTCCCGACTGCCGTCCGCGGCCCCGGCCCGTCACCATGGGCGTATGACCCAGGAGCCTCAGGACGCGAGGGGGGACGCGGCGGCGACCGCGCCCGGCGCGCCGTCCGCACCGGACAAGTCGGCGCAAGCACCCGCCCCGCTGCGCCGATTCCGCAGGGACCGGCGGTACAAGACGCTGGGCGGCGTGTGCTCGGGGCTTGGCCGGCACTGCGACATGGACCCGGTGATCTTCCGGATCGGCCTGGCCGTGCTCGCCGTGACCGGCGGCGTCGGCCTGATCTTCTACGGCTTCGCGTGGCTGTTCGTCCCGTACGACGACGAGGACGAGAACGAGTTCCACAAGCTGCTCACGGGCCGCGTCGACGGCCCCGGACTCGCCGCGATCGTCACCGCCCTGGTCGGCTGCGGCGTCTTCCTCTCCATGCTGAACAACGGCGGCGCGCTCACCTTCGCCGCCGTCCTCGCCCTGCTGCTCGCGGGCGCCGGCTACTGGTCGCAGCAGCGCCGCACCGCCCTCCCCGACCCGACCTCCGCGCAGACCGTCGCCGACGCGCCGCCGGAGGCCCAGGCGCCGCCCGTCGGCGGGGCGCCGTCGTGGTGGCGCGACCCGATCGTCAAGGACGGCTCGCACGTCGGCGGCACCGGCTACTTCTGGGGCCCGGCGGGCAGCGAGGACCTCTCGCCCGCGTACGCCGCCGCCCGCGGCCCCGCCGCGGCCCGGCCGCCCGCCGGACCACCGGCCCCGCGCGGGCCCCGCGGCATCGGCGCCCTCACGTTCCTCCTCGCCCTGGTCGCGGGCTGCCTCGGCACCGGACTGACCTGGGACGACCGCACGCTCGGCAACAGCTTGCAGACCGGGCTCGCCTGCGCGCTCGGCGTCTTCGGCCTGGGCATCGCGGCGAGTGCCTTCCGCGGCCGCACCAGCGGCGGGTCGATCATCCTGGCGATCCTCACGGCGGGCCTGCTCGCGGGCGCCGCCGCGCTGCCCACCAACATCAGCACGGACTGGGTCCGCACGGACTGGGCGCCGTCGAGCGCGGCGCGGCTGCGGCCGCAGTACGAACTCGGCACGGGCGTCGGCACGCTCGACCTGTCGAAGGTGGACATCGCCGAGGGCAGGTCCGCGACCACGCACGTCGAAGTGGGCGCGGGCCAGGCGAAGATCGTGCTGCCGAAGGGCGAGCGGGTGCGGCTCCACGTCGACGTGGGCGTCGGCGACATCAGGCTCCCCGACGACACGTCCCCTGACGTGGACGTGCGCCCCGGCCAGGAGAAGACGGTGACGCTCGACCCCGCCGCGGGCAGCAAGGACGTCGGCACGCTGGTGCTGTCGGTCGAGGTCGGTCTCGGACAGGTGGAGGTGTCCCGTGCGGCATGAGTTCTCTCCGGGACGGCTGGTGGCGGGCCTGTTCCTGCTGCTCACCGCGATCGTCTACCTCGGCGACGCGGGCGGCGCGTGGGACACCCCGTGGTTCGTGGTGATCCCCCTGGTGTGCGGGGGCCTCGGCCTGGCGGGAGCGGTGGGCACGGTCACCCGCGCGGTGCGTACCCGACGCCGCCGGTCGGCCTGAAGCGGCCGTGTCGCGTCCGCGGCTTCGCCGCGAGCCTTCAGCGATGAGAGGTGATGAGAGGTGATGAGAGGCCGCACCGAAGGCGCGCCTCTCAGGGGCGTGGCGAACCGCGTGACCCGCCACCCACGCCCCGCACCCGACACGAACCGGCCGCTACGCCGCTCCCCCGGCCCTGCGGCGGCGCCACCACGCGTCGACCGACCAGACCGACGCCCCGGCGAGGACCAGCGGCAGCCAGGCCATCAGGTACGCCAGGTCGTTCCCCAGGTAGTACGGCTCGGTGGCCCAGCTCACCGTCAGCCACAGGCTCAGCGAGATCAGCGCCCCGCCGAGCGCGGCGACCCGGGCCAGCACCCCGAGCAGGGTGCCGATGCCGACCGCCAGCTCGCCGAGGGCGATCGCGTAGCCGAACCCGGTCGGTGACTTCAGCGCCAGGTCGACGAGTTCCGGGAGCGCGGAGATGTCCCGCACTCCGCGCATCTGCTCACCGATCGACCCGTCGCCGCTCGCCTTGAAGAACGCGCTGTCGGTGAGCTTGTCGAAGGCGGCGTAGATGAACGTGACGCCGAGGAAGACGCGCAGGGGGATCAGGGCGTACCGCTGGGCGGTGTCGCGCCAGTCCCCGCCCCCTTCGACGTAACTGGTGTGCATATCGCTTCGGATGCCGTGCGCCATCGCCGATCCGCCGCCTCTCGCGCCTGGTGCCAGGGACCTTTACCCGACCATACGTACGAGAACGCGGACCGGCTCAGCCGGGCGGCCATTCCGTTACGCCATCAACTGCTCGGCCGACCGCCCCGCCACCCGCTCGGTCGACAGCTCGATCGACGGCTCAGTCGACCACGTCGATGGCGCACCGGTTCGTCTCGACCCCCGTGGCTGTGACGACCTGCACCTCGACCCGCCCCGGCTCCACGTCGACCGGCACCGGAACGGTGAGCAGCGCGTCGGTGGGATTGGTGAAGCCGCCGGGGACCGGGACGAGCGGGACGTGGACGTGGACCGGACCGATCCGCACGGCGAGCCGGGCGAGCTGGTCGGCGGTGCCCGCGCCCGGCGGCACGAACCCGGCGCCGCGGATCTCGATGTCGTCGCCGGTGCGGATCGGCGCGTCCAGATCACCGGCCTCCCGGGCGCGCACCACGGAGAGCACGACCGGGCGGCCGCCCTCCGCGTACTTCCCGGTCAGATACGTCGCCGCGGAGACGGCCACCAGGACCGCGAGGCCCCACGGCAGATCGGGCAGCTGGTCCGGGCGGCGGGCGAGCCGGGCGGCGGCCCAGACGACGGCGGCGGCGCACACGGCCACGTACTGGGTGTCGGTGAAGCTGCCGCGCCCCGAGTCGTCGGTGAGCAGGTCGGCGGCGCGCGGCCGGGCGGCCCGCACCTTCTGCAACCGCTGTCCGAGGACGCGCAGGCCGACCACCCGGCGGACCAGCACGGCGACCGCGCAGACCACGGCGAGGACGGTCAGCAGGCCCGCGCCCCGGGCGAGTTCGAGGCTGTCGATGAGCGCGTCGCGGCGGCCGGGCGCCGAGGCCAGGGCCAGCTCCGCGGCGAGCACGAGCACCGCGTACACGGTCAGCAGGACCACACCGCCGGCCACCGCGCGCGACGTCGACAGACGGTTGTCCTCGCCGATCACCGGCGCGAGGACACCGCCGCGCGACCGGTGCAGATACGCGGCGCCGCTGAGCAGCCCGCCGGCCACGACCGCGGCGACCAGACCTGCCGTGCGCGCCGCGCTCCAGCCCGCGCCGATCGCGGTCAGCGCCTGGACGAGCAGCAGGGCGCCGATGCCGCCCCACACCACGTACAGGGTGCGCGGCCACAGGCCCGCGAGCCAGGCGGCGCCCTCTTCGCGGCCGCGGTCGGCGACCGCCTGGGCGGACTGGGTGAGTTCGTCGGAGATCCACTGCCGCGAGGCGCCCGCGGAGTGCGCCACGGCCGCCGGGAGACCACCGCCGGAGGCCAGTTCGTCGCGCTTGGCGAGGAAGGCGGCGACAGCCCTGCGGTGCCCCTCACGCGCCCCGTGCGGACAGTCGCCGCACGTGCACCCGCCTCCGTGCGTGCCCTGCCCTTGTCGCGCTTCCTGCACAGCCACCGCCGCGCCCCCGCCCTCAGATGTCGTGGTTCCCGTGGGTGTCGTCAACTTCCGCGTGATGAGAGGGAATTGTGCCGTACGGGACGCGCACTCCGGCGCGCAGGGCCACCCTCACCGGGTGAACGGCTTTCGTCCGCATTGACCGGAGTGTTGACCCGGCTGCGAGAATTTCCGTATGGCCGAGATCATCCAGCGTGACGGAACCTGGGCCTTCGACGGAGCCATGGTCCGCATCACCCCAGGTCTGCACCGCAGCGTGGCCCTGCTGCGGCAGACGTACGGCGAGATCGACGTGCCGCTGACCGCCATCGCGGGCGTCGCCTACGAGCCCGAACGCAGGCGCGGCCGGCTCCGGCTGACCCTGCGCGAGGCCGCCGATCCGCTCCTCCAGGCCACCGGCGGCCGCCTTCCCGAACCCGCCGATCCGTACCGCCTCGCGGTCGACGCGGACCGCTCGGGCATCGCGGAGTACCTCGCCGAGGAGATCCGCCAGGCGCTGCTCCTCGAACAACTCCCCGCCGGGCCCGCCGACACGTACCTCGTCCCGGGCCCCGCGGTCCCCGTCTCCGTACGCTCCAGCGACGGCACGGTCTCCTTCGACGGCAGCCGCGTACGGATCGACTGGAGCGACACCTCGGACCGTGTGAAGCGGTCGACGGGTCCCCGCGTCATCGGCATCGGCGAGCTGGACGGCGTCGACTGGGTGCCCAACTCCGGCTACGAGGACGGAGTGCTGCGCTTCCTCGTGAAGGGCGCCGCGCACGGAAAGCTGCCGCCGGAGAAGGACCCGTACGCCCTCGACCTGTGGGGCAACACGCGCAAGGACCTGCTGACCGCCCTCGTGGCGGCCGCCGTCACGGCCCGCCTCCCCCACCCGTCGGCCCCCGCGGACACGCCCCCGGCGCGGGCGCACGCCGACCACGACGTACTGCTGCGCCGGTTACGGGAGTTGGGCGAGCTGCACCGGCAACACGTGCTCACGGACGAGGAGTTCGCGATGACGAAGCGGGTCGTGCTGCGCGACTTCCGCTGACGCCCGCGCCCTGCGCGAGCAGCTCAGGCTCGCTGCGGCTGATGTCCTGCCACAGGCTCTGGAAGTTGATCCAGGCCACCAGATCGCTGCCGCTGCGCTCGCGCGTGGCGACGGCGCTGCGCCGGTCGATCAGCAGGGGCCGCCCGGCCGAACGCGCCGCGAGCTGCACCTGGCAGCACCGCTCCAGCGCGATGAACCACCAGGCCGCCGCGTCCACCGAGTCGCCGACGGTGAGCAGCCCGTGGTTGCGCAGCACGAGGGCCTTGAACGCGCCGAGGGCGACCGCGATCCGCTTGCCCTCGTCCGGGTCGACGGAGACGCCCGTGTACTCGTCGAGCAGCGCGTGGTCCTCGTAGAACGCGCACGCCTCCTGGGTGATCGGCTCGATCAGCTCGCCGATCGCGGACAGGGCGCGCCCGTACGTGGAGTGGCAGTGGGCGACGGCGACGAGCTCGGGGCGGGCCCGGTGGACCTCGGCGTGGACGGTGAACGCGGCCTGGTTGACGTGGTGGCGGCCCTCGACGACCTGCCCGTCCCCGTTGGCGAGGACGAGGTCGCCGACGGTGATGTGGCGCAGCGGCATCCCGAAGGGGTTCACCCAGTAGCAGTCGTCGTACTCCGGGTCCCGCGCGGTGATGTGCCCCGACACCCCGTCCTCGTAACCGAGCCGCCCGAAGACCCGCAGGGCGCCCGCGAGCCGCTCCTTGCGGTGCCGCCGTTCGTCGGCGACGGTCGCGTGGACGGGCGGCATCGCGAAATGCAGCTGGTCGGTGGGTACGGGAGTGGGGTTCTGCGTCGCCATGCAGCGGAAGGTACCTCCGCGACCGTGAAGACGACAGAGCCCGACGGTGAAGAGACTGCGGTGAACCGCCCCCGCATACCGGACAGGAGGTGTCGGGTATGCGCGCGAGACTCGACGCATGACGTCGAACTGGGCAGCCTTCACCACCGCCGAACCCGACCTCGCCAAGACCGTCGAGGCCCGTTTCACCGCCTACACCCACCACACCCTCGCGACCCTGCGCAAGGACGGCTCGCCCCGCACCTGCGGCCTTGAGGTCCGCTTCCTGCACGGGGAGTTCTGGCTCGGCATGATGCCCGGCTCCCTCAAGGCCCTCGACCTGCTGCGCGACCCGCGCTTCGCGATCCAGGCGAACCCGGGCGAGGGCCAGACCATGGGCGGCGGCGACGCCCGGATCTGCGGCCGCGCCCTCCTCGTCGAGGACCCGGCGACCATCGCCCGCTACACCGACAGCGTCGCGGTCCCCGACCCGAACGACTTCCACCTGTTCCGCACCGAACTGACCGAGGTCACCAGGACGTACGTCGAGGACGACACCTACCTGGTCGTGCAGGTCTGGAACCCGGGCGGCCCGGTCCGCACGATGAAGCGGACGTGACGGCCTCTCCGTCCGGGCCTCCACGTGACTGAGGGCGCCGCCCACCGATTCGGTGGGCGGCGCCCTCAGTCACGTGCGGGTGGGGACTACTCCCACTCGATGGTGCCCGGCGGCTTGCTCGTCACGTCGAGCACGACGCGGTTGACGTCCGCGACCTCGTTCGTGATCCGGGTCGAGATCTTCGCGAGCGTCTCGTACGGCATCCGCGTCCAGTCCGCCGTCATGGCGTCCTCGGACGAGACCGGGCGCAGCACGATCGGGTGGCCGTAGGTGCGGCCGTCGCCCTGGACGCCGACGCTGCGGACGTCCGCGAGCAGGACGACCGGGCACTGCCAGATCTCGCGGTCCAGGCCGGCCGCGGTGAGCTCCTCGCGGGCGATGGCGTCGGCCTCGCGGAGCAGGTCGAGCCGCTCCTTCGTCACCTCGCCGACGATACGGATGCCGAGGCCGGGGCCCGGGAACGGCTGGCGCTGGACGATCTCGTCCGGCAGGCCCAGCTCGGCGCCGACCATGCGGACCTCGTCCTTGAACAGCTTGCGCAGCGGCTCGACGAGTTCGAACTCGATGTCGTCGGGGAGCCCGCCGACGTTGTGGTGCGACTTGATGTTCGCGGTGCCGGTGCCGCCGCCGGACTCGACGACGTCCGGGTAGAGCGTGCCCTGGACCAGGAACGCGACCTCGGGGCCGTCCTCCTGGAGGATCTCCAGCTGCGCCTGCTCGAAGACGCGGATGAACTCCCGGCCGATGATCTTGCGCTTGGTCTCGGGGTCGGAGACCCCGGCGAGGGCCTTGAGGAAGCGCTCGCTGGCGTCGACGACCTTCAGGTTCGCGCCGGTCGCGGCCACGAAGTCCTTCTCGACCTGCTCGGTCTCGCCCTTGCGCATCAGACCGTGGTCGACGTAGACGCAGGTCAGCTGGGAGCCGATGGCCTTCTGGACCAGGGCCGCGGCGACCGCGGAGTCGACACCGCCGGACAGGCCGCAGATGGCGCGCTTGTCACCGACCTGGGCGCGGATCGCGGCGACCTGCTCCTCGATCACGTTGCCGGTCGTCCAGTCGGGCTTGAGGCCCGCGCCCCGGTACAGGAAGTGCTCCAGCACCTGCTGGCCGTGGGTCGAGTGCATGACCTCGGGGTGGTACTGGACCCCGTACAGCTTCTTCTCGTCGTTCTCGAAGGCGGCGACCGGGACGACGTCGGTGGACGCGGTGACGGTGAAGCCCTCGGGGGCGGCGGAGCAGGCGTCGCCGTGCGACATCCACACGGGCTGCTCGGCCGGGGTGCCCTCGAAGAGCGTCGAGTCGGCCTTGGAGACGGTGAGCGGGGTGCGGCCGTACTCACGGGCGCCGTTGTCGTCGACGGTGCCGCCGAGGGCCGTCGCCATCAGCTGGAAGCCGTAGCACATGCCGAAGACGGGGACACCCGCGTCGAAGAGCGCGCGGTCCAGGCTCGGGGCGCCCTCCGCGTAGACCGACGAGGGGCCGCCGGAGAGGATGATCGCCGCCGGGTTCTTGGCGAGCATCTCCTCGACCGGCATGGTCGAGGGAACGATCTCGCTGTAGACCCGGGCCTCACGGACTCGACGGGCGATGAGCTGGGCGTACTGCGCACCGAAGTCGACGACCAGGACGGTGTCGGGGGCGGCGGCAGCGGAAGTCGCTGATGACACGGGTTGCCTTCCGGCGGCGTTTAGCGGGGGGGTCGTACCAGTGATTCTAACGGTTCGGCCCGACCGGCCCTCAGGTCACGGGACCCTGCCCCGGACCCCGCCGCCCGACCGCCCCCAGGGGCTCGTTGCGCCTGCGCTACACTCGACGCCATGTTCACGCAGACGATGTACGTCTTTACCTATGGCAACCGGTCCGCCGGGTGCCATGGTCGTGCTGCTTGAGCCACTGACAAGCGACTTCCCAGGCGCCCCGGGCCGACAAGGCCCGGGGCGTCTGGCGTTCGCGGGTCCTGCCGATCCGGGGCTGCCGTCCACGAGACAGGAGCCCACCATGAGCCTCATGACCCCTGACACCGCCACGGAGTCGACCGGCGCCCGCACCGACGAGGCCGCCGAGCTGATCTCCGGCGCCCGCGACCGCATCGACGCCCTCGACGACCGGATCATCGGCCTCGTCCAGGAACGCATGGCGGTCTCCGCCGTCATCCAGGAGGCCCGGATCACCTCCGGCGGCCGCCGCGTGAACCTCTCCCGCGAGATGGAGATCCTCACCCACTACAGCGACGCCCTCGGCAAGCCCGGCACCGCCCTCGCGATGACGCTCCTGGAGCTGTGCCGGGGCCGGATCTGACCGGCGCGCACCCCAGTTCGGTTCCGTCCTCACCCGTACGGCGCGTGACCGGTCGCCGCGGGCTTCGTTGGTCCCGGTGTCCGTGCCAGCCAGGGGCGGGCTCAACCGAACCACGCGTGGCTCCGCTGGAGCGATGAAGACGTCACGGTCACGCCGTACGTCGTGGGACCTCGCTCCAGTGCAGTGACCGGACGGCAGGGGACAGCAGCCCGGTCACCCAAGAGAACGGTCGGCCCCGGGGACGCCCGGGGCCGGCCGGCCTCCGTATCCCACCCCCCGAACCACCCACCCCCACCGAGCACGAGACACGGGAACTCCCCACCCCCGCGCCTCACGTCCCCTGCTCCCCCAGCTCTCCCCTCAGCGAACCGACCACCCTGAACCTGAATACGCGGCGCTATCCCCCCGGCGCCGTATCCCCCCACGGCACCGACGCCGCCCTGACGTCGGAGCCGACAGCGAAGGGCCCCGCGGATCGTTCCCGCGGGGCCCTTCGTGTCGATCCTGGGCCTTACGCCTGCTTCTCCAGCTTGGCGACCTGCGCCTCGACGACCTCGGCCGGAACCTCGGCCTTCTCGCCGTTCATCGCGTTCAGCGCCTGGAAGACGAGGACGGTCGAACCGCTGCGCACGATCGTGTAGCCGAGCTGCATCTTCTCCTTGTCGACGACACCCGCCAGCGTGAACGCCACGGACTCGTCACCCAGGTCGGACGCCTTGCCGGGCGTGACGTCGCTGTACTTGTAGTCGGTGTGCTCGTACGCGTCGCACGACTCGCTCTGCTCGCGCAGGTCGGCGACCAGCTTCTTGGCGTCGCCCTCCTCGTTGCCGAAGAGTCCGACACGGACGATCGTGGCCTCCGTCCGCGTCACGGAGATCACCGAGCGGGCCACGCGGGCCTTCGCGTCGGGCTCGGTGCCGAGGAAGAACAGGTCGGCGATCGCCTGGCAGGACGCCGGGTCCGCCGGGACGGAGACGTCCGGGATCTCGTCCTCGGCCGCCTTCGTGATCCGGTACCCCTTGACGTCGCCCTTGGCGAGGGCCGCCTTCGTCAACTGCGCCTCGGTGAGCGCCGGCAGACCGGGCTTCGCCTTCGCGGCCGGCTTCTGCGCCGCCTTGTCGGAGCTCTTGCCGGCGTCGTCCCCGGACTCCGCACCGCACGCGGCCGTACCGGCCAGCGCCGCCGCCACACAGACACCGGCCAGCACGCGCCCCAGACCTGACTTCACGTTCGTCTTCACCTCATGTGTTCAAGGGCGCGTCCGCGAATCCGGTCGCACCGAGGCGCAATCAAAGCCGGTGACCTGGAGGCTTTGCCACTGCTTTGGGCCTGCTTTGCGTAACGATCAGAGATCGCCGAAATGGTTGCCCTCGCACAGCTATGGCTCAGCTCACATAAAGATTCTGTGAAACGCGGGGCAACCCTTTCCGGCCACGGCGGGTCACACGTACCGAATCGACGGTCACGCCCGCACCGCCCGACACGGCGGCGGTGCCCCAGACTCCCGAGGTCTTGATGAAGCTTCGCCGCGCACTGGTGACGGCTGCCGCCACGGCCGCCATAGCCCCGATCGCGCTCCTCTCCGCGCCGTCCGCTTTCGCCGACGAGACGCCGGCCGCCGGTGGCACGGAGACCCGGACGACGGCCCCCGAGGTGACGCCGCCCGCGAGCACCACCCCCGCGGGCACCACCGAGACGACGCCCCCGGCGACCGCGGGTGAGACCACCCCCGCGACCGGTGGGACGACCACCCCGGCCGAGGTCGCCCCGACGACCAAGCCCGCCGCGACGTCGCCGAGCGCCACCGACACCACCATCGCCTCGCCCACCGAGGACGAGTGCACCGACTACGAGGACAGCCCCGGCACGCTCGCCGAACTGCGCGGCCTGCCCTCGAAGATCGTCGCCGGCTCCGGCTGGCACGGCTTCACCTTCCGCGTCTCCAACTACACCGGCGAGGACTTCGAGTCGGTCTCCGCGCAGCTGTACGCGTTCGCGTACGCCTACGACAAGAACACCACGGAGATCAGCAAGTACCTGCACGTCCAGTGGTTCGAGGACGGGGCCGGCTGGCACGACCTGGACACCGACATCGAGTCCTCGGACGACGTGTCGTTCCCCGCCTCCGGTGCTCTCGCGGCCGGTGCCCACGCCGACATCAAGCTCCGCATCCAGGTCGACGCCAAGGCCCCGAACGGGCTCGGCGGCTCGGTGGCGTTCGCCACCAGTGTGAACGCGGAGGGCGTCTGCGGCTTCAGCGTTCCCGAGGACCAGGAGTACCGCTTCGAGATCCTGGCCGCGGGCACCAAGCCGGGCAAGGTTCCGCCGGCCACCAGCGAGCCGTCGCCGTCGCCGTCGGCGAGCAACACCCCGGCGCCGCAGTCCAGCAGCACCCCGCTGGCGGGCTCGCTCGCCTCGACCGGTTCCAACTCGATGCTGCCGACCGTCGGCCTCGTCGGCGGGGTCGCCGTCGTCGCCGGTGCCGGTGTCGTGTACTCGGTGCGCCGCCGCAAGGTGAGCAGCGAGGCGTGAGTTCGCGTACCTAGGGATACGGGAAGGACCCGCACTCGGAGGGGGGTGCGGGTCCTTCGCGCGTCTCCGGCGTCTTTGGACGACTGCCCTACGTGGTCTGCTCCTCGGGGGTCTTCGGCGGCACCGCCGGCATCCCCAGGAACGGCAGCTTCAGCGCGCCGAACGCGTCCTTCGGGACCGCCGGGTGCTTCGGCTCGACGGGCGCGAGCCGCCGGTAGGCCGTGCCGCTCGCCGGACGCGGGTCCTCCTCGCCCTTGTTGGGCCAGTACGCCATCGCGCGCTCGGCCTGCGCCGTGATGGTCAGCGACGGGTTGACGCCGAGGTTCGCGGAGACCGCGGCGCCGTCCACCACCGAGATGCCGGGGTGGCCGTAGACCCGGTGGTACGGGTCGATGACGCCCGTGTCCGCGCTGTCGCCGATGGGGCAGCCGCCGAGGAAGTGGGCGGTGAGCGGGGTGCCCATCAGCTCGCCGACGTTCGACCCGGCGAAGCCGTTGATCTCGGCGGCGATCGCGGACGCGCCCCGGGACGCCGCCTCGATCTGCTTGGGGTTGGGGGCGCCGTGGCCCTGCTCGGCCGTGAGCAGTCCCTTGCCGACGCCGTCCGGCTTCAGGTACGTCGTCAGCGAGTTGTCGAGGGACTGCATGACGAGACCGATGATCGTCTTCTCCGACCAGCGGCGGTTGGAGAGCGAGCGGACCGCCAGGCTCGGGTGCCTGGCCACGTTCGCCAGCCAGCCCGCGACCCTCGACGAGCCCTCGGCGTACGGGACCTGGAGGATGGACATGCCGCCCATCGCGTTGGAGCCCTTGCCGTAGCGGACCGGCTCGATGTGCGTGTTCTCGTCCGGGTGGATGGACGAGGTGATCGCCACGCCGCGCGTGAAGTCGGCCTTCGCCGCGCCGTGCTTCTTGCGGTAGCGCCGGTCGGTGGTCTGCGCGCCGACGAGCGCCTCGGAGTTGGTCCGGGTCAGCTCGCCCAACCTCTTCGACAGGTACGGGAGTTGGCCGCCGGCCTTCATCCTGTGCAGCAGGGTCTGCGTGCCGTAGGTGCCGGCCGCGATGACGACCTTGCGGGCCGTGAAGGTGCGGCCCGCGCCCTTCTTCCTGTTGTCGGTGGGCAGCGTCGCGACCGCGTAGCCGCCCTGCGAGTCGTCCGTCACCGAGACGACGGTGGTCAGCGGGTGGACGACGGCGCCCGCCTTCTCGGCGAGGTACAGGTAGTTCTCGTTGAGCGTGTTCTTGGCGCCGTGGCGGCAGCCCGTCATGCACTCGCCGCACTCGGTGCAGGCCTTGCGGGCGGGCCCCGCGCCGCCGAAGTACGGGTCCGCGACCTGCTCGCCCGGCTCGGCCCGCGTACCGCCGTCGGCGTCGTCGCCGTCACCGAAGAACACGCCGACCGGCGCCATGTGGAAGGTGTCGCCGACGCCCATGGACCGGGCCGCCGCCTTCAGGTGCACGTCGGCCGGGGTCATCGTCTTGTTGAGCCGCACCCCGAGCATCCGCCGGGCCTGGTCGTAGAACGGCTTGAGCTCGTCCTGCCAGTCGGTGATGTCCTTCCACTGCGGGTCCTCGAAGAACGGCTTCGGGGGCACGTAGAGGGTGTTGGCGTAGTTCAGCGAGCCGCCGCCGACACCGGCGCCCGCCAGCACCATCACGTTGCCGAGCAGGTGGATGCGCTGGATGCCGTACATGCCGAGCCGGGGCGCCCAGAGGTAGTTCTTGAGGTCCCAGGAGTTCTTCGGGAGGGTGCCCGGCGCGAACCGGCGCCCCGCCTCCAGGACACCGACCCGGTAGCCCTTCTCGGTCAGCCGCAGCGCGGACACGGCTCCGCCGAAGCCGGAACCGACGACCAGGACGTCGTAGTCGTACGCGGAGGCGTCGTCGCCCATCGCCATTGATGGTTCTCCTTGTGTGCGTGTGCGGCTCGTGGGTGGCGGGTCACGCCCGGAGGCGGCGGCTACTTCAGGCGGAGCCGCTTCATCGCGCTCAGGCTGCGGGTCATGAACGCCGCGTACTTCTCGTCGTCCATCCCGAACGAGGGCGCCATCGGCATCACCCGCTGGTGCGCGACGGTCTGCGCCTCGGTGTACTTGAGGATGCCCTCGGAGCCGTGCCGGCGGCCGAGGCCCGAGTCCTTCATGCCGCCCATGGGCGACTGGACGCTGCCGTACGCGGGCGCGTAGCCCTCGTTGATGTTGACGGTGCCGGTGCGCAGCCGGGCGGCGACCGCGTGGCCGCGCTTGGCGTCCTTCGTCCAGACCGACGAGTTGAGGCCGTACGGGGTCGCGTTGGCGACGCCGATGACCTCGTCCTCGTCCGTGAAGCGGTAGACGGACACGACCGGACCGAAGGTCTCCTCGCCGCACACCGCCATCGGCGCCTCGACGCCGTCCAGGATGGTGGGCTCGAAGAAGTACGGGCCGATGTCGGGGCGCGCGACCCCGCCCGCGACGAGCGTGGCGCCCTTGGCGACGGCCTCCTCGACGTGCCGGGTGACGGTCTCCAGCTGCCGCTCGCCGACGAGCGAGCCCATGTCGGCGCCGTACGCGAGGGACCTGCCGAGCCGCATGCCGCGGGTCCGGGCGGCGAACCGCTCCAGGAACACGTCGGCGATCGACTCGTGGACGTACAACCGCTCGATGGAGATGCACAGTTGGCCCGCGGACGAGAAGCAGGCCCGCACCGCGCCCGCGGCGGCCTTCTCCACGTCGGCGTCCTCCAGGACCAGCATGGCGTTCTTGCCGCCGAGTTCCAGCGACACTCCGACCAGGCGCGCGGCGGCGCCCTGCGCGACTTCGCGTCCCGTGCGGGTGGAGCCGGTGAAGGAGACGTAGTCGGCGTGCTTGACCAACTCCGGTCCCACGACCGGGCCTTCGCCGAGGACGACCTGGAAGACCTCGGCGGGGAGCCCGGCCTCGATGAGCAGGTCGCGGGCCCACAGGGCGGTCAGGCAGGTCTCGGTGTCGGGCTTCATCACGACCGCGTTGCCCGCGACGAAGGCGGGGAGCGCGTCGCCGACCGACAGTTCCAGGGGGTAGTTCCACGGCGCGATCTGGCCGACGACACCGCGCGGCTGGCGCAGCTCGGTCACCTTGGTGAGCGTCGGGACGGCGCCGGTGTGCCGCCTGGGCTTCAGGTAGGAGGGGGCCTTGCGGCCGTAGTGCCGGGCCGCGACGGCGACGGCCTGCACCTCTTCGTGCGCGTGCAGCCGGGCCTTGCCGGTCTCCAGCTGGATCAGGTCGAGGACCTCGGCCTGGCGGGCGAGCACCAGGTCGTGGAAGCGCAGCAGGACGGCGGCGCGCTGCCGGACCGGCGTCTTCGCCCAGACCTCCTGGGCGGCGCGGGCCCGCTCGAACGCGGTCGCCACGTCCTCCGGCGTCGACTCGGGCAGGTCGGCCAGCTTCTCGCCGGTGAACGGCGTGTGGTTCGCGGTCCGCCCCGAGCCGACGACGTCCCGGGTGAGCTGCGCGACCAGCTCCGGCGTGACCACGTCGGAGGCGGTGCGCGCGCCCTCGGGGGCGGCGGCGATCGGGTTCGTACCGGTCTTCTGCTGCGTCTCAGCCTGGGCCTGCGAGTCCGTCATGGAGGGGAGCGTATGCCGAAGCCGGCGCTTTCGGTACCCATCGGTAATCGGCCTTCACCGAGTACACACACCGCGCCAGTGATCGCTGGCAGCAAAGCCGCTGATCAGGGGCTTTGCTGCCAGTCATTCGCGCGTGAACCCGCCCTCAACTCTTTTCGAGCACGAGGCGGTCACGGGCTCCCTTGAAGGCGTCGGTGCCCTGCTTCTCGTACGGCCCACCCTTCGGCATGACCACGCCCAGGTCGTAGCGGCCCTTCTCGTCGACGACGTACAGGCGCATCTCGCGCATCACGCCGCTCTGGGTCGCGTCCGTGTACGTGATGTCGAGCTGGGCCGCGTCCATGCCGTGGAAGCTGGTCCTGGTGACGGTCCTGCGGATGTCGCTGTAGTCGTGGTCCGCGTAGGAGTCGGCCACGCTCGTCGCCCAGGCGAACGCCGTCGAGCCGCCCTGCTGGGGAGCCCAGCGCTTCAGGCTCAGCGTCACGTCGCTGCGCGGGTCGGTGTACTGGACGCCGTCCCTGGACGGGTCGTGGTAGGCGTCGACGAGGCTCTTGGGCACCGCGACGACGGCTTTGAGGTCGGTCTCCTCGTGGACGGTCCAGCCCTCGTCGCCCGCGCTCGGCGAGGCGGAGTTCCGGGCCGCGCCCGGGGCGGGGGCCGAGGCGGAGGCGTGGAGGCCGGCCCGCGCCTCCCGCCCCTGCGGCTGCCCTTCGTCGTCGGCAAGCGACGTGCCGAACCAGATTCCGCCGCCGACCAGCACGGCACCGGCCAGCGCGAGGGCGACCCGCCCGCGCCCGCGCTTCCCGGCGGGTACGGGTACGGGCACGACGGTGGTCCCGGGAGCAGGCTCGGGATCAGGATCAGGATCAGGATCGGGCTCGGGCTCGGGCTCGGGCTCGGGTTCCCGCGCGGGCTCGGGCAGGGCGCGCCCGTCGACCGCCGCCGCGAGCCCCGCCTCCACCTCCGCCGCCGACGGCCGCGCCGCCGGGTCCTTGGCGAGCAGCCGTCCGATCAACGGGCCGAGCGCCCCGGCCCGTTCGGGCGCCGGCGGGTCGAAGGAGAGGATCGCCGCGAGCGTCGACTCCAGCGTCGTACGGCGGAACGGGGACCAGCCGTCCACGGCCGCGTACAGCAGAACTCCCAGCGACCACAGGTCACTTGCCGGTCCCGCACCCTCGCCCGACATCCGCTCCGGCGCGATGCACTCCAGCGAGCCGACGAACTCGCCGCTCACCGTCAGCGACTCCTCGCCCTGGATGTGCGCGATGCCGAAGTCGGTGAGGACGACACGGCCGTGCGGGCCGAGCAGCACGTTCGCCGGTTTCACATCGCGGTGCACGATGCCCTTGGCGTGCGCGGCGCGCAGCGCGCCGAGGACGGCGAGGCCGATCCCGGCGGCCTCCCGCGGGGCGAGCGGGCCGCGTTTGAGCGCCTCGTGCAGCGATTCGCCGCGCACCAACTCCATGACGATCCACGGCAGTTGGTCCTCGACGACGACGTCGTGGATCGCGACGGCCGAGTGGTGCTCGACGCTGGCGGCGGCCCGTGCCTCGCGCTGGAGCCGGGCGTAGGCGCGCTGCTGCGCCTCGCCGTGCGGGTCTCCGGGCAGCCGCGGCTGCTTGACGGCGACGTCGCGGCCGACGCGTTCGTCGACGGCGTGCCAGACCGTGCCCATGCCTCCGGAGCCGATCCGCTCGACGAGCCGGTAGCGGCCGCCGATCAGCCGGCCCTGTTCCTGTGTCCCCGTGTATGCCATCTCAGAGTGTCGTGATGTCCAGGTTGGCGATGACCGTTCTGGCGACCTCGCGGCCGCGCTCGGTCAGGTCGCCCGCGCCGGGGTAGCCGATCGTGACCCGGTACATGTCACCCTTCGTGGTCTTGTAGTAGAAGACCTTGAGCTCGCGCGGCCTGGGGTCGTTGATGTCGTCCGTCTTGTACGTGACGGTGTTCTCGGCGGCGGGCTTGTCCCGGTACGTGGCCTTGCTCTCCGGAGTCGTCTTCGCGCCCTCCGGCATGTCGAGGCCGGAGTCGCCGTCCGACGTGAACTCGTCGTCGTCGGCGTACATCTGGGAGGCCGCCGAGTCCTTGATCTCGTTGAGCGTGTCGTCCTTCTTGCGCCGCAGTTCCACGGCGACGGTGATGGCACCGCTCCAGTCGGTGTACTTCACCCAGTCCTTGTACGTGTCCGTGTCCTCGGGCCTGCCCACCTGGTAGGACGCGGGCACGGCCACCGTCACGCCGAGCGGTTCGTGGGCCCGCTCCCGCCACCCGTCCGGCAGCGGCCCGGCGAACGGGTCCGCGACGACCAGGTACGCGGCGACCGCCAGGGCGACCACGCCCGCGCCGATCCCGATGAGCGCCTTGCGGCCGAGCCGCAGACCGCCCTGCGCGGACCCGGTCCGCACGACCTGGGTGGGCTGCGGGGCGGGCGGTTCGGCGGCGCGCTGGAGCAGGGCGCGCACCCGTGCCGCGTCCGGGCGGCGGGCCGGGTCCTTCTGGAGCAGCCCGTTGATGGCCTCGGCGAGCGGGCCCTGCGCGGCGGCGGGCGCGGCCGGCGTCGCGTTCAGGACGGACTGGAGCGTGGCCGGGGTGTTGGTGCGGCGGAACGGCGAGACGCCCTCGGTCGCCGCGTACAGCACGACACCGAGCGACCAGAGGTCGGAGGCGGGGCCCGGCCGCTGGCCCAGCACCCGCTCGGGCGCGATGAATTCGGGCGAGCCGACGAAGCCGCCGGTGTCGGTCAGGTTGGTCTCGCCCTCGATCTGGGCGATGCCGAAGTCGGTGAGGATGACACGGTCGTACCGGCCCAGCATGACGTTGTCGGGCTTCACGTCGCGGTGCAGGATGCCGGCGGCGTGCGCGGCTTCGAGGGCGCCGAGCACCTCGAGGCCGATCCGGGCCGCGTCGCGCGCGCCGAGCGTGCCTTCCTGGAGCGCGTCGCCGAGCGAACGTCCCTGCACGAACTCCATGACGATCCACGGCTGTCCGTCCTCGACGGCCACGTCGTGGACGTTCACCACCGCCGGGTGGTCGAGCCGGGCGGCGGCGCGCGCCTCGCGCCGCATCCGCTCGAACACATTGGCCCGCTCCGGGGCGGGCAGGTGGTCGGGGATGCGCGGCTCCTTGACCGCGACCTCCCGGTCCACCGTCTCGTCCTTGGCCCGCCACACGGTGCCCATGCCGCCGTGCCCGAGCTTGCTCAGCAGCCGGTAGCGCCCGGCGACGAGCCGGCCCGCGCCCGGCTCGGACTGCGCCACGACCTGCGTGGGCCGGGCGTACGGGTTCCCCTGCTGCGGCGTGTGCGCCGGCTGCCGCGGCGGTTGCAGGCCGAAGCTCGTGGGATCGTTCGGGCCATGGACGGCTCCCCCGTTGTCACTCATGTCCCCATCAGTACCGTGCGGGGCGGCCCGGATACCACTCCGGTCACGCACTTGTGACCGCGCTGATGCGCACGCTCACCCCCTTCCCGTATGCGGGAGTCATTCCCGCGGGGAAGCCGCGAAGGTGTCGAGCGCCGTGTCGAAGTACGCGCGCGCCTCACCGGTGCGTCCGACGGGCGCCGACACCCATACGTCGTACATCCGGCCGCCCTCCTCCCAGCACAGGTCGACGGTGTGCCGGGCGCCCTCGGCCTCGCTGAACCCGTTCCACGTGAACTCCCACAGCGCGGCCCGCCGTCCGTTGTGCGAGGTGTCGGTGACCTTTCCCGCGCGGTAACCGGGGTTGGTCGTCGGGCCTTCGGCGGCGGCTCGCCGCTGCACCGCGCCGGGCCCGCCGCGCCGCGTGTCCGACACCCTGACGCCGATACGGAAGGTCTCGCCGGACGACATGTAGAAGATCCGCGGCCCGTCGAGCGAGCGGGTGAACCCCTTCGGCACGGCGAGCCGGAACCCCTCGGCGTCCTCGGCCATCCGGTAGCCGGCGGGGATCGAGACCCGCGGCGTCTCGGTACGGGTCTCCTGCCGGGTGACGGTCACGGTGGGCGTGGGCGACGACGCGGACGGCGTACGGGAGGACGGCGTCGGCGGCGCCGAACTCGCGGGCGGCTGCGGCGTGTTGTCGTCGCGGCCCGCGAGCAGGGCGACCGCCGACACCCCGGCCCCCGCGACCGCCGCGGCCAGCGCCGCCGAGATCAGGAGCACCCGGGGCGACGGCTTGCGGACGGGCGGCGCGGGCATGTCGCGCCGCGTCGGCGTGTAGGGGACGTGCGGCATGAACGGGCCGTGCGGGACGGCGGGCTGCGGGGTGGCGCCGGTCGCGATGTACGCGCGCAGCAGCCGCTCGGCCTCGTCGAGCCCCATCCGCAGCGCGGGGTCCCGCTCCAGGAGCCCCCGGATGACGGGGAGCAGCGGCACTGCCTCCTCCGGCGGGTGGATCTCCTCGTAGACGACGGCGTGCAGGATCCCGCCCAACGAGTCGCGGCGGAACGGGGATTCACCGGTCAGCGCGGCACACAGCAGGCCGCCGAGCGACCATAGGTCGGCGCCCGCACCGGCCCGCCCGCCCGACATCCGCTCGGGCGCCGTGTACTCGGGCGAGCCGACGAAGCCGCCGGTCTCGGTGAGCGTGGTGGCGCCCGCGACCTGCGCGATCCCGAAGTCGGTGAGGACGACCCGGCCGGTGTCGGCCTCCATCAGGACGTTCGCCGGCTTGAGATCGCGGTGCAGCACCCCGGCGGCGTGCGCGACGCGCAGCGCGCCGAGCAGCGCGAGACCGACCCGCGCGGCCGTCAGCGGGTCGACGGGCCCGTCCCGGGCGATCACGTCGGCGAGGGACCCGCCGCGCACCAACTCCATGACGATGTACGGGTGTTCCTCGTGCACCACGACGTCGTGCACCACGATGACGTTCGGATGCCGCAGCTGCGCCACGGCCCGCGCCTCACGGAGCATCCGCTCCCGCTGCCGGCGCGCCTCCTCCTCGGAGAGCGTCTCGTCGACGGCGAGTTCCTTGACGGCGACCTGCCGTCCGAGCAACGTGTCGGCGGCCCGCCAGACGACACCCATGCCGCCCCGACCGATCCTGGCCTCCAGCCGGTAACGCCCGGCGATCACACGGACGTTGCCCCCCTCGGTCCCCATGCGCCCCATCATGCCGCACGCTCCCGGACCAGGACGGTCACCTTCCGGTCAGCCCGTGGGCGGCCGCCAGCCTCGTTTGATGGCGTCGAACTGCTGGCGCGCGGTGGCCCATTGGTCCTCGGGCACCGACAGGTAGATCGCGTACTCGGTGCCGCTCTCGTCGCGGTACGTCTGCTCGATGGCGTGCCGGGGCCCGCTGGTCGTGTCCTTGTTCCCGGCCGTCCAGGTGAACTCCCACTGCGAGCCCGGCCGGTCCCTGAAGGTGTTGGGCTGCAACTGCACCCGCTGGTAGTCGGGCAGCTTGGCGACCGCCTTCTCCAGGTCGAGCTGGTGCTGGTACGAGTCCTGCCAGTCGGTCTGCTTGTCGATGGCGATGCGCACGAACCGCTCGCCGCCGTCGGGCGTGTAGTCGATCTGCGAACCGTTCTGCTCCCGGGTCCAGCCGGGCGGCAGCATCAGGCTGAACCCCTCGACGTCGCGGACCCGCACCCAGTCGTCGGGGATGGCCCCGGCGACCGGCGCGGTGGACTTCCCCCTGCTCCCGGTGCCGCCGCTCCCCTTGTCCCCGTTCTTCTCCCCGCCCTTCTGGCCGGTGTCCTCCCGCGCGGAGACGTTCCCGCCGTCCCGGTGGTCGAGGTAGTACATCGCGCCGAACGCGCCACCGCCGCCGACGAGCAGCGCGGCGAGCACCGCCCCCGCCCCCCGGAGCCACATCCGCGGCCGGGGCGCCGCGGGCGCGGTCTGCGGCACCGTGTGCGGGGACGGCGGCTGTACCGCGGGAGCGGGTGCCACGGCCGTGGGGGTCGACACATGGACCTGCGTCGGCACATAGGCCTGCGCCGCGCTGGGCCGCCGTCCCTCCGCCGCCTCCGCGAGCATCACCTCGGCCTCGTCGGCGGTGGGCCGGGCGGCGGGGTCCTTGCGCAGCAGCGCGCTCATGACGGGCCCGAGGGCACCCGCGTACTCCGGGACCTCGGGTTCCTCCTCGACGACGGCCTGCATGGTGCTGATCGGTGACGTGCGCCGGAACGGCGAGATGCCCTCGACGGCCGTGTACAGGGTCGCGCCCAGCGCCCACAGGTCGGAGGCGGGCCCCGGCTCGGACCCGCTCACCCGCTCCGGCGCCAGATAGTCCACGGAGCCGACGATCTCGCCGGTCCGCGTGATGGTGGAGTCGCCCTCGACCTGCGCGATCCCGAAGTCGGTCAGTTTGACGCGGCCGTCGAGCGAGAGCAGGACGTTCCCCGGCTTCACATCGCGGTGCAGCACCCCGGCGGCGTGGGCCGCGCGCAGGGCCCGGAGCGTCCACAGGCCGATGCGGGCGGCCTCGGCGGGCACGATCCGGCCGTGCTCCTTGACGGCGTCGGCCAGCGAGGGTCCCTCGACCAGTTCCATGACGATCCACGGCCGGTCGTCGTGTTCGAGCACGTCGTGCACGGTGACCACGGCGGGGTGGTTGATGCGCGCGGCGGCCCGCGCCTCCGTCTGCGTACGGGCGAGCAGCACCGCACGGTCGGCCTCCGCCACCCACTGGGCGGCGGTCAGCTCCTTGACGGCGACGGCGCGGTGGAGCACTTCGTCCTGCGCCCGCCAGACGCGGCCCATGCCGCCGCGCCCGATCGATTCGCCGAGCCGGTAGCGGCCCGCGAGCAGCTGGCCCTGCATCTGATTCACGTTACCCCGCAATGGTCTTGACAGGGTCACACTAGGGAGCGGGGGCCACTCGGGGAACACGCGGGGTCCTACGAAGACAGCACTGTGACGGTTGTCGCGCCCCGCCGGACACGGACCGTGACGCCTCAACCCCCGTACTGGTACGTGTCGGAGGCCTGCTCGAACAGCCGCGACACCTCGTCCCGCTCCGCCTCCGGGCCCCGCACCTGCACCACGTGGTACTTGCCGCCGACGACCATGGCGAGATTGCGTACGAACACCTCGCGCCCGTCGCCGCCCTGCCAGGTGAACTGGCCCTCGGCCATGGTCCGTCCGCCGACGTCGATGCTCTTCATGCCGCTCGACGTGGCCCAGGTCGAGTCGCGGAAGGGCTGCAACTCCCGCTCGTGCTCACGCTGGTACGTCATCGGGTCGCTGCCGTAGGAGGCGGTGGAGTCCCGCCCCGGCACGACGAGGAGCTCGAAGTCGCCCTGGGTGTACAGGACCTGCCCCCGGCCGTTCTTCCCCTGCCGGTCCCAGCCCTTCGCCACGGCGACCTCGAACCCCTCGGGGTCCTTGCGCAGGGTGAACCCGGCGGCGACGTCCGACTGGGGCTGGGTGGTGGACGGCTTGGAACTGCTCTTGCCGTCGGGTGACCTGGACGCCGACGTCGAGGGCGCGGTGGAGGACTTGGTGGCCGACGGTTGCGGATCACCGCCGACCGAGTTGGCGTTCTCCCTGGCCTCGCCCCCGGTGCCCGTCCCCGCACCGCTGCTGCCGGCCTTCGGCATGAAGACCATCGCGTACGCCACTGCTCCGGCGAGCCCGAGCAGTACCAGGACGACCAGCCACCGTCCGAGCGCCCGGGGCTTACGGCCCTGAGTCTCCCGGCGCACCGGCCGCTCGCGTACGGGCCTTTCCCGTACGGGCCGCTCGCGCCGCTGCGGCTCGCGCCGCTCACGGACCGGCGGTTCACCGCGACCGCGCTTGTGCCGGGCCTGCCGGGTGGACGCGGGAACGCGCCCCGCCGCCTGCGGACGAGTTCTCCCCGGCGCCGCACGATGGGCAGCCGGGCGGCGTCGAAGGCGGGCGCGGGCACCACGTTCGCCCCGGCCTCGGGCTCGGGCGCGGAGCGCACCAACGACCTCAGCCAGCCCCGCAGTTCCTCGAAGTCGAGGCGCTCGGTGGGGTCCTGCCGCAGCAGCGACTCGACGACGGGCCGCAGCGCCCCGCACTCCTCGGCGAACGCGGGCGGCTCGGCGCACACCATCTGCACGAGATCCGGCGTGGACTCCTCCGGGTACGGGGCATGCCCCTGCACGGCGCGGAAGAGCAGCGCGCCGAGGGCCCACAGGTCGGTGGCGGGCCCGATGGGGGCGGCCAACTGCCAGCTGTCCTGCACGGGATACGCCTGCTCGGGGGCCCACCGCTCGGTCACGGGCCCCACGACGGTCATCCGCACCTGTCGGGCCCGCTCGGCCATCCGCCCGTCGGTCGGCCCGAAGCCGTGTCCGGCGGAGCCGTTCCCGGCGTTCTCGCGGTTCGCGGGGTTCGCGGGGCCGAGGTCCGCGCCGCCCTCGACCCCGTCAGCGCCCCCACGACCGTCACCGGGTATCAGCTCGTGCCACCGGGCGGGCTGCACGGGAACCTTCCCCCGGCCCCGGTCCCCTCCCGCACCCCGTACGGATCATCGATCCGCCCGGCCGCGGCGGCCCGTGCCCCCGCGCGGTACGCGGCGATCGCCCCGGCCCGCGCGGCCCGGTAGTCCCCGGGCTCGGGAGCCGCGGCGGGCGCGGGCACGGCGGCGGGCGCGGGAGCGGGCGCGGGCGCGGGAGCGGGCTCAGGCTTGGGTCCGGGTCCGGGTCCACGTCCAGGTCCGGGCTCGTCGCTCCCCGAGGATTCCGCCGCGGGCCGCGGGTCGTACCCGCACAGCGCCTCCTCGGCGGCCCCGGCGGCCAGCCCGGTCAGCACGACCCGTCCGTCGTCGCAGACCAGCACGGTCCGCGCGGTGATGTTCCGGTGCACCCAGCCGTGCGCGTGCAGCGCCCGCAGCGCCGTCACCACGTCAGAAGCGACTTCCGCGGCGCGGTAGGGGCTCAACGGTCCTTCGGAGAGCAGCGCGGCCAGCGGCCTCGCGGCCACGACCTCGCTCACGATCCAGAGCGACCCGCCCTCGGCGAACACGTCGAAGACCTGGTCGAGGCGCGGGTGGTCGGGTATCTGCGCGGCGGCCTGCGCGGCCTCGATGGCCCGCGCGACAGCGGGCTCGGCGGACGCCCGCACGGCGGACGCTCCGGGCCGGAACCCCTCGGGCAGTCCGTCCGCGTCGAGCACCTCGGCCTCGACGACCTCGGGCAGCGGAACCTGCCTGACCAGGACCTCCTGCCCGCTGTACGTGTCGAACGCCCGGGTCTCCGCGGCGAACTCGTACGCGTCGGCCGGCAGCAGGGGAAGGCGGTATCGATCGGCGAGCACCCGCCCCGCATACTCGTCCACAACGCCCCCCACCCGGTCCGGCAGTCAAATCCGTTCGCAATGTGCCCCGTTGTGCGAACCGTTGCGCACGGTTCGCAAGCACTCACGATACGTGCCGAACACCGCTCAGGTTCAGGACTTGGGTGTGAACGTCTTCGTGAACGTCTTCCAGGTCGACTTGCGCAGCGCGCCGCCCCAGTCCCCGTCCTTCGCGGTGTACATCAACCCGTACCCCAGCGAGCCGTTCACCACGAACCCCCGGTCTATGGAGCGCCACTTGGTGCCCCCGTCGACGTAGGTGAACTCCCAGTCGGCCGTGTTCCAGCCGCGGTAGTCCACCCCGGCTATCCGTATCCGGTCGTACTGCGAGCGGCGCATGTACTGCTCCTGGCTGCGCCAGTCGGCCACCGGGTCGGACTTCGGAGTGGTGGTCCAACCGACCAGCAGCTTCTGCCCGTTCGGCCCGGTGAAGCGGGCGCCGGCCGCGCTGGTGGACCCGTACTTCCAGCCCTTGGGCAGCCCGATGCTGAATCCCTGGGCGTGCTTGTACGTGCTCACGGCGGTGGATCCCGACCCGGGGTCGGATCCCTTGCCGTCGCTGCCGGGCGAGGCGCCCTGGCCGGGGGCGGACGACTGTCCGGCGCCGCCGGACGCGCTCCGCTCCGGGCCGGGGGTCGCGTCGCCCTCGCCCTTGTCGTCCTTCCCCTTGCTCTTGTCCTCGCCCTTCCCGGACGACGTGGACTTGTCGGACCCCGAGCCGGATCCCTGGGAGCCGCTGTCGTCGCCGCCGTTGAGGGCGACGGTCAGGATGGTGCCGAGCAGGGCCAGGACGACGACGATCGCGGCGATCACCAGCGTGCGGCGCGGCACGACGTCCGTGATCGAGGCGCGGCCGGCGCGCGGAGTGCGCGGCGGCGTCCCCGGCTGCGCGGGGATGCGGGCGGACGTGGCCGCGGGTCCGGCGGGCGTGGTGGCCCCGGTCTCGGCGGGCTTCTCCCGGTTCGCGGTGGCGGCGGCGGCCGCCTTGCGGACGGACTTCAGGGCGCCGCGCAGCTTCTCCGCGGCCTCCTCGCCCTTGGCGGCGACACTCGCGGCACCGGCGGCCGCGGCCGAACTCCCTTGCCGGGGCGCTTCTTGAGCAGCGACGTGGCGGGCTCCGGCACGGGCGGCAGCGGCACGACCTTCGTCGCGTCGGCCGGCTCCGGCGCGGGCGCGGGCTTGGGCTCCGGCGCGTGGATGACGTCGTTGAGCAGCGCCCGTGCCCCGGCGTCGTCGAGCCGCTGCTCGGGGTCCTTGGCGAGCAGCCCGTAGATCACGGGCTCCAGCGGCCCCGCGTTCTTCGGCGGATCGACCGGTTCGGTCATCACGGCGGTCAGCGTCGCGATCGCCGACCCCTTGTCGTACGGGGGCACGCCCTCCACGGACGCGTAGAGCAGACCGCCGAGCGACCACAGGTCGGCGGCGGGTCCCGGCTTGTGGCCGCGGGCCCGCTCGGGCGAGATGTACGAGGGCGCGCCGACGAGCATCCCCGTGGAGGTGATGGACGGGTCGCCCTCGACCTGCGCGATGCCGAAGTCGGTCAGCACGACGCGGCCGTCCTCGGAGATCAGCACGTTCGACGGCTTCACGTCACGGTGCAGGATGCCCTCGCGGTGCGCGGAGCGCAGCACGTCGAGGACGGCGAGCCCGACCTCGGCGGCGCGCCGGGGTTCGAGGAGCCCGTCCTCACGGATGGCCTCGGCGAGGGACTTGCCCTCGACGAGCTCCATGACGATCCACGGCCGGTCGTCCTCGTCCACCACGTCGAACACGGTCACGGCGCCGTTGTTGCGGATCCGTGCGATCGCCTTGGCCTCGCGCAGCGTCCGCGTGATCAGCCGCCGCTTCTCCTCGTCGTCGATGCTCGACGGGAAGCGCAGTTCCTTGACGGCGACCGTACGGCCGAGCGTCTCGTCCTTGGCGCGCCACACGGTGCCCATGCCGCCGCGGCCGAGTACCTCGCCGAGCCGGTAGCGCCCGGCGAGCAGCCTGCCCTTGGTGTCCTGAACGGGAGCCTCCTGAACGTCCTGAACGGAAGAGTCCTGACGAGCGCTCTTGTCCTGGCGGGCCTCGCCCGCCCGCTCCGCCTCCGACATGCGTCCCCTCTGCAACCCGCCCTGACAGAGCCTTCATTGTCCCTCACGCGGCGACCGCCCGACGCCCAGGGTCGCCCCTCGGACACCACGCCCGGATACGTCCCGCATGATGGACGGCACCTGTGGAGGGACCGTCATGCCCGCACTCCGGACACTCCTGGCCATACCTCTGGCCGCGGTCCTTCTGTGCGTGAATCCGGGCAGCGCACCCCGAGTCGAACCATCCGCGGACGTCACTCTTCCGCTGCTCGTCACCGAGGGCAAGGCCCCGGCGGCCGCGCTCCTGGTCACCGAGGGCACGAGCGCCCGTTTCACCACCACGGACCCCGCCCTCACCCGCGCCGATCACGTCCGTGCGGGCAGCGTCACGAAGACGTTCGTCGCGACGGTGGTTCTTCAACTGGCAGGGGAGAAACGCCTGAACCTCGCGGCGGAGGTGACCACCTACCTCCCCGCTCTCACCCCCCTCCACGACCTCACGGTCCGCTCGCTGCTCACCCACACCAGCGGCCTCTACGACTTCACGTCGACGACCGAAGGAGAGATCCCTCTCACTCCCCGGGCGGTGGCGGCCCTGGCCCTCAGCCACCCCCGCACCACTGCCCCGGGCACCTGGCGGTACTCGAACACCGATTACGTCCTCCTTGGCATGATCGTCCGTCAGGTCACGGGCCACTCCTACGCCTCCGAGGTCCGCCGCCGCGTCATCGCCCCGCTGCGCCTCACCGGCACCACGTTCCCCGGCACCCGCACGACAGTCCCCGTCCCGCACGGTTCCGACGCCGTCCGCCTGGACCCGCGCACGGCGGGCGCGGCCGGCGAGCTGATCTCCACCCTGCCCGATCTGAACCGCTTCTACCGGGCCCTGCTCACGGGCCGCCTGCTCCCGCCCGAAGCGCTGCGGGCCATGCTCAACACCCGTACCGCACACGGCCACTACGGCATGGGCCTGATCCCGGAGAAACTCTCCTGCGGCCTCACGGTCTGGGGCCACAACGGCCGCATCGGGCGCACCTACGTCCGCACGGCGACCACCACGGACGGCTCGCGCACCCTCACCTACCGCGCGACCGCCGCCTTCCTGACGAACGGCCCCCGGGTCGAACACCGACTGCTGGAGGCGGAGTTCTGCCGCCCCTGAAGACCGCGCGCGGCGCCTGCCGTCAGGAGCGCGGGGAACCGCTCGACAGCCCGTCCGGCGCCTACAGCGGCACGATGTCGGGCGCTCCCAGCCGGGCCGCGTCGGCCGTGAGGTCGTCCGGCTGCAACTGGGACTCCCGCTCGGCCTCCACCCGCTTCTCGTAGTGCTCGACCTCCCGCTCCACCTGGTCCTTGTCCCAGCCGAGGACGGGCGCCATCAACTCGGCGGCCTCCCGCGCGGACCGCGTCCCCCGGTCGAACGTCTCGATCGAGATCCGGGTCCGCCGGGTCAGTACGTCGTCGAGGTGGCGGGCCCCCTCGTGCGAGGCGGCGTACACGACCTCGGCCCGCAGATAGTCGTCGGCGCCGCCCAGCGGAGCGCCGAGCCCGGGATCGACCGCGATCAGGTCGAGCAGTTCCTCGGCCAACGCCCCGTACCGGTTGAGCAGATGCTCGACGCGCACCACGTGCAGCCCGGTCCGCGCCGCGATCCGCGCCCGCGTGTTCCACAGCGCCCGGTACCCCTCGGCCCCGGCCAGCGGCACGTCCTCGGTCACGCACTCGGCGACCCGCTGGTCGAGGGCGTGCACCGCCTCGTCGACCGCGTCCTTCGCCATGACCCGGTAGGTCGTGTACTTGCCGCCGGCGACCACGACGAGCCCCGGCACGGGGTGCGCCACGGTGTGCTCGCGCGACAGCTTGCTGGTGGCGTCGGACTCCCCGGCGAGCAGCGGCCGCAGCCCGGCGTAGACGCCCTGCACGTCGTCCCGCGACAGGGGCACGCCGAGTACGGAGTTCACATGTTCGAGGAGGTAGTCGATGTCGGCGCTGGAGGCGGCCGGGTGCGCCTTGTCGAGGTCCCAGTCGGTGTCGGTGGTCCCCACGATCCAGTGGCGGCCCCAGGGGATCACGAACAGCACGCTCTTCTCGGTCCGCAGGATCAGCCCCGTGGTGGAGTTGATGCGGTCCTTGGGCACGACCAGGTGGATCCCCTTGGACGCCCGGACGTGGAACTGCCCGCGCTCCCCGACCATGGCCTGCGTGTCGTCGGTCCACACCCCGGTCGCGTTCACGACCTGCTTGGCCCTGACCTCGTACTCCCCGCCGCCCTCGACGTCCCGCACCCGCGCCCCGACGACCCGCTCGCCCTCCCGCAGGAACCCGGTGACCCGCGCCCGGTTGGCGACCTGGGCCCCGTACATGGCGGCGGTGCGCACGAGCGTCGCCACGTACCGCGCGTCGTCCATCTGCGCGTCGTAGTACTGGAGGGCGCCCACCAGCGCGTCCCGCTTCAGGCAGGGGGCGACGCGCAGCGCGTGCTTGCGGGACAGGTGCCGGTGTCCGGGCAGCCCGCGCCCGTGCCCGCGGGCCATGGACATCGCGTCGTACAGGGCGACGCCCGACCCGGCGTACAGCCGCTCCCAGCCCTTGTGCTGCAACGGGTACAGGAACGGCACGGGCTTCACGAGATGCGGTGCGAGCCGCTCGAGGAGCAGCCCCCGCTCCTTCAGCGCCTCCCGTACGAGCGCGAAGTCCAGCATCTCCAGGTACCTGAGCCCGCCGTGGATCAGCTTGCTGGAGCGGCTCGACGTGCCGGAGGCCCAGTCACGCGCCTCGACGAGCCCGGTGGCGAGGCCGCGCGTGGCCGCGTCGAGCGCGGTGCCCGCACCGACCACCCCGGCGCCCACGACGAGAATGTCCAGCTCGCGCTCCGCCATGGCCGCAAGGGCCTGGGCGCGCTGCTCGGGTCCCAGTGTCGCTGCCTTCACTGCTGCCTCCCGCTGTCGTCGGCACCGGCCTCACCCGTCAGGTGTACCCGGGCTCACAGAGCGCAAGCTGCACGCCTCATGTCCCGATTCTGACCGCCCTGCCCCGTTCCAGCCACAGGCAGGGGCAGGACAACACTCCACAACTCACACCAAACCAATCCGGCATATCGGTCATATTTACTCCTAGTCTGACAGGACGCTCGCTCGTTCTGTCCACCGGGCTTGCGTACTCGTCCCGCTCCGGTTAGCGCCGGAACCGCCTCCCGGGAAGGACGGCAACCGCCATGCCCGCAGACCTCGCCGTCGTCGGCCTCGGCCCCCTCGGCCTGCCCCTCGCCCAGGCCGCCGTGGCCGCCAGGATCGCGACCGTCGGCCACGACCCGGCCCGCTCCCAGGACCTCGCGGCGGGCCGGCTCCCCGGCGACGCCGACGGCGCGGTGCTCACCGCGGCCGACGTCCGGCGCATGCTGGCCACCGGCTTCCGCCCCACCGCGAACCCCGCCGAACTCGCCCGCGTCCGCACCGCCGTGATCTGCGCCCCCACGCCCCCGGGCCCGGACGGCACCCCGAGCCTGACCCCGGTGGTCGACGCGACCCGCACCCTCGCGGCCCATCTCCGCCCGCACACCACGGTGATCATCGAGTCCCCGGTCCCGCCCGGCACCACGGAGACGCTCCTGCTGCCCCTGCTCGAAGAGGGGTCGGGCCTGCGCGCGGGACGCGACTTCCACCTGGCGCACTCCCCCGGCCGCGTCGACCCCGGCAACCGCGCGCACCCCTACTCCGCCACCCCCAAGGTCATCGGCGGCTACACCTCGGCCTGCACCGAGTCGGCGGCCACCTTCTACAGCCGACTGACCGACAAGGTCGTACGCGCCCGCGGCCTGCGCGAGGCCGAGACGGTCCACCTCCTGGAGACCAACTACCGGCACGTCAACATCGCCCTGGTCAACGAGATGGCCGTCCTCTGTCACGACCTCGGTGTCGACCTGTGGGACGTCATCCGCTGCGCCGAGACCAAGCCGTTCGGCTTCCAGGCGTTCCGCCCCGGCCCCGGAGTCGGCGGCCACGCCCTCCCCCAGGACCTCTCCAGCCCCCACCTCCCCACCCGCCCCCTGCGCATGGTCGAGCTGGCCCGCCAGGTCAACAACCACATGCCCGGGTACGTGGTCCAGCGCGCGGCCACGCTCCTCAACGAGCACGGCAAGTCGGCCCGAGGCGCCCGCGTCCTCCTCCTCGGCATCACCTACAAGCCGGACCTCGCCGACCGGCAGGCCGCCCCCGCCGAGGAGATCGCGACCCGCCTCATGCAGCTGGGCGCGGCCGTCAGCTACCACGACCCGCACATCCCGTCCTGGAACGTCCTGGAACGCCCGGTCCCCCGCGCCGACTCCCTCTACGAGGCCGCGGCCGACGCCGATCTGACGATCCTGCTCCAGCACCACCGCACGTACGACCTCCAGGGCCTGGCCGTAAAGGCTCAACTCCTCCTGGACACCAGGGGTGCCACTCCGGTAGGAGCGGCCCACCGTCTCTGACTGCTACTGTGCGGCCCCTCTGCGCACATCTGTGCCACCGTTCACACCCCAGGGGGACCGCATGACCCAGCCGCCGCAGCCACAGGACAACAACCCGTACGCCCAGCAGCAGCCGCCGCAGCAGCAGCCCGGTTACGGCTACCCGCAGCAGCAGCCCGCCCAGCCGTACGCCCCGTTCCCGCAGCAGCAGGGCGGTTTCCCGCCTCCGCAGCCGTTCGCCCCCCAGGGCCGCAGCGGCAACGTGGCGCTCGGCATAGTCGCCGCCGTGGTCGTCGCTCTCGTCACGGCCTGGGTGTACGGCGCCATCATGAAGGCCACCGAGCACGAGATCGGCTACGCGGCGGTGGCCGTCGGCGCGCTCATCGGCCTCGTCGCCGGCAAGGTCGGCGGTCGCAGCCAGGCGCTCCCGTTCGTCTGCGCGGTCCTGGCGCTGGGCGCGGTGTACCTGGGTCAGATCTCCGGATACGCGATGGCGCTCGCCGATTACACCCACATCTCGTTCTTCGAGGCACTCTTCGACCACTTCAGCCTCATCAGCGAAGCGTGGAAGCACGAGTCCGACGTCCTGACGTACGTCTTCCTCGCGGTCGGCGCGGTCGCCGCGTTCGGCAGCTCGAAGAAGGCCGCGCTCTGAGCCCTCCGGGGTGACACACCGCGAGAACACATGGGTCGGGCCCCGCCGAATGATTCGGCGGGGCCCGACCCATGGACGGCTGCGGAGGCGTCAGCGACGGTGGTGCGAGTCGGCCACCGTGACCTCGACCCGCTGGAACTCCTTGAGCTCGCTGTAGCCGGTCGTCGCCATGGCCCGCTTCAGCGAACCGAAGAGGTTCATCGAACCGTCGGGCGAGTGCGAGGGACCGGTGAGGACCTCCTCGGTCGTCCCGACCGTGCCGAGGTCGACCTTCTTGCCGCGCGGCACGTCCTCGTGGACGGCCTCCATGCCCCAGTGGTGCCCCTTGCCGGGCGCGTCCGTGGCGCGCGCCAGCGGCGAGCCCATCATCACGGCGTCGGCGCCGCAGGCGATGGCCTTCGGCAGGTCGCCGGACCAGCCCACGCCACCGTCGGCGATGACATGCACGTACCGGCCGCCGGACTCGTCCATGTAGTCACGGCGCGCGGCCGCGACGTCGGCGACGGCCGTGGCCATCGGCACCTGGATGCCCAGCACGTTCCGCGTCGTGTGGGCGGCGCCGCCGCCGAACCCGACGAGGACACCCGCGGCACCGGTGCGCATGAGGTGCAGCGCGGCGGTGTACGTGGCACAGCCGCCCACGATCACCGGCACGTCCAGCTCGTAGATGAACTGCTTCAGGTTCAGCGGCTCGGCGGCACCGGAGACGTGCTCGGCGGAGACCGTGGTCCCGCGGATCACGAAGATGTCGACGCCCGCGTCCACGACGGCCTTGGAGAACTCGACCGTGCGCTGCGGCGAGAGCGCGGCGGCGGTGACGACACCGGAGTCGCGCACCTCCTTGATGCGCTGCTTGATCAGGTCGGCCTGGATCGGCGCGGAGTAGATCTCCTGGAGGCGGCGGGTCGCGGCCTCGGGCGTCAGCTCGGTGATCTCGTCGAGCAGCGGCTGCGGGTCCTCGTACCGGGTCCAGAGACCTTCGAGGTTCAGCACGCCGAGGCCGCCGAGCTCGCCGATGCGGATGGCGGTGGCCGGGGAGACCACGGAGTCCATGGGAGCGGCCAGGAACGGCAGCTCGAACCGATAGGCGTCGATCTGCCAGGCGATCGAGACCTCCTTCGGGTCGCGGGTGCGCCGGCTCGGTACGACGGCGATGTCGTCGAAGGCGTACGCGCGGCGGCCGCGCTTGCCGCGCCCGATCTCGATCTCAGTCACGTTGTGGGGCCTTTCCCTCTTGGTCTGCGTGTCCAGTATCCCCGACACGCGTGCGAGGGGCGGTCCCGGCAATGCCGGAACCGCCCCTCACCACATCTGACCTGCGATTACTTACGGCTGTAGTTCGGCGCCTCGACCGTCATCTGGATGTCGTGCGGGTGGCTCTCCTTGAGGCCCGCGGACGTGATGCGGACGAAGCGGCCGTTCTCCTGGAGCTGCGGCACGGTCTGCCCGCCCACGTAGAACATCGACTGGCGCAGACCGCCCACCAGCTGGTGGACGACGGACGACAGCGGACCGCGGTACGGGACCTGGCCCTCGATGCCCTCGGGGATCAGCTGCTCGTCGGAGGCGACGCCCTCCTGGAAGTAGCGGTCCTTGGAGAAGGACTTCCGGTCGCCGCGCGTCTGCATGGCACCGAGCGAACCCATGCCCCGGTACGACTTGAACTGCTTGCCGTTGATGAACATCAGCTCACCCGGCGACTCCTCGCAGCCCGCGAGCAGCGAACCGAGCATCACGGTGTCGGCACCGGCGACGAGCGCCTTGGCGATGTCACCGGAGTACTGGAGGCCACCGTCGCCGATGACCGGGACCCCGGCCTCCTTGGCGGCGAGCGACGCCTCGTAGATGGCCGTGACCTGTGGGACACCGATACCGGCGACGACGCGCGTCGTGCAGATGGAGCCCGGTCCGACGCCGACCTTGATGCCGTCGACACCGGAGTCGATGAGCGCCTTGGCGCCGTCGCGGGTCGCGATGTTGCCGCCGATGACGTCGACGCCGCCCGCGTTGGACTTGATCTTGGCGACCATGTCGCCGACGAGCCGCGAGTGGCCGTGCGCGGTGTCGACGACGATGAAGTCGGCGCCCGCCTCGACGAGCGCCTGCGCCCGCTCGAAGGCGTCACCGGCGACGCCGACCGCGGCACCGACGAGCAGCCGGCCCTCGGAGTCCTTCGCGGCGTTCGGGTACTTCTCCGCCTTGACGAAGTCCTTGACGGTGATGAGGCCCTTGAGCACACCGGCGTCGTCGACCAGCGGAAGCTTCTCGATCTTGTGGCGGCGCAGCAGCTCCATGGCGTCGACGCCGGAGATGCCGACCTTGCCGGTGACGAGCGGCATCGGCGTCATGACCTCGCGCACCTGGCGGCTGCGGTCGTTCTCGAAGGCCATGTCGCGGTTGGTGACGATGCCGAGCAGCTTGCCGCCGCCGTCGACCACCGGCACACCGGAGATCCGGAACTTGGCACAGATCGCGTCGGCCTCGCCGAGCGTCGCGTCCGGGTGCACCGTGATCGGGTCGGTCACCATGCCGGACTCGGAGCGCTTCACGAGGTCGACCTGGTTCGCCTGGTCGGCGATCGACAGGTTGCGGTGCAGGACACCGACGCCGCCCTGACGCGCCATGGCGATGGCCATCCGGGACTCGGTGACCTTGTCCATCGCGGCGGAGAGCAGCGGGATGTTCACCCGCACGTTCTTGGAGACGTACGAGGCGGTGTCGATCTGGTCGGGCGCCATGTCCGACGAGCCCGGCAGCAGCAGCACGTCGTCGTAGGTCAGCCCGAGTGTCGCGAATTTCTCGGGCACTCCGTCGACGTTTGCAGTCATGACACCTTCCCCAAATGGCCTTGATCGGTGCGGATGTCCATGCTAACGGCCAGACGGGGTGTCTCATTCCACGATCAAGATCATCGGACTTCTTTGTACGTTCACACGTACGCGATCGGGACGGTGTGCTACTGCTCCGCGAGCGCCCTGAGGCGGCTCAACGCCCGGTGCTGGGCGACCCGCACGGCGCCGGGTGACATGCCGAGCATCTGCCCGGTCTCCTCGGCGGTGAGGCCGACGGCGATGCGCAGCAGGAGCAGCTCCCGCTGGTTGTCGGGCAGGTTGGCGAGCAGCTTCTTGGCCCATTCGGCGTCACTGCTGAGCAGTGCCCGCTCCTCGGGGCCGAGGGAGTCGTCGGGCCGCTCGGGCATCTCGTCGGACGGCACGGCCGTGGACCCGGGGCCGCGCATGGCGGCGCGCTGCAGGTCGGCGACCTTGTGCGCGGCGATGGCGAAGACGAAGGCCTCGAAGGGGCGCCCGGTGTCCTTGTAGCGCGGCAGTGCGAGCAGCACCGCGACACAGACTTCCTGGGCGAGGTCCTCCACGAAGTGCCGCGCGTCACCGGGCAGCCGGGACAGCCGGGTGCGGCAGTAGCGGATGGCGAGGGGATGGACGTGCGCGAGCAGATCGTGCGTGGCCTGCTCGTCACCGTCGACGGCTGCGCCGACTAGCGTACCGATGCCTCCCTGCGGGGTGGCTGCCTCGTCGTCGCGCATCGGTCCATGGTGCCTTGCCGAAGCGCGGTCCGCGTCGCCGCGGCCGTCGTTGTGCACTGAAGCGTTATGGACAGGTGCGCCGGAACTCATTTCCTGCGCCCTCCCCTCTCGCTGACCCTGCTCGCCCGATTCGTCGTCCCCGAGGAACTCCACACATCAAGGATGCGGCATCGCGCGGGAAACGAGGAGCCGCACCCCGAAGGGGCGCGGGGCACGGCGCGCCCAGCCACACGAAATCGGTGGACGGCTGGACGCAGCACCCCGGCGGCGCACTACCGGACCAGGCCCCACCGGAACCCGAGAGCCACCGCGTGCGCCCGGTCGGAGGCACCCAGCTTCTTGAACAGACGCCGCGCGTGCGTCTTCACCGTGTCCTCGGAGAGGAACAGCTCGCGCCCGATCTCGGCGTTGGACCGTCCATGGCTCATGCCTTCGAGCACCTGGATCTCGCGCGCGGTCAGGGTCGGCGCGGCACCCATCTCGGCCGAGCGCAGTCTGCGCGGCGCGAGCCGCCAGGTCGGGTCCGCGAGCGCCTGCGTCACCGTGGCCCGCAGTTCGGCGCGCGAGGCGTCCTTGTGCAGATAGCCGCGGGCGCCGGCGGCGACGGCGAGCGCCACGCCGTCCAGGTCCTCGGCGACGGTGAGCATGATGATGCGCGCACCGGGGTCGGCGGAGAGCAGCCGCCGCACTGTCTCGACGCCGCCCAGGCCGGGCATGCGTACGTCCATCAGAATCAGGTCCGAGCGGTCGGCGCCCCAGCGGCGGAGGACTTCCTCGCCGTTGGCCGCGGTCGTCACGCGCTCGACGCCGGGCACGGTCGCTACCGCGCGGCGCAGCGCCTCTCGGGCAAGCGGGGAGTCGTCGCAGACGAGGACGGATGTCATGACCGTCCTCCGCAGCTGATGCGCGTCACCTTGAGCCTCCAGGCTGGTACGAAATCGTCACCTGTGCGGTCGACGCTCTCGGACAGATGCCCGAGCGCTTGTTCTTTCAACCGCCTCGCACTCTCAACGACGGTCACTCGAAAGAGTTACGGGTCGGTCGGCCTCGTTCGGCACTCTACGTGAGGGGCCGGACACAGCGGGGGCGGCGCAACAGACCCTCAAGGTTTCATCACAAGCTATGCCCCATTTAGCGCCTTTTCTTCCCTTTTGCTGGTGTCTGTAGCTAGATTCGCAATGAGTCATATTTTCATCTCCTTAGACAGTAGATGTACGGTCATGGGCACCGTATCCGCGTCACAACGGCTACAAGGGGACAACGCAATGGCAGATTTCTCCCGCCTTCCCGGACCGAACGCAGATCTGTGGGACTGGCAGCTCCTCGCGGCCTGCCGCGGGGTCGACAGCTCGCTCTTCTTCCACCCGGAAGGCGAGCGGGGAGCGGCGCGCAGCGCCCGCGAGAACTCGGCCAAGGAGGTCTGCATGAGGTGCCCGGTGCGCGCGGAGTGCGCTGCTCACGCGCTCCAGGTGCGCGAGCCGTACGGCGTCTGGGGCGGACTCACCGAGGACGAGCGCGAAGAGCTCATGGGACGGGCCCGCAACCGGCTCGTCACGGCGTCGGCGATGGGTGGTGGAACCCCCGCGACCGGCGCGGGACGCAACTGAAGGAACGTTTCTGCGATGAGGGTGGCGTAGGTGCGCTCCGGCGCGCCCACGCCCTCGCTCAGACCGTCGCGGCCCTGGTGGCGGCCTTCGCCAGCTGGTCGAGGGTCGCGGCGACCGCCGGCACCTGGGCCAGATCGGGCAGGGTGAGCGCGACGATCTCGCGCTGCACCGCGGGCTCCACGGTCACTGTCCGTGCACCCTTGGGCCGAACGGACTCGATCGCCAGTTCGGGCAGGACGGCGACTCCGAGCCCCGCGCCGACGAGGCCGACCACCGCCGGATAGTCGTCCGTCGCGAAGTCGATACGGGGGACGAACCCGGCGCCCCGGCACACCTCCACCAACTGGCGCCGGCAGCGCGGGCACCCCGCGATCCACGACTCGTCCGCGAACGCGTCGATCGTCACCGAGCCCGCCGACGCGAGCCGGTGCCCCTCGGGGACCAGGCCCACGAGCCGGTCCGCGAGCAGCGGGCGTACGACCAGGTCGTCCCACTCCTCCGCCGCGTGAGCGCCTTCGTACCGGAAGGCAAGAGCCACGTCGCAGTCGCCCTCGCGCAGCATCTCCACCGAGCGCGGCGGCTCGGCCTCGACCAGCGAGACGCGGGTGCCGGGGTGTGCGGCGCGCAGGGCGGCCAGGGCCGTCGGGACCAGCGTCGAACTGCCGCTGGGGAAGGACACCAGACGCACCCGGCCCGCGCGCAGGCCCGCGATCGCGGCGACCTCCTCCTCGGCGGCGGTGAGCCCGGCGAGGATGCCCGCCGCGTGCCGCACGAGGGCCTCGCCGGCCTGGGTCAGGCGCATCTCGCGGCCCGTGCGGATCAGCAGCGGGGTGCCGGCCGAGCTCTCCAGGGCCTTCATCTGCTGGCTCACCGCGGGCTGGGTGCAGCCCAGCTCGCGGGCCGCCGCCGAGAAGGAGCCGGTGGCGGCGACGGCGCGCAGGACACGGAGATGACGGGCCTCGATCATGACTCAAGCATAAGCGGAGCTTGGGGTTCGCGGCGAATAATGCGTGGTGGCTTTGGCCAAGGTCCCGTAGCGTGCGATGCCATGAAGCTTCTGTCTCTCAACCTGGGCCGTCGCGAGGCCGTGGAGTACACCGACCAGCCGGAGGGCGTGACCGGCATCGACAAGCGGCCGGTCGAGGGCCCGGTGCGGGTCACCGCGCCCGGGGCCAAGGGGACCGGCGCGAGCGGGCTGGCCGGGGACGCGGTGTGCGACACCCGCCACCACG
The DNA here is from genome assembly GCF_036967205.1 of Streptomyces sp. Q6. Lineage (NCBI taxonomy): Bacteria > Bacillati > Actinomycetota > Actinomycetes > Kitasatosporales > Streptomycetaceae > Streptomyces > Streptomyces citrinus. The sequence goes on from NZ_CP146022.1 coordinate 3,462,148, forward strand.
GCGGCGACGACCAGGCCGTCTACGCGTACGCGCGCGAGGACCTCGACGCCTGGGAGCGGACCCTGGGGCGGCCGCTGCCGAGCGGCGTGTTCGGCGAGAACCTCACCACCGAGGGCGTCGACATCACCGGCGCGAAGATCGGCGAGCGCTGGCGCGTCGGCCCCGACCTGGTCCTGGAGGTCACCTCGGGCCGGATCCCGTGCCGCACCTTCCAGGGGCACCTGGGCGAGCGCGGCTGGGTCAAGCGGTTCACGCAGGAGGGCGTTCCGGGGGCGTATCTGCGGGTGATCGAGCCGGGTGAGATCCGCGCGGGCGACGCGATCGAGGTGATCCACCGGCCCGACCACGAGGTGACGGTGGCGTTCCAGTTCCGGGCCGTGACGACCGAGCGGCCGCTGCTGCCCCGGCTGCTCGTGGCGGCGGACGCGCTGCACGCGGAGACGGTGCGGCAGGCGCGCGCGTACGTGACGAAGCACGGCCTGTAGGGGGGTCCGGCCGGGGAAACCCCCGGTGCCGTACGGGGGTCGGGTCAGGGGCGGGTGGGGGGTCGCCCCCGATGTGGGCGGGCCGGGGGCGGCGCGACGCTCGACGCATGACTCCGAAGACCCGGAAGACACCCAAGGCCCGCCTGAAGCGGGTCCTCCTCGTGCTCGGCTCGCTCGTCGCCGTCCTCGCGCTCGCGGTGGGCGGCGGCGTGCTGTGGCTGTGGAGCGACGCGAAGGTGAGCACGGCGGGCCGGGCGGAGTTCCGCAACGAACTGGCGGTGCCGCCGCTCGCGCCGTCGCACATCGACGAGAAGGACGGCGCGCGCGTCTTCGACCTGCGGATGCGCGAGGGCGAGAAGGAGTTCAGGCCCGGCAGGAGGACGGCCACGTGGGGCTTCGACGGGGATTTCCTCGGGCCGACCCTGCGCGCCGAGCGCGGCGAGAAGGTCAGGGTCCGCGTGCGCAACGAGCTCGACGAGGCGTCCAGCGTGCACTGGCACGGCATGCATCTGCCCGCCCGGATGGACGGCGGCCCGCACCAGATGATCGAGCCCGGCGCCGAGTGGACCCCGCGGTGGACCGTGGACCAGCCCGCCGCCACCCTCTGGTACCACCCCCATCCGCACGGGCGGACCGAGCGCCACGTCCAGCGGGGGCTCGCCGGGATGTTCCTGGTGGACGACGAGCGCAGCGAACGGCTCGCGCTGCCCCGGACGTACGGGGTCGACGATCTGCCGGTGATCGTGCAGGACGTGAAGTTCGACGGGGCCGGCTTCGACCACGGGCACGGGCTGATGCGGTCGGTCGGCTTCCTCGGTGACCGGACCATGGTCAACGGCACCCTCGACCCGTACCGGGTGGTGCGCGACGAGCGGGTCCGGCTGCGGCTGCTCAACGCGTCGACGGCACGGACGTACGCCTTCGGGTTCGCGGACGGCCGGGACGTCGCGCTCGTGGGGACGGACGGCGGGCTCCTGGAGCGGCCGGCCACGCTGGACCGGATCCGGCTGTCGCCCGGGGAGCGGGCCGAGATCGTGGTGCGGATGGCGCCCGGTGAGCGGGCCGTGCTGCGCAGCTTCCCGCAGGACGGCTACGGGGACGCGTGGCAGCGGCGGTTCGCGGGCGGCGACGACTCCTTCGACGTGTTGCAGCTGCGCGCGGCGGACCGGCTCCGGCCCTCCCCCGCGATCCCGTCCCGGCTGGGCGAGTTGGAGCTGCCCGACGCCCGGGACGCCGTGCGCGGACGGGACTTCGAGCTGCGGATGAGCGGCATCAACGGGCGGGCCATGGACATGGGCCGGATCGACGAGACGGTCACGCGCGGCACCACCGAGGTGTGGACCGTGCGCAACGACAACGGGATGCCGCACAACTTCCATGTGCACGACGTGCAGTTCAGGGTCGTCGAGGTCGACGGGGAGGCGCCGCCGCCCGAGCTGCGCGGCCGCAAGGACACCGTGTTCCTGCCGAGCGGGACGACGATGAGGCTGGCGCTGCGGTTCGACGGGGGACCGGAGTTCGCCGATCCCGAGGTGCCGTTCATGTACCACTGCCATCTGCTGTACCACGAAGACGGCGCAATGATGGGGCAGTTCGTGGTCGTCGACCAGGGGCAGCGGGCGCGGACGCCGGGCTCCGGTGATCACGGGCACCACTGATGCTCACTAACCTTGACGCATGACTACGGCACTGATCACGGGATCCACCGCGGGCATCGGCGCCGCGTTCGCCCGGCGCCTCGCCGCCGACGGGCACAACCTGGTGCTCGTCGCGCGCGACACGAAGCGGCTGCGGGAGCAGGCGACGGAGCTGCACGACGGGCACGGCATCGAGGCCGAGGTGCTCACCGCCGACCTGTCCACGGACGAGGGGATCGCGGCGGTCGAGGCGCGCCTCCAGGACCGTAAGGCGGCCGTCGACCTCCTCGTCAACAACGCCGGGTTCGGCAACAAGGGGCACTACCTCGAAGTCCCCATGGCCGACGAGCTGACGATGCTGAAGGTGCACTGCGAGGCGGTGCTGCGGCTGACGTCGGCGGCGACCGCGGTGATGCGCGAGCGCGGGCGGGGCGGCGTGGTCAATGTGGCGTCGGTCGCGGCGTTCGTGCCGCGCGGCACGTACGGGGCGTCGAAGGCGTGGGTCGTGCAGTTCACGCAGGGCGCGGCGAAGGACCTCGCGGGCAGCGGGGTCCGGCTGATGGCGCTGTGCCCGGGGTTCGTGCGGACGGAGTTCCACGAGCGGGCCGGGATGGGCACGGGCAACATCCCGAAGTGGATGTGGCTCGACGCGGACAAGCTGGTGGCCGCAGCCCTGTCCGACCTGGCCCGCGGCAAGTCGCTCTCGATCCCCGACCCGCGGTACAAGGCGCTGATGGGCGTGGTGAAGGTGACGCCGCGCGCGCTGCTCGGCGGGATCACGTCACGTACGGGACGGAAGTACGGGCCGCAGTAGGGCGACCTCGCGGGGCGCCCCGCGAACGGGCGAGGCCCGGCCCCCGCGCGCTGCGGGAACCGGGCCTCGGGAACAGCTCGGGTCAGTGCGAGTGACCGTGGCCGTGGCCGTGACCGGCGTCGGCCTCTTCCTCGGCCGGCTTCTCGACGACCAGGGTCTCGGTCGTCAGGAGCAGGGAGGCGATCGACGCGGCGTTCTCCAGGGCGGAGCGCGTGACCTTGACCGGGTCGATGACGCCGGCCTTGACCAGGTCGCCGTACTCGCCGGTCGCGGCGTTGTAGCCGAAGCCCTTGTCGAGCTCGGCGACCTTGGAGACGATCACGTAGCCCTCGAGGCCCGCGTTCTCGGCGATCCAGCGCAGCGGCTCGACGGCGGCGCGGCGGACGACGGCGACACCGGTGGCCTCGTCGCCCTCCTTGCCGAGGGAGCCCTCAAGGACCTTGACGGCGTGGACGAGCGCGGAGCCACCACCGGAGACGATGCCCTCCTCGACCGCGGCGCGGGTCGCGGAGATGGCGTCCTCCAGACGGTGCTTCTTCTCCTTGAGCTCGACCTCGGTCGCGGCACCGACCTTGATCACGCAGACGCCACCGGCGAGCTTCGCGAGGCGCTCCTGGAGCTTCTCGCGGTCCCAGTCGGAGTCCGTGTTCTCGATCTCGGCCTTGATCTGGTTGACGCGGCCCTCGACGTCGCCCTTGTTGCCGCCACCGTCGACGATCGTGGTGTCGTCCTTGGTGATGGTCACGCGGCGCGCGGAACCGAGCACGTCCAGGCCGGCCTGGTCGAGCTTGAGGCCGACCTCTTCGGCGATGACGGTGGCACCGGTGAGGGTGGCCATGTCCTGGAGCATCGCCTTGCGGCGGTCGCCGAAGCCCGGGGCCTTGACCGCGACGGCGTTGAACGTGCCGCGGATCTTGTTCACGACCAGGGTCGACAGGGCCTCGCCCTCGACGTCCTCGGCGATGATCAGCAGGGGCTTGGAGCCGCCGGCCTGGATGACCTTCTCCAGGAGCGGGAGCAGGTCCTGGATCGAGCCGATCTTGCCCTGGTGGATCAGGATGTACGGGTCGTCGAGGACGGCCTCCATACGCTCCTGGTCGGTGACGAAGTACGGGGACAGGTAGCCCTTGTCGAAGGCCATGCCCTCGGTGAAGTCGAGCTCCAGGCCGAAGGTGTTGGACTCCTCGACGGTGATGACACCGTCCTTGCCGACCTTGTCCATCGCCTCGGCGATGAGCTCGCCGACCTGGCTGTCCTGCGCGGACAGACCGGCGACGGCGGCGATGTCGGCCTTGTCGTCGATCGGACGGGCGGTCGCGAGGAGGTCCTCGGACACGGCCTTGACCGCGGCGTCGATGCCCTTCTTCAGGGCGGCCGGGGAGGCGCCGGCGGCGACGTTGCGCAGGCCTTCCTTGACGAGGGCCTGGGCCAGCACGGTGGCGGTGGTCGTACCGTCACCCGCGATGTCGTTGGTCTTGGTCGCCACCTCCTTCACCAGCTGCGCACCGAGGTTCTCGTAAGGGTCCTCGACCTCGACCTCACGGGCGATGGTCACACCGTCGTTGGTGATGGTGGGGGCGCCGAACTTCTTGTCGATGACGACGTTGCGGCCCTTGGGGCCGATCGTCACCTTGACCGTGTCGGCAAGCTTGTTGACGCCGCGCTCGAGGGCGCGACGGGCGTCCTCGTCGAACTTCAGGATCTTCGCCATGGGAGCGATTCAGCCCTCTCGGAAAACTCGGGGTGAAGCTTGATGTGGAGCTCGGTGCAGAGCCCTGTTCCAACGCACCGCGCCCCTGACCCCGGCTCGTTGAAGATCGCGGGTGCCAGGGGCGCGGTTCGAAGCAGACCGATCTGCTTCGGGGGTTCTACTTCTCGACGATCGCGAGCACGTCGCGAGCCGAGAGGACGAGGTACTCCTCGCCGTTGTACTTGACTTCGGTGCCGCCGTACTTGCTGTACAGCACGATGTCGCCGGTCTTCACGTCGAGCGGAAGGCGCTCGCCGTTCTCGAAGCGGCCCGGGCCCACGGCCAGGACGACGCCCTCCTGGGGCTTCTCCTTGGCGGTGTCCGGAATGACCAGGCCAGAGGCCGTGGTCTGCTCGGCGTCGAGCGGCTGGACCACAATGCGGTCCTCGAGCGGCTTGATGGCAACCTTGGAGCTGGTGGTCGTCACGATCCGGTCTCCCCCTTCGGAGATCTCACGGGGTTAACAGTCTGAGGTGGCGACCAGGTGGATCCGTCGTCGCGGGTGCCGGACCTGCCCGTCGCTGTTGGCACTCTCCAGTGGTGAGTGCCAGGGCCGAGACTATGACCGCGATTAGCACTCGGTCAAGCGGAGTGCCAATCGACGGCGGCGCGGCGGGGCATTTCGGTCGGTCGCGGGGCACGGATCGATCTCGGTCGGGGGCTTCGGAGCCGGAGCCCGGGGTTCCGTACGAGGCTCGGGGCATGGCCGGTCACTACCGCACTCCGCGCTCCCGCTGGGGAGACGCCGCGCTGGCGCTGTTCGTGCTGTTCGTGGACGCGCTGGCCTGCCTGACCGCGGCCGTGTGGCTGTGGGCCGCCCACGTCCCCGTGGAGGGGGTGCTGTGGGCGCTCCTCGCCCTCGCCGTCCTGGTCGTCGCCTCGGCCTTCGCGTTCGGCGGCCGGGCGGGCCTGCCCGTCACGGCGGGCGTCCAGGTCGTCGCCGGGTTCGCGCTCGGCCTCCTGGTCCTGGCCTCGTACGCCGCGTCGCACCGCGGTCACTGAGCCCGGCCGGGGAGGGACGGTCAGAGGTAGTCCTCCAACCGCCCCACCGTGAACCCCTGTTCCTGGATGCGGCGGAGCATGCGGGTCGTCATCTGGGTCAGGGTCGTGCCCTTGAGGTCGGCCGGGCCGCGGAAGTGGGTCAGGATGATGTCGCCGGGGTGCAGGCGGTCGCCGCCGTCGGCGTAGCGGAGGTCGTGGATCTGCATCGAGGCGCGCCACAGGACGATCGCGTCGATGCCGCAGGCGCCCGCCGCCCGCAGGGTGTCCGCGTCGTAGTTGCCGTAGGGCGGGCGGAGCAGCCGCGGGGCCGTGCCGAAGCGGGACCTGAGCCGGTCCTGCTGGCCGCAGATCTCGGCGTGCTGCCCGACGTAGCCGAGGCCGGGCAGGAACGGGTGCGTGAGGGTGTGGTTCTCGACCTCCGCGCCCAGCCGCCGCAGCGTGCCGAAGTGCCCGTAGCCGGGGGCCGCCACGGAGTGCGTGAGGAACATCGAGATCGGCAGCCGCAGGTCGCGGACCAGGTCGACGAAGCGGGGGTCCTTCTCAGCCCCGTCGTCGTAGGTGAGGAAGACGACCTTGTCCCGGGTGGGGACGCGGTCGACGACCGGGGGGACCGCCCCCGGTCCGCGGGGCGGGAGCACCCCGTGGGCGGGGGGTTCCGGCGCCGGCGCCAGCGGGGCGGCGAGGCCCCAGCGCCGGTGGGCGTCCGGTGCGGCGGGAGCCGCCGGGACCGGCGCGGCGGGGGCCGCCGGGGCCCCGCCGCGCCGGCCGACGGCCGCGGGTGGTGGCGGACCTTCTGCGCCGCCTTCCTGCCCATCCGCTCGATCGGGTCGACGGACTGCGCGCACCCGGTGAGCAGCGCGGCGGCCAGGGCGCAGCCGACGAGCCGCACCCCGGCCGACCGGACGGCCGCCCCCGCCCCGAGGCCTGTCACAGGTAGTCCTCCAGGCGGGCCACCGCGTACCCCTTGTCGGTCAGGTACTTCATGAGCATCCGGATCATGTCGGGCATCGTGCCCTTCCAGTCCTCGCGTCCGCGGAAATGCGTGAGGAGGATGTCGCCCGGATGGATGTCCCGGTCCCACTCCCGGTAGTCCATACGGTCCACGAACGCCTCGGCGTTCCAGATGGGCGCGTACTTGATGCCGCAGGCCTTCGCGGCCTTGAGGGTGTCCTGGTTGTAGTTGCCGAACGGCGCCCGGAAGAGGGTCGGCCGTTTGCCGTACTTCTTCTCGATGACGTCCTGCATGCCGCAGATCTCGTGCTTCTGCCGCGCGTAGGAGAGCCCCGGCAGATACGGGTGGTGCAGCGTGTGGTTGTTGAGGCCGACGCCCGTCGCCTGCATCTTCTTGAAGTAGTCGTACTCGGGCCTGACCTCGGCGTCGGTCAGGAAGGCCGTGTACGGGATCTTCAGGTCGCTCATCATCTTCAGGAACTTCGGGTCCTTCTCGGCCCCGTCGTCGATGGTGAGGAAGACGACCTTGTCCTTGGTGGGGACCGTCGTGAAGACCGGCGGCAGGCCGAGTTCCTCCTGCCCGTCGACCTCGAAGCCCTTGCGCGCCTTGATGACCGGCTTCCGGGCGGGCGGGCGCGGGGCGGCGAGCGGCACCTTCGCGAGGCCCCAGCGCCGGGCGGCGGCCGCGCGCTGCGCCTGCTGGGCCTTGAGCTGGGTGGCGTACGCGTCGAGCGCGCGGGCCGGCGGGGCCTGGAGGGGCTGCTGACCGGCGGCCGGCCGGACCGCGTCGTCGGCGCCGCCCGCGCAGCCCGTGGCGAGCGCGCAGCCGACGAGGGCGGCGGCCGCGGCCCGGATCGCGGTTCTCCTCCGGCTCCTGGCCCGTCGCGTACGAGACCGCTTCACGGCGATTTCTTCGTTTTGTCGTACTAGTTGCATGGCGCCGGATCCTCGCAGCTCACAGCCCTGATCGAGGGCCGACACCGCGGCCGGGCGCGCGTCGTCCTCCGACTGGCCCACAATGGTCCGGGTGAGCTCCTTCTCCACCGCCGAAGCCTTCAGCGCCCTCCTGTCCCCCGAGGGCCGGGCCCTGCTCGACGAACTCCGCGACCACGACCCCGCCCAGGAGCTCGCCCTCGCCACGCGCCTGCGCCGCGACCACCCCGCCGAGCTGGTCTCCGCCGCGCTCGCGCAGGCGCGGCTGCGGCAGCGGGCGGCGGCGAAGTTCGGCGCCGAGGACGCGGCCCGGATGTTCTTCACGCCGAACGGTGTCGAGCAGGCGACCCGGACCAGCGTGGCCACCCACCGCGCGGAGTCGTTCAAGGCGCTCGGCGTGACGTCCGTCGCCGATCTGTGCTGCGGCATCGGCGGCGACGCGATCGCGCTCGCCCGCGCCGGGATCTCCGTCCTCGCCGTCGACCGCGACCCGCTGACCTGCGCCGTCGCACGGGCCAACGCCGAGGCGCTGGGCCTCACGGACCTCATCGAGGTACGGGAGGCGGATGTGACGGAGGTCGACACGGCCGCGTACGACGCCGTGTTCGTGGACCCGGCGCGGCGCTCCGACAAGCGAGCGGCAGGTGCCGCGCGCGGCGCGTCCTCGCGCGGTGGCGGGCGGATCTTCGACCCCGAGGCCTACTCGCCGCCGCTGTCCTGGGCCGTCGCCACCGCCCTGAAGGCCCCGCGCGCCGCCCTGAAGATCGCGCCGGGCATCCCGCACGAGGCGATCCCGGAGAGCGCCGACGCCGAGTGGATCTCGGACGGGGGTGACGTGAAGGAGGCCGTGCTGTGGTTCGGCACGGCGCCGGGGACGATGCGGGCGACGCTGCTCCCCGGGCCGCGGGCGCTGGTCGGACGCGGGCTGCCGGATCCCGCCGTCCGTTCCGTGGGGCGGTACCTGTACGAGCCGGACGGCGCCGTCATCCGGGCGCATCTGGTCGCCGAGGTCGCCGAGGAGGTCGGCGGCGGGCTGATCGACGAGACCATCGCGTACGTCACCTCCGACGAGCTGCACCCCACCGGGTACGCGTCGGCGTACGAGATCACCGATCAACTCCCCTTCAACGTGAAGAAGTTGAAGGCGCTGCTGCGGGAGCGGGAGGTGGGGGTGCTGACCGTGAAGAAGCGCGGGTCGGCGGTGGAGCCGGAGGAGCTGCGGCGCAAGGCCATGCCGAAGCCCTTCGGGAAGCGGGCGGCGACGGTGTTCCTGACCCGGGTCGCGGGGGCTCCCGTGATGCTGGTGGGGGCACCTGTCCGCTGAGGTTCCGGGGCCTCACTCCTCACGGTCCCCCGGCCGACGCCGGGAGGTGCCCCCTGAGGGGCTCGACCGGGCCAGCAGGAGCTGACGCTCGCGCGCGTTGCGGGTCAGCGACGCCGCGCGGGCGAACTCCTCACGGGCCTCCGCCACGCGCCCCAGCCGCTCCAGCAGATCGCCCCGCACGCTCGGCAGCAAGTGGTAGTCCCGCAGGGCGGGTTCGTCGCACAGGGCGTCCACGATCGCCAGCGCCGCCTGCGGTCCTTGCGTCATCGACACCGCCACCGCCCGGTTGAGCTCGATGACCGGGGAGGGGGCGCGGGCCGCGAGGAGGGCGTAGAGCGCGGCGATCTGGCGCCAGTTGGTGTCGGCGTACGTGTACGCGCGGGCGTGACAGGCGGCGATCGCGGCCTGGAGGGCGTACGGCCCCGGCGGCCCCGAGGACACCGCCTCCGCGCGGGTCAGCGCCGCGAATCCGCGCCGGATGAGCATCGGGTTCCAGCGCCCGCGGCTCTGGTCCCTGAGCAGGACGGGCGTGCCGTCGGGGGCCGTGCGGGCGGCCGAGCGCGAGCACTGGAGCTCCAACAGCGCGGCCAGGCCGTGCACTTCGGGCTCCTTGGGCATCAGCGACTGGAGGACGCGGGCCAGGCGCAGGGCGTCCTCGCACAGCCCCGGGCGCAGGTAGTCGTCGCCCGCCGTGGCCGCGTACCCCTCGTTGAAGATGAGGTAGATGACCTCCAGGACCGAGCCGAGCCGGGCCTCGCGGTCGGGGCCGTACGGGACCTCGAAGGCGACGTTCCTGGTGGCCAGGGTGCGCTTCGCGCGGACGATGCGCTGGGCGACCGTCGCCTCGGGGGCGAGGACCGCGCGGGCGATCTCGGCGGTGGTCAGGCCGCCGAGCAGGCGCAGCGTGAGCGCGACGCGGGCCTCGGCGGACAGCACGGGGTGGCAGCTCATGAAGACGAGCCGCAGGAGGTCGTCGTCGATGTCGTCGGGGTCGGTGGCGACGCCCACCTCCTCGTACGCGAACTCCGTGGCCCGGCCGACCTCTTCGAGCTTGCGGGCGTAGTTCTCGCGGCGCCGCACGAGGTCGACGGCGCGGTGCTTGGCGGTGGCCGTGAGCCAGGCGCCCGGGTTGTCGGGGACGCCGGACCCGGGCCACTTCTCCAGCGCGGCGACCAGCGCGTCCTGCGCCAGGTCCTCCGCGATGCCGACGTCCCGCACGATGCGGGTGACGGCGGCGATGACGCGGGGCGCCTCCATGCGGAAGACGGTCTCGACGGTGCTGTGGGCCGTGGCATTGTGTCGCTCTGTCACGACCCACCATCAGACACCGCTTCCGGCCGGAGTCCAAGGTTCGGCGTCCGTCAGCCCTCGGCGATCTCCCGGACCTCGGAGGTGACCGTCCAGTGGTCCTCGTGGACCTTCAGGAACCGCTTGGTCCACTCCAGGACCTCGGCCTCGTCCTTGGCCTGGAGGATCGCGTAACCGCCGATGACCTCCTTGGACTCGGTGAACGGGCCGTCGGTGACGGTGATCTCGCCCTTCTCGTAGCGCACGCGCTTGCCCTGCGAGGTCGGGGTGAGGCCCGCCGTGTCGAGCAGCACGCCGGCCTTGGTCATCTCCTCGATGAGCGCGCCCATGCGCTGCATGAGTTCGTCACTGGGGCCCTCGGCGGGGGCGTTGTTCTCGTCGATGCGAACCATCGTCAGGTAGCGCGGCATGGTGTTCTCCTCGGTGAACCGGATCGGTGAGCGAGCGGCCGTGGCGGCCTCTCACCCCTGCGTCGAACGGGAGACGGCCGGATCGACACGGTCGCCGGAATTTCTCGAAGAAATTCTTACGGTGCCCTCATCCGCCGCGTGCCAGGGTCGCTGCCCATGCCGTTCGACCACAACGACCACTACCACCGCCTCCTCCTGCGCCACCTGCCCGCGCACGGCCGCACCGCGCTCGACGTCGGCTGCGGAACGGGCCGTTTCGCGCGGCGGCTGGTGGCGCGCGGCTACCGGGTCGACGCGCTCGACCGGGACCCGGCGACGCTCGCGGCGGCGGAGGCGACGGGCGGCGGCCCCCGCTACCGCCTCGCGGACGCGTCCCGGGCCGAGCTGCCGCCCGCCCACTACGACGTCATCAGCTGCCTGGCCTCCCTGCACCACATGCCGTTCACCACGCTCACCCGCCTGCGCGCGGCCCTCGCGCCGGGCGGCCGGCTCCTCGTCCTCGGCTGCTACGCCGGCGCCACCGCGTGGGACATCGCCGCGATCCCGGCGAACGCGGGGACGCGCCTCGCGGTGTACGGCGTCGAGCGCGCCCGGGCCTGCCCCCGCCCCGCGCGGGGCGCCGGTCAGGGAACCGGGGATGACGCTGCCCGAGGTGCGGACGGAGGCGGCACGGCTCCTGCCCGGCAGCGAGGTGCGCCGCCTCCTCCACTGGCGCTTCCTGTTGACGTACGTGGCGCCGAAGTACCCCGCACCTCTGGTGAATTGACCTGCGAATTTCCTAAGGTGCGCCCATGGCCGCACCCTCACGGGGATCCCTCCGCCGACCCCTGCGCAAGACGTTCCGCGCCCTCGACATCGGGGACGGCGGTGACGGCCGGTGGGCCGCCCACGTACGGCCGATGTGGCCCCGGGCCGAGACCTGGCTGACCGAGGAAGGGCGGACCCCAAAGGGCGCCGCGCGCGCCCGGACACTGTTCGAGACGCACCTGCCGGAGCTGGTCCCGGTCCTCGACCGGCTCGCGCCGCAACTGGAGCGGCCGGGCGCCGACACGGTCCTCACGCTCGCGGCGGCCCGCGCGTTCTTCGCGGGCTGCACCCAGTCCGGCGCCCCCGGCACCCTCGTACGCAACTACGACTTCACGCCCGACGACTGCGAGGGCACCGTCGTCCGCTCGCACTTCCTGCGCCCCGTGATCGGCATGCAGGAGGCGGGCTGGGGCCTGCTCGACGGCATGAACGACGCGGGGCTCGCCGTCTCCCTCACCTTCGGCGGGCGGCTGGTGCACGGCCCCGGCTTCGCGTTCCCGCTCCTGCTGCGGTACGTCCTGGAGACCTGCGACACCGTCGGACAGGCGCTGGAGAAGCTCGCCCCGATCCCGGTCGCCGTCCCGCAGAACATCACGCTCGTCGACGCCGAGCGCGCCGTGACCGCGTACCTGGGTCCCGACATCCCGCTGACCCTGGCGCCGGACGCGTGCGCCGCCAACCACCAGCACCTGCCGGTCCCGGCCGAGCAGGAGCGGGCCACCCGGACCGGGGCGCGCCTCGCGGCGGTGCGGGCGGCGGGCCCGGACGTGAGCGCCCTGCTGCGGCCGCCGCTGCACAAGGGCACGTACGACGACGGCCTCGGGACCGTCTACACCGCGCACTACGAGCCGGTCGCGGGCCGGGTGACCTACCACTGGCCGGACGGCACCGACTGGCCGCAGTCGTTCGCGTCCTTCGAGGCCGGCGAGCGCCGGGTGACGCTCGGCTAGAGCCCGCCCACGTCCCACACCCGGATCGTGCCGTCCGAGCCCGCCGTGGCCAGATGGCGGCCGTCGGAGTCGAAGCCCAGGGACGTGACGACGCCGAGGTGGCCCTGGAGTTCGCGCAGCCGGTGCGGCCCAGGACCCGTCGACCAGAGCTCGACGGCGCCGTCCGCCTCGGTGTCGTATCCGAGGCTGTCGGAGCGGGCCAGGGCGAGGACCGGCTGTGCGGGGTGGTGGGCGGCGGCCGTCGATCCCGGCAGCCGGGCCACGCGAGTCCACGTGCCGTCGCCGTCGCGGCGCCAGAGTTCGCCGCGCGCGTTGCCGGCCGCGTAGAAGGCGGTGCCGCCGGGGGCGACGGCCAGGACCTCGGCCCCGTAGTCGCCCCAGTCGTCGCGGCGGGTGATCGTCCGCCCCTTGCCGAAGCCGGGCCGCCGGTAGCGCACGACGGCCTCGCTGTTCGACAGGGCCAGCAGATCGCCGTCGGGCAGGAACACCGGCCACGCCGCCTGCACGGGCGCGTCGGACGCGGCGGGCGGCCGGATCACCGGGACCGTCCCGTCGGCGGTGATCCGCCACACCCCGAAGTCGCCGCTGCTGTCGACCAGCCCGGCGAGCCGTCGCCCGTCGGCGTCGACGGCCAGCTGGTACGTGGGGACGTCCGGCTTGTCAGGGGTCAGCCAGCGCTCCCCGCGCCGTTGCAGCAGGTGGTCCTCGCTGCCGACGGCCAGATACTGCCCGTCCGGGCTGAAGGCGACCGAGTGGACGGCGCTCCTCGGCACGCCTCCCTCGATGTCCTTCGCCGCTCGCCACGGGCCCGCCATCCGTTCCGCCCCGCCCAGCCGCGACCCCCGCCACAGGCGGCCTCGGTCGTCGCCCCACACGAGTTCCCCGCTGCCGGGCCGGAAGGCCACCGCCCGCATGCGGGCCGCGTCGGGTGCCGAGAAGACCAGACGGCTCGTGTCCCGGTCGCGGGTCAGGGCGACCGCGCCGCCGCCGGCCACGACGGCGACCCCGGCCGCGAGCAGCACCCGGCGCCGGACGACCGCGGGCGCGGTGCGCGGCGGTCCGGGGGCGGCCTCCACGTACGTGGGGCGCGCGGCGAGGGACTCCTGGAGGCGGATGTGCCGGAACTGGTAGGTGCCGCCGGACTGGCGCAGGATCTCGCGGCGCCGCGCGTCCGCCAGGAACGCGAACAGGCGCCACGGCAGCCTGCCGCGCGTCCACAGCCACAGCCGCGCGAGGACGAAGCGGGGCCAGGCCCGCGACAGGAGCAGGAAGTACGCGAAGACGGCGCCGGGCAGCACCACCGTCCAGCCGACGCCCTTCGCTCCGATGCCGAACGAGGAGCCGGTGCGCCGCCAGTCGTGGGCGAGGAACGCGCCGATGTCGCCGTGCCCCGGCCAGCCGGGCCAGCCGGTGGCCCAGCGGAAGACGAGCCCGCCGACGACCACGCCCGCGCGCAGCCCGAACGTGGCGAGCCCGCCGAACACCAGGCCCGCGAGCAGCGCCCCCGCGAGGCTCGAACGGCGGTCCTGGGCGAGGGAGTTGAGCGGGCTGACCTGCGCGGCGCTGGACGGCGGGGCGTTCAGCCAGGCGTGTGCGGCGAGCGCGGCCCCGGTGACCACGCACAGCGCGCCGCACACGGTGACCAGCTTGGTGAACTCCTCGGCGCCCAGGAGGGTGCCGAACCCCAGTGTGTAGCTGCTGACCCGGACCAGCGTCACCACGACGGCCACGGGTCCGACGGTCCACGCGCACAGCACCGCCCCGCGCAGGAACCCGCGCCGCAGCCGGTCCGCCGATCCGCGCAGCGCCCACGAGAGACGGCCCGGCGGGCGCCCCGCGGTGACGTACCAGACCACGGAGGAGACGAGTGCGAAGGCGAGGCCGAGGCTCAGGGCGTTCTCCACGGCGAACCCGGATTCGCTGTCGAGGCCGCCGGTCGCCAGTTCCCAGGCGAGCACCGCCGCCGCGAGCACGAGCCCGCCGGTGAACCCGACGACCGGTCCGAGCCACACCGGCAGCAGCCGCCCGCCGAGCAGCCACCAGGCCAGATCGCGCTCCCGGTGGTCGTGCAGTTCCCGGGCCAGGAAGGTCAGCCAGTGCCGCGCCTTGCGCGGGTTCCACCGCTCGTCCTCGCCGGTGCCGTACGCCGCGTCGATCACCCGGTGCGTCAGATGATCCTCGACGGCGTACCGGCAGTCGAAGCGTTCCGCGTCGAGGAGTTCGCCGGGCCCCTCGCCGGCGCCGCGGTAGACGAGCCGGGCCGTCGTCACCATCAGCGGCGTGGCCAGGGCCTGCGCGAGCGGTCCCGCGGGTTCGGCGCGCAGCCGCTCGTGGACCGGGGTCCAGGCGTCGGGGTCGGGCCAGTCGAGGCTCCGCAGGTAGGTGATGACGTCGTCGGGCGGCACCGGCCGCACCTCGACGACCGGGGCGTGCCGCAGGGTCGGGGCGCCGCCCTTGATGAGCTCCTCGTACTCGACGGCACGGCAGGTGACGACGACCGGGCGGTCACCGCCGAGCGCGTCGTCGATGCCGCGGATGGCGCCGCGGCGCGCGGACTCCGGGATCTCGTCGAGCCCGTCGAGGACCGGGAGCAGCAGGCCGTGGGCGAGCAGGGTGCGCGGGATGTCCTGGTCGCCGCTGTAGTACGGCACGGCGAGGGAGCGGGCCATCCAGTCGTCGAGGCGTTCGCGCACCGGGTCCCAGGTCGACACGGGCAGCAGGACGGGGACGGGTCCGCCGGGGGTGCGCGCGTCGAGGAGTCCGAGGGTGAGCAGCAGGGCGAGGACGGACTTGCCGGCGCCCGGCTCCCCGATGACGACGAGCCGCCCCTGCTCCAACTGCGCGTACCCGGAGGCGAGTTGGTCGGTCGCCTCGGTGAACTGCCCGGACAGGCGCCCGTCGAGCCGCCGGCGCAGCACCCGGCCGCCCGCTCCCGGCGCGGCGTTCGGGTCGGCGACGTCGCGGACGGTGCTCGCCCAGCTCAGCGGGAGGACGCTGGGCTCGCGCAGCTGCCGTGCCGTGGCCTCCTCCCGCCACTGGACGCGGACGGTGCGGGCGAGGTCGTCGGCGTAGACGCCGGGGTCGGTGGGGTCGGCGGTGCGGCGCAGCCGGGCGGCGATGCCGATCAGCAGGCCCGTGACGGCGATGAGCAGGGAGACCACGGCGGCCACCTCGTCGGCGCCGAACCCGCCGGACAGCATCCACGCGGCGAGCGCCAGCGTCCCCGCCCCCACCGTGCCGAAGAGGCCGGCACGGACGAGGCGCAGATGTGATTCCCGACGTCCGGACGGCCCCCGTAGCACAGCAGCATTGTGGCGCCGCGAGGGCCGCCGGGACCCCGCCGGGAGCCCGTCACTTGGCGCACTCCCGGCGCACCGGTCACCGGCTCAGCGCAGGGACTCCCACAGCTCACGCGCCTCGGGCTGGTCGGCCACGACCCGGTTGGAGTCGGAGGGGGCGGGCACCACCGGCATCATCACCGTCGTCATGGAGTCGGACGTCAGACCGCTCAGGCTCCGGGCCAGGGAGGACAGTTCGGTCAGCGAGTCGAGGCCGGTGTCGGCGGTGAGGCTCCCGGTCGCGGCGTCGGCGACCTTGTACAGCCGGGTCGGGTCGGTCAGCAGCCCGCTGCCGGACACCTCGTCGGCCAGCGCCTTCACCAGCTGCTGCTGGAGCTTGATGCGGCCGAGGTCGCTGCCGTCGCCGACGCCGTGCCGGGTGCGCGCGAAGGCGAGGGCCTGCTTGCCGCCGAGGTGGTGCTCGCCCGCCGTCAGGTGGAGCCGGCTGAGTTCGTCGTCGATGTCCTCGTCCGTGGTGACGTCCACGCCGCCGAGCGCGTCGACGAGTTTCGCGAAGCCCGCGAAGTCGACCTCCAGGAAGTGGTCCATGCGCACGCCGGTGAGGCGCTCGACGGTCTTCACCGCGCAGACCGGACCGCCCACCGCGTAGGCGCTGTTGAACATGACGTTGTACGCGACCGCGGTCGTGCCCCCGGACTCCGTCGGGCAGGACGGGCGCTCGACGAGCGTGTCACGGGGGATGGAGACGACGGTGGCCTCGCTCCGGTCGGCGTTCAGGTGCACGACCATGGCGGTGTCGGAGCGTGCGCCGCCGCTGTCACCGCCGCCGAGCGCCTTGTTCGCCTTGCCGGTGCGCGAGTCGGAGCCGAGGACGAGGAGGTTGAGGACCCCCGTCTCGACCGGCTCCGGCGACGCGGAGGCCGACGCCGACGGTGAGGCGGCGACCTGGTCGGCGCGGGCCGGACGGTCGTCGCCGAGCGCCTTGTCGATGTCGACGCTGCGTATGTTGCTCTCCAGGTGCCAGTACGCCCAGCCACCCGCGGCTCCGCCGAGCACCACGACGCAGCCGAAGACGATCGCCACCGCCTTCACCGTGCGCGCACGGAACCTTTTCTTGTCAGTCACGCAGGGAACGTAAGTCCGAATTATTACGGCGGTAAACCACTTGGCATGACCGATTCGGAAATCTCAGGAGGTTCTCAGACCGCTCCCGGCCCTGCTCAGACCGCTTCGAACCGCCACCGGTGCACCGCCCGGGTCACCAACTCCCCCTCGGGCTCGGGGAGTTCAGGCAGAACGGCGTCGTACTCCGCGTCCCACCAGGTGATGACGAGGACCCGGTCCCCCGGCGCGCGAAAATTTTCGCGCCGGGCCGGCTCCCGCTCCAGGACCTGAGCCCGGACCCAGGCCAGCAGCTCCTCGCCGCGGCCCTCGACGGCCCGGGCCTCCCACATCAGGGCGACCGTCACGAGTACAGGTTCTCCTTGCTGACCTCGTGCACATGGTCGTGGTGGTGGTGCCCCGGCACATGCGTCTCGGTGACCGGCAGCGACGAGTCCGCGGACAGGTCCCACGACGAGGCCGCCCGGTTCCTCGCCACCATCTCGGCGCCGAGCGCGGCGACCATCGCGCCGTTGTCCGTGCACAGCTTGGGGCGCGGCACACGCAGCCGGATCCCGGCCCGCTCGCAGCGCTCCTGGGCGAGCGCGCGCAACCGCGAGTTGGCCGCGACACCGCCGCCGATCATCAGGTGGTCGACGCCCTCGTCCTTGCAGGCCCGTACGGCCTTGCGGGTCAGCACGTCCACGACGGCCTCCTGGAACGACGCCGAGACGTCGCGCACCGGCACGTCCTCACCGGCCGCCCGCTTGGCCTCGATCCAGCGCGCCACGGAGGTCTTCAGACCGGAGAAGGAGAAGTCGTACGCGGGATCGCGCGGCCCGGTGAGTCCGCGCGGGAACGCGATCGCGTTCGGGTCGCCCTCCCTCGCGTACCGGTCGATGACGGGTCCGCCCGGGAAGCCCAGGTTGAGCACGCGGGCGATCTTGTCGAAGGCCTCGCCGGCCGCGTCGTCGATGGTGGCGCCGAGCGGCCGTACGTCGGAGGTGATGTCGGCGGAGAGGAGCAGCGACGAGTGGCCGCCGGACACCAGCAGCGCCATCGTCGGCTCGGGCAGCTTGCCGTGCTCCAACTGGTCGACGCAGATGTGCGAGGCGAGGTGGTTGACGCCGTAGAGCGGCTTGCCGAGGGCGTACGCGTACGCCTTCGCGGCGCTCACGCCGACGAGCAGGGCACCGGCGAGGCCGGGCCCGGCGGTCACCGCGATCCCGTCGAGGTCCTTCGCGGTGACCCCGGCGTCCTTCAGGGCGCGCTGGATGGTGGGGACCATCGCCTCCAGGTGCGCGCGGGAGGCGACCTCGGGGACGACGCCGCCGAAGCGGGCGTGTTCGTCGACGCTGGAGGCGACGGCGTCGGCGAGCAGGGTGGTGCCGCGGACGATGCCGACGCCGGTCTCGTCGCAGGAGGTCTCGATGCCGAGGACGAGCGGTTCGTCAGCCATGCTTCTTCTCTTCACTCACGGTGCTGGTGGTGGTCAGGCGCATCACGAGGGCGTCCACGTTGCCCGGCTGGTAGTAGCCGCGGCGGAAGCCGATCGGCTCGAAGCCGAAGCGTTCGTAGAGCTTCTGCGCCCGGGTGTTGTCGACCCGCACTTCGAGCATCACTTCGGCGACCTCGAAGGCGGTGGCGTGGCGGAGCAGTTCGGTGAGCAGCCGGGCGCCGAGCCCGGTGCCCCAGTGGTCGCGGGCGGCGGCGATGGTCTGCACGTCGGCGAGGTCCCCGGAGGCGGCGAGCCCGCCGTACCCGACGAGCCGGTCCCCCTCGTACGCGACGACGTACCGCCGGGACGCCCCGACGCCGCGCGCGTGGGCGAGCTCGGACCAGAACATGCCGCGCGACCAGGCGTCGTCCGGGAACAGGTCCTTCTCCAGGGCGAGCACGGGATCGATGTCCCACCAGCGCATCTCGCGCAGTTCCACGTCCACGCCGGTCACTGGGGGGTGACCACCTTGTAGTTCTTGGGGACCTGCGCGTCGGGGCGGCGCAGGTAGAGGGGGCGTGGTTCGAGCAGTTCCGCACCCGCGGCGAGCTTCTCGGCGGCGAAGGCGGCGAGCGCGGCGGCGGACACGTGCTCGGGCCCGTGGGCGTCGGGGAACGTGTCCGGGTAGAGCACCGCTCCGGCGCCGACGGCGGGCAGCCCGGCGACCCGCTCGGCGATGTCGGCGGGCCGGTCGACGGCGGGCTCGGTGACGCGGGTGCGCACGTCGTCGTAGCGGGCCCAGTAGACCTCCTTGCGCCGCGCGTCGGTGGCGACGACGAAGGGGCCTTCGACCTGGGCCTCGTAGGCGAGCCCGTCCAGCGTGCACACACCGTGCACGGGTACGCCGAGCGCGAGCCCGAAGGTGTCGGCGGTCATCAGGCCGACCCGCAGACCGGTGTACGGTCCCGGGCCGACGCCCACGACGATCCCCGTCACGGCGTCGAGCGACGTCCCGGCCTCGGCGAGCACCCGGTCGACGGCGGGGAGCAGCAGCTCCCCGTGTCTGCGGGCGTCGACCTGACTCGACTCGGCGACGACGGAGGTCCCGTCGTGCAGCGCGACGGTGACGGCGGGGGTTGCGGTATCCAGCGCGAGCAGCAGCACGCAAACAGCCTACGGCGCTCCGGAGGCTGACACGTCCGCACTCCCGCACAACCGGAGCGGGCCCGGCCCCGGTGCTACCGTCACGGGGAGCCTTCGCTGGTGACGTACATGAGAGGCAGGCACCTGGTGGCACGGAGCAGCACCGGATTCGTGACCGCGCTGACGGCGGGCGCGCTCGCCGTGGTCGGCTTCCTCGCGTACCAGGCGTCGGCGAGCGCACCGGCCGACCTCGCCAAGCCGAAGGACACCTCCCCCTCGGCGACGGCGTCCACGGCCCCGAAGCACAAGTCGGACCCGAAGGCCCTGCCCGCGCAGTCCGGCAAGGGCGAGCGCGTCGTCTACTCGCTGGGCGAGGACCGCGTGTGGCTGGTCACCCCGGGCGCGAAGGCCCCGCGCACGTACGAGGTCACGCCGGGAACGGTGGACCCGGCGCCCGGCTCGTACACCGTGACCTCCCGCTCGGGCACCATCACCGGCACCGACGGGGTGGCGATCGAGCACGTGGTCCGCTTCGCGACGACGGACGGGGTGGCGATCGGCTTCAGCGCGGCGGTCGACGGCTCGACCCCGAAGCCCGACCCGTCCAAGCAGACGGGCGGCATCCGCGAGTCCCGCGCGAACGGCACCCTGATGTGGGAGTTCGCGACGATCGGCCGCAAGGTGGTCGTGGTTCCGTAGGGTCCCGCGGGCCCCGCGCCTACGCGGCGTCGGGCCGCGCCTTCACGTCCCGCCCGATGCGCGGCGGGGGCGGCGGTGTCGAGACGGCCCGCGCCGCCGCACAGGACGCCAGCAGGTCCCGCATGGACACCTGGCGCGGCGCGGCAGTCCGTCGTACGTCACGTTCCGAAGCAGACATGGACGCCTCCCGGGGCCGCCGAAGCAGTCGTGGTTAGGTAGACCTAACCAAGGTGGACCTCCATGTGAACACGCCGACGGCGCGTCGCGCAACATTTTGCCGACGCGTTGTCGGGATACGTTCGGGATACGGCGCGTGACCGCGCGCCCGACGGGTCTCAGGCCGCGAGCGAGCCCAGGTCCGACCCGGCCCAGCGGTCCCCGATCCCGTTCAGGGTCACGATCCGGACCTCGTCCGTGGTGTCGCCCGTGGCGCGGTCGATGATGACGTGCAGCCGGTCGTCGGAGAGCTCCTCGACCTTGCCGTCGCCCCACTCCACGACGACGACCGAGTCCGGCAGGGACACGTCGAGGTCGAGGTCCTCCATCTCGTCGAGGCCGCCCCCGAGGCGGTACGCGTCGACGTGCACCAGGGCGGGCCCGCCGGACAGGTGCGGATGCACCCGGGCGATCACGAACGTCGGTGAGGTCACCGCACCGCGCACGCCCAGGCCCTCGCCGAGGCCGCGGGTCAGGGTCGTCTTGCCCGCGCCCAGCTCACCGGTGAGCATCACGAGGTCGCCGGGGCGCAGCTGTTCGGCCAGCGCGCGGCCCAGGTCCCGCATGGCGTCGGGAGAGGTGACGGTGACCGTGGCCGTGCGGACGGAGGCGACGGACGGGGTGGGGGTGGCGGGATCAGCCGCCGGGCTGTGCGGTGCTGCCGGTGTCTCCATAAGGACCCACGGTAGCGGCTGCCGGAACCGCTCCGACGCGGGCCAGGAGGTCCGCGAACCGGTCCGTGACGACCTCCGGGTGCTCCATCATCACGAGGTGCCCGGCGTCCGGTACGAGCACGAACTCCGCCTGCGGCAGCAGCGCCGCGATCGCCTCGCTGTGCTCGCTCGGCGTCACCAGATCCTGCTCACCGGCGAGGACGAGCGCCGGGATGTCGGCGAAGTGGTTCAGGGCGGCCGTCTTGTCGTGCTCCTGGAACGCCGGGTAGAACTCGGCGACCACGTCGATCGGCGTCCCCTCGATCATCCGCTCCGCGAACCGGGCGACCGCCGGGTCGACGTCCCGCGACGCGAACGAGTACCGCTTGATGATCCCCGCGAACAGGTCGGCCGTGGCCCGCCGCCCCTTCTCGACGAGCTCCGCCCGCTGGCCGAGGGCCTTGAGGATGCCGGGCAGCACCCGCCGGATCGCGTTGACCCCGGCCACCGGCAGCCCGTAGTTGACCTCGCCGAGCTTCCCCGACGACGTCCCGACGAGGGCCACGCCCACGACGCGCTCGCGGATCAGCTCGGGACACTGGTCGGCCAGCGCCATCACGGTCATGCCGCCCATGGAGTGGCCGACGAGGACGAGCGGGCCCTCGGGCGCGGCCGCGTCGACGACGGCCTTGAGGTCGCAGCCGAGCCGGTCGATGGTGACCGGCGCCCCCTGCTCGACCTGCTCGGTCCCGCGCCCCGACCGGCCGTGGCTGCGCTGGTCCCAGTAGACGCAGCGCACGACACCGCGCAGGGCGGCGCGCTGGAAGTGCCAGGAGTCCTGGTTGAGGCAGTAGCCGTGGCTGAAGACGACGGTGACCGGCGCCGGGTCCTTGCGGCCGAACAGGCGCCGCCTGCGCGGACCGCCGCCGCTGTCCGGCTCGACCTCGTCCACCTCGTAGTACAGCTCGGTGCCGTCGTCGCCGTAGGCCTTGCCGGGGGTGCCGCGCAGCGCGCCGTAGGGGCCCGAGGCGTCCAGGGCGAGCCGGGCCTTGCGCCGCATGCCGCGCCCCACCGTGAGCCGCTCGACGGCCACTCCGGCGGCGGCGCCCGCGGCGACCACGCCGATCGCGGCGCCCGCGAGGCCGGCCCGGCGCCAGCTCCCCGAAGCCGCGGCTTCGGCGACGGCCGCCGTGGCCTGTGCGGTGTCCTCGCTCACGTGCCGCTCCTTAGTGCGCTCTGCCCGCGTCCTGCGCTGCGTGCTGCCCTGGTGTGCCGAGTTTCCTGTTCGGTTCGAAGTTCACATAGCCCTGGCGGCCGCCGCTCAACCCGTGTCCGTGGTCACGCGCCGTCCGCCGGCCCGTCGCCGACATAGACGCGCGGGACCCGTGAACCGATCCGCGTGACGATCTCGTACGCGATGGTGCCCGCCGCGGCCGCCCAGTCCTCGGCGGTCGGCTCGCCCGCGTCACCGGGGCCGAACAGCACCGCCTCGTCCCCCGCGGCCGGCTCGTCACCGCCGAGGTCGACGACGAACTGGTCCATCGCGACCCGCCCCGCGACCGTGCGCCGCTTGCCCGCGATCAGGACCGGGCCGGTGCCGGAGGCGTGCCGCGGGATGCCGTCCGCGTAGCCGAGCGGGACGAGGCCGAGGGTCGTCGCTCCCGGGGTGACGTAGTGATGCCCGTAACTGACGCCGAGTCCACCCGGCGCGTGCTTCACGAGCGCGAGGTTCGCCTTCAGGGTCATGACGGGGCGCAGGCCGAAGTCGGCGGGCGTGCCCAGCTCGGGGCTGGGCGAGATGCCGTACATCGCGATACCGGGGCGGACGAGGTCGAAGTGGGTCTCGGGCAGGGTCAGCGTCCCCGGCGAGTTCGCGATGTGCCGCACCTCGGGGGTGATACCCCGCTCCTGCGCGTACCCGACCATCTCGCGGAAGGAGGCCAGCTGCGCGGCGGTCGAGGGGTGCCCCGGCTCGTCGGCGCAGGCGAAGTGCGACCACAGTCCGGTGACGGTGACGAGACCGGCCTCCTGCGCCTTCAGGGCCTCGCGCACCAGCTCGGGCCAGTCGGCCGGCAGGCAGCCGTTGCGCCCGAGTCCCGTGTCGGCCTTGAGCTGGATGCGGGCGACCCGGCCCGACTCCCGTGCCGCGGCGGCGACTTCGCGCAGCGCCCACATGCCGCTGACCGACATGTCGAGGTCGGCCTCGATGCCCTCGCGCCAGGGCCCGCCGGGCACCCACAGCCAGCACAGGAGGCGGCCGGTGATGCCCGCCGCGCGCAGCTCCAGGGCCTCTTCGGCGGTGGCGGTGCCGATCCACTCGGCACCCGCCTCCTTCGCGGCGCGGGCCACCGGGAGCGTTCCGTGCCCGTAGGCGTCCGCCTTCACCACGGCCATGAACGCGGCCCCCGGCGCGTGGGCGCGCAGGGACCGCACGTTGGCCTTCAGTGCGGCCAGGTCGATCTCGGCGCGGGCGCGGAGCGGGGCAGTCACGTTCTCGTTCATGGTGCGCCCAGTCTCTCAGAGCGGTCGGAGCGGCCCTCAGGTACCGGGCCTGCGGCCCCACACGTACACGCGGTCGCCCTTCTTGAGCACGCCCCAGAGCTTCTTGGCGTCGGCGAGCCGCATGTTGACGCAGCCGCGCGAGCCGGGCGGGTTGTAGACGCTGCCGTAGATGGCGTGGAAGGCCTGGCCGCCGCTGAAGAACTGGCTGTACGGCATGGGGGTGTTGTACAGCGTCGACCAGTGGTTCTTGTGCTTCCAGTAGACCTTGTGCCAGCCCGCGCGGGTCGCGTACCCGGCGCGGCCGCTGCGGATCGGGACGGGCCCGTAGACGATCTTCTTGCCCTTGCTGACCCACATCAGCTGGCGCGGCAGGTCGACGCAGGCGAGGCGGTACGCGCGCGTGGGGCACTTCTTCGCCGCGTTCGGGTTCTTGCGGGCGCTGATGGAGCGCATCCGGCCCCAGGTGACGGGCCCGGCGAAGCCGCTGTTCGGGCGGATGCCCTGCTTGGTCTGGAAGGCGCGGATGGCCTTGCAGTCGGCGGCGGACTGACGGCCGTCGACCTTGAGCTTCAGCCAGCGCTCGACCTGGCGCTGGTAGGGGCCGGTCTTCGTGGTGCAGCGCGCGGCGGCGAACTGTCCGAGACCGGGTCCCGGCGCCGGCTGCGCCTCGCTCGCGGGCACGTACTCGACGCTGTCGTCGACCGGGACGGACGGCTCGTACGGCTCGATCGCGTCCTCGGCGGCGCTCGGCTCGTACACGCGCGGCGGCAGCACCTGGTCGGGGGTGTCCATCCGCCAGGGCTGGTACGGGGTGAGCGGGACGCCGGGGACGAGCGCGGGTCCCGCGGCGGGCGCCGGGGCCGAGGGCCGGGGCGGCGGTCCCGGGTCGGCGAAGGCGGGGACCGCCGGGAGCGCGGCGGCGAGGGCGAGCAGCGCGGCCAGGGCGCCGCGCACAGGAGTGCTGGTCATGGGCCGAGGGAATCCCGGTGCGGCCCGCTCCCCGGGCAGCCGCGCGGCGAGGTCCCCCGAAAAGCCGTTGATCGGCCCGGCCGCACCTAGGTACCGTAGGACAAAACCTAGGAGCATTAGGAAAGAGGGGCCGGACCCATGATGGCCAGGGCAGGGCTGACGACGGAGCGCGTCGTGGCGGCCGCCGCCGATCTCGCGGACACGGTCGGCTTCGACCACATCACCATCGCGGCGCTCGCCCGCGGCTTCGGCGTCAAGGACGCGAGTCTGTACGCGCACGTCAAGGGCCTGTCCGAGCTGAGCACCCGGGTCGCGATCCGGTCCGGCCTCGACCTCGCCGACCGGATCGCGGACGCGCTCGCGGGCCGGGCCGGGCGCGACGCGCTGCTCGCCTTCGGGCACGCCTACCGCGCCTTCGCCCTGGAGCACCCGGGGCGGTACGCGGCGACCCAGCTGGAGCTCGACCCGTCGGTCCTCGACGAGCACCCGGGCCTGCGCCGCAACCTCACGTGCACGTACGCGCTGCTCCAGGGCTACGGCCTGGAGGAACCGCACCTCACGGACGCGGGGCGCGTCCTGCGCAGCACCTTCCACGGCTTCGTCACCCTCGAACTCGCGGGCGGCTTCCGGCACCGCAGGGACGTGGAGGAGACGTGGGCGAGCGCCCTGGAGGCGCTGCACGTCATGCTCACCCACTGGCCCGAGGGAGAAGTGCGTCGATGATCACCTCACACACCCTGCGCGTCCCCGGCGCGACCCTGCACCACGAGCTGCGCGGCAGCGGTCCCGTCCTCCTCCTGCTGCCCGGCGCGGGCGGCGACGCGGCGGCCCTCGACCCGGTCGCGGACGCCCTCGCCGACACCTTCACGGTGCTCACGCACGACCCGCGCGGCTACTCGCGCAGCACCCTGGACGGGCCGCCGGCCGAGCAGCGCGTGCCGGTCCACGCGGACGACGCGCTGCGCCTCCTGGACGCGCTCTCCCCGGACCGCCCCGCGTACGTGGCGGGCGTCTCCAGCGGCGCGATCGTCGCCCTCGACCTGCTGGCGCGGCACCCCGGCCGGCTCCGGCACGTGGTGGCCCACGAACCGCCGTCGTGGAGCGTGCTGCCGGACGCGGCCGAGCAGGCGGCGTTCTTCCAGGACGTGTACGAGACGTTCATGGCGCGGGGCCTGGAGGCGGCGGGCGCGCGCTTCCTCGCGGGCGTCGGCCCGGTGATGCTGCCCGCACCGCCCCAGCCGGGCGAACTCCCCGAGCGCGTACGGGAGATGAGACAGCGGCTGCTGGCGAACGCCCCGCTGGCGATCCGGTACGAGCACCGCAGCTTCGCGGCGTACGAACCGGACCTGGCCGCGCTGGCCACGGCCCGCGACCGGCTGACCCTGGCGGCGGGCACGGCGACGCGCGGACATCTGCCGTACCGGCCCGCGGAGCTGCTGGCGCGGCGGCTGGACCTCGGCCTCGCGCACTTCCCCGGCGCCCACAACGGCTGGTCGACCCACCCCGCCGAGACGGCCGACCTGCTGCGCACCCACCTCTTGGGAGACACTCGATGACATGCGAGTCGCCTACGACGTCGAGACGGTCAGGGCAGCCGAACGCGCACTGATGGCGCGGCTGCCCGAAGGAACGCTGATGCGGCGGGCGGCGGCCGGGCTCGCCGCGGCCTGCGCGGAACTGCTCGGAAAGGTCTACGGGTCCCGGATCGCCCTCCTCGTCGGCTCCGGGGACAACGGCGGCGACGCCCTGTTCGCGGGCGCCCGCCTGGCCCGGCGCGGCGCGGGCGTGACGGCCCTGCTGCTCGCGCCGGAGCGGGCCCACGCCGGGGGCCTCGCGGCGCTGCGCGCGGCGGGCGGCACGGTGCTCGACGCGGAGTCGGACGCGGCGCCCGAACTGGTGGGCCGCGCCGACCTCGTCGTCGACGGGATCGTGGGCATCGGCGGCAAGGGCGGCCTGCGCCCCCGAGCGGCCCAACTGGCCGACGCCGTCCGGGGAGTGATGGTCTGCGTCGACCTGCCGAGCGGGGTGGACGCCGACACCGGCGAGGTCCGCGGCGACGCGGTGCGCGCGGACGCGACGGTCACGTTCGGCGCGTACAAGCCCGGACTCCTCATCGACCCGGCGCACGCCTACGCGGGGGCGCTGCGCCTGATCGACATCGGACTCGAACTGCCGCGCGGCGACGCCGCGTTGGAGGCGCTCCAGTACGCGGACGTCGCGGAGCTGCTGCCCGAGCCGACCGGCGAGAGCGACAAGTACCGGCGCGGGGTCGTCGGCGTGGTCGCGGGCTCCGCGCGCTATCCGGGGGCCGCGGTCCTCGCGGTGGCCGGGGCGCTGCACGGCGGCGCGGGCGCGGTGCGCTACGTGGGCCCGGCGGCGGACGCGGTCCTCGCCCGCTTCCCGGAGACGCTGGTGTCGGCGGGGCCGCCGTCCAAGGCGGGGCGGGTGCAGGCCTGGGTGCTCGGCCCCGGCCTGGGCGACGACCGGTCGGGCGTCCTCGACGTCCTGGCGTCGAACGTCCCGGTCCTGATCGACGCGGACGGCCTGCGCCTCGCGGACGCGGACGTGATCCGCACCCGCACGGCCCCGACCGTCCTCACCCCGCACGCGGGCGAGGCGGCGGCCCTCCTGGGCACGGACCGCGCCGAGGTGGAGTCCCGACGCCTGAGTTCCGTCAAGGAGTTGTCGTCCCGGTACGCGGCGACGGTCCTCCTCAAGGGCTCGACGACCCTGATCGCCTCGCCCGGCGCCCCGACCCGGGTCAACCCGACGGGCACCCCCTGGCTGGCCACGGCGGGCAGCGGCGACGTCCTGTCGGGCCTGACGGGCTCCTCCTGGCGGCGGGCCTCGCCCCGGCGGACGCGGCCTCGGTCGGCGCCCACCTCCACGGCCTGGCGGCCCGCCGCGCGGCGGACGGCGCCCCGGTGTCGGCGCAGGACGTGGCGGCGGCGATCCCGGCGGTGTGGCGGGACGTACGCCACTGACCCGACGGGCGGCCGGGCCGGGCGGGAAGGCGCCCGCGCCTACGCCTCGGCGCGGAACGCGCGCACGACCTCGATCTCCCCGACGATGTGCGCGTTGAACTCGTCCAGCTCCTCGGCGGGCACCCACAGTTCGAGGATCGTCTCGCCGCCCGCCCGCCGGACCGGGTACCGGCGCAGGAACGCGGTGTCGACCTCGAACCGCGTCACGAAGCCCGCGCCGTCGTGCTTGACGTTCCAGTCGCGCGCGATGCGGATCGCGTAGTCCTCGTTGAGGACCGGATAGAAGATCGGCTGCTCGGGGAGCCGGGGCGGCCAGGCACGCCACCCGGACTCCCGCACCAGGTCCAGCTCCACGGGCCCGGTGGGGCGCCACAGCGTCGTCGTCGACGCGGTGTCGCTCATCCCTCCGCCACCACCACGGCCGACGCCACCCCCGCGTCATGGCTCAACGACACATGGAACCCCTGCACGCCCAGCTCGGCGGCGCGCGCCGCCACCGTGCCGCTCACCCGCAGCCGGGGCTGCCCGCTCTCCTCGACCCACACCTCCGCGTCGGTCCAGCGCAGCCCGGCCGGCGCTCCCAGCGCCTTGGCGAGTGCCTCCTTCGCGGCGAACCGGGCGGCGAGCGAGGCGACCCCGCGCCGCTCGCCGCTCGGCAGCAGCAACTCCCCCGCGACGAACAGCCGCCCGGCCATCCCCGGCGTCCGCTCCAGGGACGCCGCGAACCGCTCGATCTCGGCCACGTCGATTCCGACCCCGATGATGCTCATGCCGAGCACCCTACGGAACGCGTCACCCGGCCCTCACTCCACCGTCACCGACTTCGCCAGGTTCCGCGGCTGGTCCACCTCGTTGCCGCGGGCCGTGGCCAGCTCGCACGCGAACACCTGCAACGGCACCGTCGCCACGAGCGGCTGCAACAGGGTCGGCGTGGCCGGGACGCGCACCAGATGGTCCGCGTACGGGACGACGGCCTCGTCGCCCTCCTCGGCGATCACGATGGTCCGCGCCCCGCGCGCCCTGATCTCCTGGATGTTGGAGACGATCTTGTCGTGCAGGACCGAGCGGCCGCGCGGCGACGGGACGACGACCACCACCGGCATGCCCTCCTCGATCAGCGCGATCGGCCCGTGCTTCAGCTCACCGGCCGCGAAGCCCTCGGCGTGCATGTAGGCGAGCTCCTTGAGCTTCAGCGCGCCCTCCAGGGCGACCGGATAGCCGACGTGCCGGCCCAGGAACAGCACGGTGTCCGCCCCGGCCAGCGAGCGGGCGAGCTCGCGGACCGGCTCCATCGTCTCCAGGACCCGCTCGACCTCCTCGCCGATGCGCGCCAGGTCCCCTACGACGGCGAGGATCTCGTCGGCCCACTTGGTGCCCCGCACCTGCCCGAGGTACAGCGCCACCAGGTAGCAGGCGACGAGCTGCGTCAGGAACGCCTTGGTCGAGGCGACCGCCACCTCGGGCCCGGCGTGCGTGTAGAGGACGGCGTCGGACTCGCGCGGGATCGTCGACCCGTTCGTGTTGCAGATGGCGAGCACCGTCGCGCCCTGCTCCCGCGCGTGCCGCAGCGCCATCAGGGTGTCCATCGTCTCGCCGGACTGGGAGATCGCGATGACCAGCGACCGGGCGTCGAGGATCGGGTCCCGGTAGCGGAACTCGCTCGCCAGCTCCACCTCGCAGGGCAGCCGGGTCCAGTGCTCGATGGCGTACTTGGCGATCAGACCCGCGTGGAACGCCGTACCGCACGCCACGATGACGACCTTGTCGACCATCCGCAGCACCTGCGGCGGGATGCGGAGCTCGTCCAGCGTCAGCTGTCCCTCCGCGCCGATCCGCCCGAGCAGGGTGTCCGCGACCGCCTTCGGCTGCTCGGCGATCTCCTTGAGCATGAAGTAGTCGTAGCCGCCCTTCTCGGCGGCCGACGCGTCCCAGTCGACGTGGTAGTGCCGGACGTCCGCCGCGCGCCCGTCGAAGTCGGTGACGACGACCCCGTCCCTGCGCAGCTCGACGACCTGGTCCTGACCCAGCTCGATGGCCGACCGGGTGTGCGCGATGAAGGCCGCCACATCCGACGCGAGGAACGCCTCGCCCTCCCCCACGCCGACCACCAGCGGCGAGTTCCGGCGCGCGCCCACCACCACGTCCGGCGCGTCCGCGTGCACCGCGACCAGCGTGAACGCCCCCTCCAGGCGGCGGCAGACCCGGCGCATCGCCGCCGCGAGGTCGCCCGCGTACTCCTCGGCCAGCAGATGCGCCACGACCTCGGTGTCCGTCTCGGACGTCAGGTCGTGGCCGCGCTCGGCCAGCTCGGCGCGCAGCGGGGCGAAGTTCTCGATGATGCCGTTGTGGACGACGGCGACCCGGCCCGCGTTGTCCAGGTGCGGGTGCGCGTTGGTGTCCGTGGGGCCGCCGTGGGTGGCCCAGCGGGTGTGCCCGATCCCGGCGGGCCCGGCCGGCAGCGGCCGGTCGACCAGCTCCTTCTCCAGGTTGACGAGCTTGCCGGCCTTCTTGCGGGAGGCCAGCGAACCGTCCGCGACGACGGCCACCCCGGCCGAGTCGTAGCCCCGGTACTCCAGGCGTTTCAGCCCCGCGAGGACGACGTCGAGAGCCGACTGAGAACCTACGTATCCCACGATTCCGCACATACGCCGCAGCGTACGACCGCCGTCAGCGCCCCCACAGGAGCCTGTCCCGCGCGTCCTGGACGAGCCCCAGGTACTCGGCTTCCTCGCAGCGCGGCTTGCTGCCCATCTCGTAGAGGTCGAGACAGTCGTCGAGGTCCTCGCCTATGTCCTCGTCGGGCAGGTCGAGCGCCAGCTCGCTGTGGACCCGGCCCGCCCAGTCGTCACCGGCCGGCGCGGCGCGGAACCTCCCCCGTACACGGACGAAGCCGGGAACGCGCAACACGGACATGAGGGTTTCCCTCCCGCCCCGCGGACGCGCCGGTGCCCCGCGGATCCCCGGAAGGTATCGCCGCCTCCACGCCGGGTCCATAGCTGTGACGGGTCCGTGCGGGCCCTGTCACGGCCCGGCGTGACGCACCCCACGCCCCGCTCCGGCCACACAGCCGTAACAATGGACTGTGATCTCTCCGGTCTCCGAGCCCCTGGCCACCGCGTCGACGGACTCCCGGAGCACCCACCGGCAGAAGCCGGAGGTGACTCCCTACGTCGACCTCACCCGAACCGAGTGGAGTGCTCTGCGTGACAGGACGCCGCTGCCGCTGACCGCCGAGGAGCTGGAACAGCTGCGCGGCCTCGGCGACGTCATCGACCTCGACGAGGTGCGCGACATCTATCTGCCGCTCTCCCGTCTCCTGAACCTGTACGTGGGCGCGACCGACGGCCTGCGCGGCGCGCTCAACACGTTCCTGGGCGAGACGAACGAGAAGGCCGCCCAGACCGGCACCCCGTTCGTCATAGGGGTCGCCGGTTCGGTGGCGGTCGGCAAGTCCACCGTCGCCCGCCTCCTCCAGGCCCTGCTCTCGCGCTGGCCCGAGCACCCGCGCGTCGCCCGCGTCACCACCGACGGCTTCCTGCTCCCCACCAAGGAGCTGGAGGCGCGCGGCCTGATGTCGCGCAAGGGCTTCCCCGAGTCGTACGACCGCCGCGCCCTGACCCGGTTCGTCGCCGACGTGAAGGCCGGCAAGGACGAGGTGACGGCCCCCGTCTACTCGCACCTGATCTACGACATCGACCCCACGCGGACGCTGACGGTGCGGCGCCCCGACATCCTCATCGTCGAGGGCCTGAACGTGTTGCAGCCCGCCCTGCCCGGCAAGGACGGCCGCACCCGCGTCGGCCTCGCCGACTACTTCGACTTCAGCGTGTACGTGGACGCGCGCGCCGAGGACATCGAGGCCTGGTACCTCAACCGCTTCCGCAAGCTGCGCGCGACGGCGTTCCAGGACCCGTCCTCGTACTTCCGCAAGTACACGCAGGTCTCGGAGGAGGAGGCGCTCGACTACGCGCGCACCACCTGGCGCACCATCAACAAGCCCAACCTCCTGGAGAACGTGGCGCCCACGCGCGGCCGCGCCACCCTCGTCGTCCGCAAGGGTCCCGACCACAAGGTGCAGCGGCTGCGGCTCCGCAAACTCTGAGCGCCCGTTACGGTTACGCGCATGCTGCATCTGCGCCTGATCACCCCGGCCGACAAGACGGACGACGTGGTGCGTCTGATCGAGAAGACCGTCGGCACCACGCACCTGGCCGTGGTGCCGGGCGCGGCCCGCAATCCGGCGGGCGACGTCGTCATGTGCGATGTCGCCCGCGAGGCCGGTGACGAACTCATCGGCGCGCTGCGGGAGTTGGACATCGACAAGTGCGGGTCGATCGCCGTCGAGAGCATCGATCTGTCCCTGTCGCTGCGCGCCGACAAGGCGGAGGACGAGGCACCGGGCGAAGGCGCGGACGCCGTTCTGTGGGAGCAGTTGTCGGACGCCACGCACGAGGAGTCGACGCTCACGTTCACGTACGTGGCGTTCCTCGTGATCGCCACGATGATCGCGGCGTGCGGTGTCGTCCTCGACAACGCGATCCTGATCGTGGGCGCCATGGCGGTCGGCCCCGAGTTCGGGCCGCTGGCCGGGATCTGCACGGCCGTGGTGCAGCGGGCGCCGAAACTGGCGCTGCGCTCACTGATCGCGCTGCTCGTCGGGTTCGTGGTCGCGATGGTCGTGACGGTGGGGTTCAGCTACTTCATGGACGCCGTGAACCTGTTCAGCGAGGCGCAGTTGGAGGCGGACCGCCCCAACACCGGGTTCGTGTACGCCCCCGACTGGTTCTCGTTCGTGGTGGCCGTCCTCGCGGGCGCGGCCGGCACGCTCTCGCTCACGTCGGCCAAGTCGGGCGCCCTGGTGGGCGTGGCCATCTCGGTGACCACGGTCCCGGCGGCGGCGAACGCGGCGGTGGCGCTCAGCTACGACGACATGAAGCAGACGTGGGGCTCGACGCAGCAGCTGCTCCTGAACCTGCTCGCCATCGTCCTCGCGGGCACGCTCACGCTCCTGGCCCAGAAGTTCTTCTGGGCCAGGCACCGTGAACGGACCCGGTCGAAGCGCTCGCTCGGCTAGCCGAGCGCCGACTTCACGACGTCGGCGAGCCGCCCGGCGACGGACCGGGCCTGCTCGATGTCCGCGGCCTCGACCATCACGCGCACCAGCGGCTCGGTGCCGGACGAGCGCAGCAACACCCGCCCGGTGGAGCCGAGTTCACGCTCGGCGTCGGCCACGGCGGTGGTCAGCTCGGCCGACGTCGCGACCCGCGACTTGTCGACGTCCGGGACGTTGATGAGCACCTGCGGCAGCCGCTCCATCACGCCCGCGAGGTCCTTGAGCGTACGGCCGGTCTGCGCGACCCGGGCCGCGAGCAGCAGGCCGGTGAGCGTGCCGTCGCCGGTCGTCGCGTGGTCGAGCACGATGACGTGGCCGGACTGCTCGCCGCCCAGCGCGTACCCGTGCTCCTTCATGTTCTCCAGGACGTACCGGTCGCCGACCGCGGTCTGCACGAGGTTGATGCCCTCGCGCTCCATGGCCAGCTTCAGGCCGAGGTTCGACATGACGGTCGCGACAACGGTGTCTTCGCGCAGCGCGCCCCGCTCCCGCATCGCGAGGGCGATGACGGCCATGATCTGGTCGCCGTCCACCTCGGAGCCGGTGTGGTCCACGGCGAGGCAGCGGTCGGCGTCCCCGTCGTGCGCGATACCGAAGGCGGCCCCGTGCTCGACGACGGCGGCCTTCAGGAGGTCGAGGTGCGTGGAGCCGCACCCGTCGTTGATGTTGAGCCCGTCCGGCTCGGCACCGATCGTGACGACCTCGGCGCCCGCGCGCGTGAAGGCCTCCGGGGAGACCCGGGACGCGGCGCCGTGCGCCTCGTCGAGGACGATCTTCAGCCCGTCGAGCCGGTTCGGCAGCACCCCCATGAGGTGCGCGACGTACTGGTCGAGCCCCTCGTCGTACGAGGTCACGCGGCCGACGCCCGCACCGGTCGGGCGGTCCCAGGGCGCGCCGGTGCGGTGCTCGTCGTAGACCGCCTCGATCCGCTCCTCCAGGGCGTCGTCGAGCTTGTGCCCGCCGCGGGCGAGGAACTTGATGCCGTTGTCCGGCATGGCGTTGTGGCTCGCGGAGAGCATCACGCCGAGGTCGGCTCCCAGCGCACCGGTGAGATACGCCACCGCGGGGGTGGGCAGCACACCGACGCGCAGGACGTCGACGCCCGCGCTGGCCAGGCCCGCGACGACCGCGGCTTCCAGGAACTCGCCCGAGGCACGCGGATCACGGCCCACGACCGCCACCGGGCGGTGACCGGCGAAACTTCCTGCCTCGCCGAGCACGTGCGCCGCGGCGACCGAGAGCCCGAGCGCGAGCTCGGCCGTCAGGTCCGCGTTGGCGACACCGCGCACGCCGTCCGTGCCGAAGAGTCGTCCCACTTGTTGTCCTCCACTGCATTTCCCGGGGTCCGTGTCATGAGCGGCTACGCCGCAGGCCCCCGGACCCCCAGCCGACAAAACAGTCATCCATAAGCCGAACGCCCCGTCGGCACGCGAGGTGCCGCCGGGGCGAACGGGAAAAGACAAGCAGGCAGCGAGATTTAGCGCTTGCTGTACTGCGGGGCCTTACGGGCCTTCTTGAGACCGGCCTTCTTGCGCTCGACCGCACGGTCGTCACGCTTGAGGTAACCGGCCTTCTTGAGCGCCGGGCGGTTGTTCTCGACGTCGGCCTCGTTCAGCGCGCGGGCGACACCGAGACGCAGGGCACCGGCCTGGCCGGAGACGCCGCCACCCGAGATGCGGGCGATGACGTCGTAGCGACCGTCGAGCTCCAGCACCTTGAAGGGCTCGTTGACTTCCTGCTGGTGCACCTTGTTCGGGAAGTAGTCCTCGAGCGTGCGCCCGTTGACCTTCCACTTGCCGGTGCCGGGCACGATGCGAACGCGCGCGATGGCGTTCTTGCGGCGGCCCAGGCCGGCGGCCGGCTGCGGGTCACCGAAGCGGGCCGGGTTGGACTCCGAGGTGTACTCGCCCTCGACGGGCGCGTCCGACTCGGTGGTGTAGCTCTCGACGTCGACGATCTCGGTCTCTTCGACCGGCGTCTCGGCAGTGGTCTCGGCCACGATTCTCCTCAGATTCTTTTCTGTCTTAGGGGGTGTGGCCGGAACTACTGCGCGACCTGGGTGATCTCGAACGGCACCGGCTGCTGGGCAGCGTGCGGGTGCTGGTCGCCCGAGTAGACCTTCAGCTTCGAGAGCATCTGACGGCCGAGCGTGTTCTTCGGGAGCATGCCCTTGATGGCCTTCTCGACGGCCTTCTCGGGGTTCTTCGCGAGAAGCTCGTCGTAGCGGACGGACCGCAGACCACCCGGGTAACCGGAGTGGCGGTACGCCATCTTCTGGGTCTTCTTGTTGCCGGACAGGTGCACCTTGTCCGCATTGACGATGACGACGAAGTCGCCCATGTCCATGTGGGGGGCATAGGTCGGCTTGTGCTTGCCACGGAGGAGGGTCGCCGCAGTGGTTGCCAGACGGCCCAGGACGATGTCCTGAGCGTCAATGACGTGCCACTGGCGAGTCACGTCACCGGGCTTGGGGCTGTACGTACGCACTTCGCAGCCTTCTTCTTCAGTAGATGGGTGCTGAAACATGGCATCACTGAAGCGATCGTGCAGCTGGGGACGACAGTGCCGGGTTCAGCGCCCGTATGCCGCCCACTGGTAACTGCTCCAGGGAACCTACGTAAGGGCCTCTCGCCTGAGAGCGACCAAGCCGATACGCATAACGACTAGGCAGGATACCTTCGCCGACCCGAACGGGTCAAAACGCGGTCGTCCCGGGAGCCGGGGACCGTGGCCGGTCCTGCCGTGCCGCGAGGTTCCAGGGTAACCGGGACGCGTCGTGCACCGCGCCGCCCGACGGCGAGCACCAGGCCGCACAAGGTCGCGCAGTCCAGGAACGCCCGGCGCACACCGGTGTCGAGCCAGGGCCAGGTGATCCCCGGCACCTGCGGGAGCAGGGCGGCCCACAGCCACGGGTCGCGGGCGGCGGCGCCCCGCTCCAGGGCCCCCGCGACCAGCAGCGGCACGGCGACCAGGAGGTAGTGGTCGTAGCTGGGCCGCGAGACGAGGAACGCGGAGAGCATGAGGAGCACCGCGGTCTCCGAGATCCGCCCCGGGCCCGCGTCGCCCCGGCCCCAGCGCCGCCACGCGCACCACAGCCCGGCCGCCGCCCCCGCCGCGGCGATCGCGGTCGCCGCGCCCGCGGGGACGCCGAGCCGCGTGAGGACGGCCCCCGGCGACGCCTCGTAGAGCCGCACGAAGCCGTCGTCGCCGCGGAGCAGGAAGGGCAGGGTGCGGGTGAAGAAGCCGGCCGGGTCGGGCATCGCCAGGGCCGCGGCGCCGGAGGCCGCGGCGGGCACGAGGACCAGCGCCGCGAGACCGCGCCACTGCCGGGCGAGGACGAAGAGGAGCGCGACCGGGGCGAGCAGCGGCTTCAGCGCGAGGGCGGCGCCGACCACCACGCCCGCCGCGAGCCACCGGCCCCGCACCGCGCACAGCAGGGCGCAGGGCAGGGCGAGGGCGGCGGTCACGGTCCAGTTGCCGAGGTGCACCAGGTGCGCGAAGGGCGCGCAGCCGACGGCGAGCGCGAGCAGCCCGAGCACGGCGAACCGGCTGCGCCGGGCGACCCCGTGCACCCGCAGCGCGCACGCCCACGCGCCGACCAGCCCCGCCGTGACGAGCACGGGGACGACCGGGCGCAGCACCCACGCCGGCAGCAGCGCCTGCGGCACGGCGGCCAGCACGGCGCTCGGGAAGTAGAGGAAGTGCGGATCGTCGTACGGGGACCCGCCGCGCAGCCACACGTCCGCGGCCCGTACGACGATGCCGTTGTCCATGCCGCCGCCGGGGGCCTTGAGCGCGGCGTGCACGGGGAGCACGGCGAGCACGAGACCGAGGGCGCCCCACGCGGCGGCCGGCGCGGGCTTCGACAGCCACCCGATCACGGGCGATTTGACCGTATTCATGCGGCTCACGTTAGGCCGGAGGAACAATGGGACAGCGGCGCCATGCCCGCTTCCGGGCCCCTCTAAGATGCGCACCATGAGTTTCGGGCAAGGGGGACCCCAGTGGGGGCCGAGTGGCAACGGAAACGCGCCGGACTGGGCGGCCCTGGCCGAGGAGTCCGAGGCACGCGCGCGCAAGAAGCGCTGGCTGCTGATCGGCGGCGCGGTCGTGGCGACGCTCGCGGTCGGCTCGGCCGTCGCCTGGGGCATCGTCTCGGCGAACAAGGACAGCGAGGCCGGCAACAAGCCCGCCGACCAGCTGCCGAGCACCGCGGACATCCCCAGTGAGGACCGCACTCCGGGCCCGTCCTTCGCGGAGACCTCGGCGCCGCCGCCGCTCGACCCGAACGACTTCATCGACAGCGCGGAGAAGGACAAGGCCCCGCTCAGCGCGGACACCCTCTTCCCCGGCACGACGCTGACCATGAGCGGGCGCGTCTACCAGAAGGGCGCCACCAGCCGCACCACCGACTGCTCCTCCGTGGCGCAGAAGGGCCTGGCCGCCGTCCTGAAGAAGAACGACTGCACCCAGGTCATCCGCGCGACCTACTACAAGGGCGGCACCGCGGTGACCGTCGGCGTCGCCGTCTTCGACACGAAGGCACAGGCCGCCAGGGCCAAGGAGGAGTACGAGGACGGCACGATCGTCTCGCTGCCCGGCTCCGGCGTGCCCACGTTC
This sequence comes from Streptomyces sp. Q6, assembly GCF_036967205.1. NCBI lineage: Bacteria > Bacillati > Actinomycetota > Actinomycetes > Kitasatosporales > Streptomycetaceae > Streptomyces > Streptomyces citrinus. The sequence goes on from NZ_CP146022.1 coordinate 3,499,256, forward strand.
TGCCGTACGACGGTCTGCCGCACCACCGCGCGCGCCTTCGGCCGCTACGCGTACTTCACCAACGGCGGCCTCACGAACGGCACGGACGCCACCAAGAAGGACACCGCCCTGTTCACGCTGGGCGACGACCTTCAGGAGTTCACCTTCCAGCAGATCTACCGACGTGGCCAGGTCCAGGCCTCCGCGGCGGCGACGGCAGGCTGACGGCGCGCAGCGTCAGCGTCTCCTCGACGGACTCGACGAGCCCGGCCGTGTCGAACCCGTGCCGCACGACGACCGACACCTGGGGCACGCTCTTGAACACCCAGGTGCGGTACGACCAGAAGCGGAACAGGGTCGCGACGCCGATGCCGCCGAACTTGAAGAAGTTGCTCCACAGGGCGTCGTGCAGGCCGAGCCCGTACGTCGCCCCGAAGAGCACCCCGTTCTCGATGAGCAGGCCGACGGCGCTGAAGAACGCGAACAGCGCCGCCTCCCGCCGCATGCTCCGCCCCGACTCCTGGCCGCGGTAGGTGAAGTACCGGAAGCCGATGTAGTTCCCGACGATCGCGATCGCGGTGGCGGCGACACTGGCGCGCACCGTCTGCAGGTCCGTGGCCCAGCGCAGCAGGTTGAACGCGGCGAGGTTCACGACGATGCCGAGCAGCCCGACCACGCCGAACTTGGCGATCTCGGCGTACAGCCTGCCCAGTGCGGACGGGGCTCCCCCGTGCCGACCGCCCATCACCGGTAGCGGCGGCGCAGGCGCAGCGGGATCATCGCCGACTCGATCTGCGTGCCGAGGCTCATCTTCGACTCCCCCTCGGTCCGCTCCTCGAACCGGATCGGCACCTCGACGACCTCGCAGCCGCCGCGTACGGCCTTGTACTTGAGCTCCACCTGGAAGCTGTACCCGGCGCTGTCTAGCGACGTCACGTCGACCGCGGTGAGCACGTCGGCCCGCCACAGGGTGAACCCGGCGGTCAGGTCGGAGATCTGCTTGGTGCCGAGCACGGTGCGCGCGTACCCGTTCGCGAACCGGGACAGGGCCTTGCGGTGCCAGCCCCACTCCTCGTCGAGCGAGCCGCCGTCGACGTACCGGCTCCCGATGACGAGCCCCGCGCCCGACTCCTCGGCGGCGGCCAGCATCCGCGGCAGGGCCTCCGCCGGGTGCGACCCGTCGGCGTCCATCTGCACGACGTACGTGGCGCCCTCGGCGACGGCCGCGCTCATCCCGGCCGCGTACGCCCGCCCGAGCCCGTCCTTCTCGACCCGGTGCAGCACGCTCATCCGGCGCCGCCCGGCGGGCAGGTCGGTGTTGTACTTCTCGGCGAGCTCCTCGGCGATCCGCCCGGTCCCGTCCGGACTGGAGTCGTCGACGATCTTCAGATGCAGCCCCGCCATCGGCTGCCCGAGCACCAGCTCGGCGATGCGCGGCAGGTTCGCGGCTTCGTTGTAGGTCGGCATCACCACGGTGACCGCGGCGTCGGATCTCCCCGGACCCGAACTGCCCTGTACGTGACCCATTCTCTTTTCCCTCCCCACCGGGGGCCTCCCCAGCCCTCGGAAATCTCAGCCCGTCCCGGCCCGTCCGGCCCGGTCAGGTGTGGACCTTGCGGTCACCCGCGTCGTCGGCCTCCTTGCCGTCGTCGGCGACTCCGGTCCGCTTCAGAAGCAGTACCTGTACGTGGTCGAGCTTCTTGGTGCGCACGACGCGGAAGTTCCGGTCGAGCGCGGTCCTCATCGGCTTCGCCATCCCCGCGTACGGGTCGCCGTCGTACGTGGTGGCCACCAGCCAGAGGCGGTCGGTGCGGGCCAGGCACGAGGACGGCTTGGGGCACTCGGCCGCGTCGAACGAGCCGCGCTGCTGCGGGGTGCGGTACATCAGCACGTCCTTGGGGCGCCCCGCGTCGTCGCGCAACTCGTAGGCGATGGCCCGGCGTTCGGACATGGCACCGTTGAACACGATCCCGTCGCCCTTGCGCTGGTCCGCCGCGACGATGCGCGCGGCGCCGCGGAAGTCCGGCTCCCCCAGCGCGTTCTGCCGGGTCTCGCGCAGGCCGGGCAGCGACTGGAAGGCGATCCCCGCGACCGCGGCCGCCACCAGCACCCAGCCGATCCCCCGTCGTGCCACGGCCGCTGTCCCCGCCTTCGCCCCCGCGACGGGACCGGCGATCCGGCACACGGCCACGGCCCCGAGCAGCACCCACGCGGGCGCTGTGAACAGCAGATAGCGCGGCAGGAAGAGGTGCAGCTGAGCCGCCGTCACGAACGTGGCCACCGGAGGCAGCGCGACCCAGACGAACAGCACCGGGGCGCGCCGCCCCGCGAAGCACAGCCCCAGCAGGCCGAGCGCCATCACCGGTACGGCCACGGCCCAGGACCCGAAGAGGTGCGAGGGGAAGTCCGTGAGCTCCTTCAGCCCCGGGTTGTTCCAGGCGATCTGACCGCTCTGGCCGGAGCCGGACACCGCCATGGGCATCACGAAGCACATGCCCAGCGTGCAGGCCGCGGCGTAGGCCCAGCCCACGATCCGGTCACCGGCACGCCGAGCCAGCAGGATCATCACCAGGTGCGCGCCGAGCACCGCCAGCGAGGCCAGGTGACTCCAGCCGATCAGCGGCACGGACAGCGTGTAGGCGACCCACACCTTGAACGACGGCTGGTCGAGGGCCCGGACGAGCAGCCAGGTCGACAGCAGCACCGCCGCCACCGCGAAGGCGTACGGCCTGACCTCCTGCCCGTACCGGGTAGTGACGGGAACGACCGCGAAGGCGAGGCCGGCGAGCACGCCCACCTGTGTGGTGAACAGCCGACGGCCGAGCAGCGCGAGCAGTCCGGCGGCGGCCGCCATGGCCAGCGCGCCGGGGATGCGCAGCGCGGTCTCGGAGTCTCCGGCGACCGCGACCCAGCCGTGCATGACCACGTAGTACGGCGTGAACACCACGTCGATGGAGCGGATCAGCAGGCTCAGGTCGTGGAACGACAGGGCCGACGCCCACCAGGTGGCGTGCTCGTCGCGCCACAGCTGGCGGTCGTCGATGTTCCGCAGGATCAGTGCGAGGGCCAGGGCCGTGGGCAGCAGGAAAGTGAGCGCTCCCACGACGCGTCCGCCACGCGACGGTGCCTCGGCCGGGGTCTCCTCCGGCTCGGTGGGCTGCTGCCGCTCAGGTGCGGGCGCGGGCGCCACCGGCTCGGCGAAGGCTTCCGCGGCTCCATAGGCCCCCGGAGCCCCGTACGCGTCGTGGCCGTACGCGCCCTGGCCGTACGCGTCCTGGGCACCGGCGTAGCCGTCGCCGTAGGGGGTCCCATAGGGGCTGCCCTGGGAACTTCCCTGGGGACTTGAGGCATGCAGACTCATCGCTTCACCCAGATCCGGAACGCACCGTCGCCCTTGCTCGTCGTGAAGCGAGACACCGCGGCGAGACGGTAGTGGGAGTTTCCGCGCAGCGCCTTCACGACGGCCTCGTCCACCTCGGGCGTGACCGTTCCGCGCAACACGATGACGTCGAACTTCGCGTCCAGGACCGCGGCGCGATAGGCGTCGGGGCCGGAGTGCTGCTTGCCCTTCGTGTCCTTGTAGTCCATGCCGAACGTGCTCTGCCACTGGTCGTACCCGGTCACGTCCCGCAGGTAGTACGCGGGCACCTCGTGCTCCTCGGCCAGGAACGTGCCCTTGCGGTCGACCAGAGTGCGCAGCACGGTCGTCATCTCGCGCGAGTCCGGGAAGCTGTACGCCTGCTGCGCCTGCACCATGCCGAAGACCAGCGTCAGGACGTACAGCATGATGCCCAGCTGCGGGTGCCTGAAGTGCGGGCCGACCAGCCGGGACAGACCGAGGCCCGCCATCGGCCCGGCGAAGAGCAGACCGAAGCCGACGTGCTTGAACAGGGAGATCTCGGTCTGGAGGTGAATCTGGTAGGCCGGGGCGAGCAGCGCGGTGCCGGTCAGCAACAGGCCGAGCGAGACACGGCGCAACCGGCCCGGAGCCTGCCGGTCCACCCACGGCATCTCTCCCATGGCGGGCCGGATCGCGTAAGCGATGGAGCCGCTCAGCGCGGCGAGGAACATCAGGCCGCCCCACTCCGCGCTGTGCTGGAGGATCATGACGGCGGTGTCGGCGCCCTTGGCACGGTTGGTCGTGGTCTGGCTGATGCCGCCGAGCGTCCCGGTGTACAGGTACCCGGCACCCAGCAGGGCGCCCATCCCGAGTCCGAACAGCGCCCCGCGGGCGAGGGCGAGCACCCCGCGGTGCCGGTACGCGGTGAGGACCGCGAGGACCACCAGGGTGGGCAGGAAGAGACCGGCCGCGTACTTCGTCGCGAAGGCGAGAGCGGCGGGCGGCGCACCCAGCATCACCGCCACGATCGTGGATCGCCCGGTCCGCACGATGATCCACATGGACAGCGCGAGCAGGAAGACGGCCGCCGCGTCGAAGGTGGCGAAGTTGCCGAGGAACACGGTCGACTGGATGACCGAGAACAGCGCGGCCGCCCCGAGCGCCGCCCGGACGTTGAACATCCGCCGCGTGGTGGCGTACAGCAGGCCGGTGGCCCCCAGCATGAACAGCAGGCTCATGACGCGGACGCCGGTGAGACCCGCGTAGCTGTCGATCATCGCCGCGAGCACCGGGTACAGCTTCGGGTAGCCCGAGAAGTAGCCTTCGAAGTCACCCGGCACCGGCGTGCCGTGCAGGATGTTCCCGACCTCGTAGTGGCCCGCCGCGATGTACAGCGCCTCGTCCTGGAAGGCGGTGCCGCGCAGCCGCAGCGAGAGCCCTGTCTGGATCAGCAGGACGCACAGCAGTACCCAGCGTCCGAGCTTGCGGGCGCGCCTGCCGTCGACGGACCACGCGGACTCCGGCGTCTCGGGCAGCGTGTAGCCCGGCTTCTCCGGCTCCGGCGCCACGGTCTCAGGCTCCGGCTCAGCCACCGCCACGTGGGACGCGTACGGGTCGTAGGGCGCGTACGTGTCGTAGGACTGCTGGTCCAGGTACTCGGACGTGCGGCCGTCGAACCGCCAGCCGCCGGTCCGGTAGGCGGGCGGTTCGTCGTCGTACACCGGATAGGTCGGGTGGTACACGGGGGACGTGTACGGCCGTTGCGCGTACTGCTGCTGCTCCGCGTACCGCTGTTCTTCCGCGTACCCCGGTTGCTGCGCGTACTGCTCCTGAGGCGCGTACTCCTGCTGCCGCGCGTACTGCCCCTGGTCCCCGTACTGCTGCCGCGCGTACTGCCCCTGGTCCCCGTACTGCTGCTCCCCGTACTGCTGTTCGCCATACTGCACACCGGGGTCGTCCGCCCACGTGGGCGTGTGGTTTCGGTTGGTCACGGCTTCGCCACATCGAATCCGAAGGCACCGTTCACGGACTGCTCCCGGAAGGTCTTCTTGGAGAGCGGGCCGCTCTCGATGCGCCAGTCCGTCTCCTTGTCGAAGTTGAACCAGACGAATCCGATGACGTCGTCGCGCTGCGCGGTCCCCCGGAAGAGGTCCTTGATGTCGGTGGGCTTGCGCTCACCGGCCTGCGCGGCGGTCTCCGCGATGATGAACGGCTTCTTCGTGAAACCGCGGATCTGCGCCATCGTCGGCTCGAACAGCGTCGCGTACGTCGACGGGCCGGTGGCCGCGTAATAGCCGATGACGCCCACCCAGTCGACGTACCCGTCGCCCGGCCAGTAGGGCTCGAGCTTCACCTTCGGCATCGGCGTGATGATGTTCGGGCTCCACACCCAGATGACCTGGGTCGCCCCCACCTCGTCGAACACGTCGTGGACGTGCTTCCACGCGGCCACGAACTCCTTCGCGGTGGCCTTCTTGGTGCCCCACTCGTACCAGAACCCGTTCATCTCGTGCGCGAAGCTGATCGCGACGGGCAGGTTCAGCTCCTTGACGGAGGAGGCGTAGTCACGCAGATACGCGTCCTCCTTCCCGGCGGCGATCTCCTTCAGGGACACCTTGAACGGCTCCCAGGCGATGAAGGACAGCGCCCCGTAGTCCCACGAGTTCTGGACGAGGCGACTCTCGTAGCGGTCGCCCCAGGCCGAGTAGAACTCGACCAGGTTCGGCTTCTTGCCGGCGGACTTCGCGAACGACTCGATGGCCGTCATCTTCGCGGGCGCGCCGTCGGCGGCGACCCCGAAGTACTTCTTGGCGGGCTTGAGCAACGGACGTACGTCGTACGGCGGCTCGGGCTTCTCGGAGGGCGAGGCCTCGTCGGCCGAGGCGGCCGGGTCCTTGCCCTGGCTGCGCGCGTACTCGTCGCGTCCGGTGTCGGAGAAGGTGCTGCACGCGGAGAGGACGGCGAGCGCCGTCGCCACGAGCAGCATCCGTATGACGGTCTTCATGCGGTGGCGACCTCCTGTCGCCGCGGCTGCACGAGCACCCGGCCGACGACCATCGCGTAGAACAGACCCGCGGACAGCATCAGCGCGAAGTCCGGCGGGTACAGCGTCAGGACGCGCCAGGCGGCGACGACGACCCAGGCGACGGCGGTGCCGCCGGTCCAGCCGATCATGCCGACCCAGTAGCGGCGCATACCGTTCTTCTTGGCGCCCTGCGAGCCGGTCGGCTTCCAGCCCATCGGGCGCCCGCGCAGCACGTCCCAGACGGCGAAGACGTGCGACCAGCCGTACATGAGCCGCACCGACCAGGCCTCCAGCCGGTACGGCGCCCGGTGCCACAGCGGCAGTACGAGGGTCACGTACGCGACGCTCGGCAGCACCCACATCGACGCCTCGGCCCGCAGCAGGTCGGGGCGCAGGATCAGCAGGGCGAGCGGGATGACCGGCATGAGGAAGGTGGCGAGGGCCGTCTGGAGGTAGTACAGGAACCCGGAGACGTAGCAGAGCCGGGTCTTGAACTTCATCTCCATCTCCCAGAACCGCTTGCTGGTCAGCAGCTCCAGGGACCCCATGCACCAGCGGTACTGCTGGTTGTGGAACGCGCCCGCCGTGTCGGGGCACACCCCCGCCGACAGCGCGACCGGCACGTACCGCAGGTGCCAGCCCAGCGCCCGCAGGTCGAACCCGGTGTACATGTCCTCGGAGTGCTCGATCAGCGTGATCCCGCCGATCTCGGCGAGCGCCGCCCGCCGGTACACGGCGCACGAACCGACGCAGATGGACCCGTCCTTGTCCTCGCGGGACGTCTGCACGGACCGGTAGAACTGCTCCTGCACGGCGCCCGCGCCGCGCTCGATCCAGTTCTGCCGGTCGACGGCGCGGAAGAACTGCGGCGACTGCACGATGCCGACCCGCGGGTCGTCGTCCATGTGCGGAAGCAGCTCGTCGAGCAGGTCGTGCCGGGGGGCGAAGTCGGCGTCGAGGATCAGGATGTGGTCGCCGTACGTCATCTGGAAGGCATGGTGCAGGTTGCCGGCCTTCTTGAACCAGCCGCGGTTGGGCCGCACCACGTAGTGGAACCCGAAGTCCCCGGCCATGGCGCCGACTTCACCGTCGTCGGCGTCGTCCAGGACGTAGACGTTCACGACCCCGCGGTAGGTGTCCGCGAGGCGGCTGACATGCACCCAGGTGTTGTGCAGCACCTCCAGCGGCTCCCCGCACACCGGCAGGAACACGTCCACGCTCGGATAGTGCGCGGGCTGCCAGCGCCGCACGAGCCGCCGGTGCCCCTTGATGTCGAAGTCCTTGCTCAGCCCGTCCAGATAGAGCGAGATGAGATAGTCCGCGACCACGAAGGCCAGCATCGGCATCGTCAGCCAGAACCACGGGCTGGAGGCGGTGAACAGGAACTGACTCATCGCCAGACACGCGAAACTGATCAGCGAGCCGACGGTCAGCATCCACAGGTGCCGATGGGCGTACGAGTACTTCTCCACGTCGTCCGGCGGCTGCGGCAGCAGCCCCTGGTTCCGCGAAACGGGCCCGCGCCTCCGGTTGGTGGAGCCACGGGCAGCCCCCACTGCGCTCATGCTTAACCCCCCGGGCCGGCCCCGGCCCGCGCTGCCCCCACGTGCGCCCGGCCACCCCAGGTGAATCCTTGGCCAGACCCGGGCGAGCATAGCCGAGATACAGGGGTTAATTCCGAACAGGCGTGTTACCTGAGGGTTTCATCTCTTCTCGCAGCCGCCGTACAACCATCGGCCCCTTTCGGCCGTCTGCACTTCAGCAGCAGCCCGCCCCCGGCAGGGTCCGCCTGTTCCGCGCCTCGAGATTGCGCGCGGCCAGCAACTCATCGGCGGGGTAACCGACTTCCTCGAGCGTGAGCCCGTGCGGCCGCACCACGTGCACCGCCGAATCCCGCACCCCGGCCGCCAGCACCTTCCCGGGCCACTCGGGTCCGCGGTGCCCGTCACCGACGAAGAGCAGCGCCCCGATGAGCGAGCGCACCATGTTGTGGCAGAACGCGTCGGCCCGCACGGTGGCGGTGATGATCCCGTCGTCGTCCCGTACGAGACTGAGCTCCTGCAGCGTACGAATGGTGGTCGCACCCTCCCGCCGCTTGCAGTAGGCCGCGAAGTCGTGCTCCCCGAGGAGCCGTTCGGCGGCCGCGTTCATCGCGTCCACGTCCAACGGCCAGTCGTGCCAGAGCACATGCCCCCGCAGCAGCGGGTCGACGCCGCCCGGGTGGTCGGTCACCCGGTACGCGTACCGCCGCCAGATCGCGGAGAAGCGCGCGTTGAACCCGCTCGGCGCCTCGGCCACCGACCACACCCGCACGTCCCTGGGCAGCCGTCCGCCCAGCCGCTTCAGCAGCTTCTCCTCGTGCTCGGCCCACACGTCCACCGGCAGATCGACATGCGCCACCTGCCCCCGCGCGTGCACCCCGGAATCGGTCCGCCCGGCCACGGTCAGCTCGTACGTCGTCGAGGACCGGGTCACGGTCCGCAGCGCGTCCTCGATCTCCCCCTGCACGGTCCGCCGCCCGGCGGCCTGCTTGGCCCACCCGGAGAAGTCCTTGCCGTCGTACGACAGATCGAGCCGCACCCGCACGAACCCGTCCGCCACTTCGTCACTCACCCAAAGATCCTCTCAGCAACGCGAAGCGGGCCCGCCCCCGTGAAGGAACGGACCCGCTAAGACGCACCCCCGAAGGGGTGAAGGGACTGCCCGGGTGGCCACGACGAGCCGCGGCCACCCGGAAGCAGAACCCGGTGGACGACTAGGCGTCCTTCGACTCCTCGGCGGCCTCGGCCGGCTTGGCGTCCTCGACGACCTCGGCGGCCGGAGCGGCGGCCTCGGTGTCCTTGGCGGCACGCTTGGTGGCGGCCTCGGCCTCACCGGTGGCCTGCTGCGCGACCGTCAGGGCCTCGACCAGCTCGATGACAGCCATGGGCGCGTTGTCGCCACGGCGGTTACCGATCTTGGTGATACGGGTGTAACCACCCGGACGGTTCTCGTAGCGCGGGGCGATCTCGGTGAACAGCGTGTGGACGACGCTCTTGTCCGAGATGACCGTGAGCACCTGACGGCGGTTGTGAAGGTCGCCCTTCTTCGCCTTGGTGACCAGACGCTCCGCGTACGGGCGCAGACGACGGGCCTTGGCCTCGGTCGTCGTGATCTTGCCGTGCTCGAAGAGCGACTTCGCGAGGTTCGCGAGAAGCAGCTTCTCGTGCGCGGCGCTGCCGCCCAGACGGGCACCCTTGGCGGGCTTCGGCATGATGTTTCTCCTTGGTGTCTGCCCCGGCCGTATCAGGTACCGAAGTCAGTGTCCGAGCGGGCGGGTTCGCCCGTCGGAGATCCGGGGGACGCGAGCGTCCCCCGGAGAAGACCGGTCAGTACTGCTCGGTCTCCACGAAACCCGCGTCCGCGTCGTCGTCGGCGCCGAAGGCGTCGGCGGCGGCGGTCGGGTCGAATCCGGGCGGGCTGTCCTTGAGGGCCAGGCCCATGCCGGCCAGCTTCGCCTTGACCTCGTCGATCGACTTCGCACCGAAGTTGCGGATGTCGAGCAGGTCGGCCTCGGAGCGGGCGACGAGCTCACCCACGGAGTGGATGCCCTCGCGCTTGAGGCAGTTGTACGACCGAACGGTGAGCTCGAGCTCCTCGATCGGCAGGGCGAGATCGGCGGCGAGAGCGGCGTCCGTCGGGGACGGGCCCATGTCGATGCCCTCGGCGTCGATGTTCAGCTCGCGGGCGAGACCGAACAGCTCGACCAGCGTCTTACCGGCGGACGCCATGGCGTCGCGCGGCCGCATGGCCTGCTTGGTCTCGACATCGACGATCAGCTTGTCGAAGTCGGTGCGCTGCTCGACACGCGTGGCCTCGACCTTGTACGTGACCTTCAGAACCGGCGAGTAGATCGAGTCGACCGGGATGCGCCCGATCTCCTGACCGACCTGCTTGTTCTGGACGGCGGAGACGTAGCCGCGACCGCGCTCGACGGTCAGCTCCATCTCCAGCTTGCCCTTGCCGTTGAGCGTGGCGAGGACGAGGTCGGGGTTGTGCACCTCGACACCGGCCGGGGGCGCGATGTCGGCGGCGGTGACCAGACCCGGGCCCTGCTTGCGCAGGTACATCACGACCGGCTCGTCGTGCTCCGAGGAGACGACCAGCTGCTTGATGTTGAGGATCAGGTCGGTGACGTCTTCCTTGACGCCCGGCACGGTGGTGAACTCGTGCAGGACACCGTCGATACGGATCGACGTGACCGCCGCACCCGGGATCGACGACAGAAGCGTGCGACGGAGCGAGTTGCCGAGGGTGTAACCGAAGCCCGGCTCCAGCGGCTCGATCACGAACCGGGAGCGGAACTCGTCGACGACCTCTTCGGTCAACGAGGGACGCTGAGCAATCAGCATTCTGCGAATCCTTCAGTCAGGGGCACCCACTATTTGATGCCCTGGCACCGGGCGGTAGCCCGGTATGTACTACAGCTACAAGGGTACGGGCGGTACCGCTCATCAGAGCCGTACCGCCCGAAAACCTCAAGACAGCCGTGCGTCAGACGCGGCGGCGCTTCGGCGGACGGCAGCCGTTGTGGGGCGTCGGGGTGACGTCCTGGATCGAGCCGACCTCGAGGCCCGTCGCCTGGAGCGAACGGATGGCGGTCTCACGACCGGAACCCGGGCCCTTGACGAAGACGTCGACCTTGCGCATGCCGTGCTCCTGCGCGCGACGGGCAGCCGACTCGGCGGCCATCTGCGCGGCGAACGGCGTGGACTTGCGCGAGCCCTTGAAACCGACGTGGCCGGCGGAGGCCCACGAGATCACGTTGCCGGTCGGGTCCGTGATGGACACGATCGTGTTGTTGAACGTGCTCTTGATATGAGCGTGCCCGTGAGCGACGTTCTTCTTTTCCTTGCGGCGCACCTTCTTGGCAGCGCCCTGACGACCCTTGGGGGGCATGTCGTTCTCCTACAGGGAGGTGGTCGGTCCTACAGCGAAGACCGCTGGTGAGCGTCCGCTGAGGACTACTTCTTGCCCGGCTTCTTCTTACCGGCGATGGCGCGACGCGGGCCCTTGCGGGTGCGGGCGTTCGTGCTGGTGCGCTGGCCGCGGACCGGCAGACCACGACGGTGACGGAGACCCTGGTAGCAACCGATCTCGACCTTGCGGCGGATGTCGGCCTGGATCTCGCGACGGAGGTCACCCTCGGTCTGGAAGTTGTGGTCCACGTACTCGCGGATCTTGACGAGGTCTTCCTCGCTCAGGTCGCGAACACGGACGTTGCGGTCCACACCGGTGGCGTCCAGGGTCTCCTGGGCGCGCGTGCGACCGATACCGAACACGTACGTGAGGGCAACCTCGACGCGCTTGTCGCGCGGGAGGTCAACACCTTCAAGGCGTGCCATTCAAGGCTCCTGTTGATACTCGGAGGTCTGTAACAGAGCCACTCCCACTCGCCGTCCCCTTCGTGCTGAAGGGTTGGTACGAGCTGGGTCCCCGGCCTCCGACCGAGGGTGTCGCCACGGTGGACTGATCCACCGCCGGCGGGCTCTGCATGTGTACTCAATGTGCTGCGTCGCGCGAAATCTGCGAACGAACTGCAGTTAACGGGTCTGCGTCAGCCCTGGCGCTGCTTGTGGCGCGGGTTGTCGCAGATCACCATGACCCGACCGTGACGGCGGATCACCCTGCACTTGTCGCAGATCTTCTTGACGCTCGGCTTGACCTTCATGGGTGAGGTTCTCCGGGTCAGTTGCCGGCGGCCCGCAGAGCGGGACTGGGCAAGATCTACTTGTACCGGTAGACGATCCGGCCACGCGTCAGGTCGTACGGAGACAGCTCCACCACGACCCGGTCGTCAGGGAGGATGCGGATGTAGTGCATACGCATCTTGCCGCTGATGTGTGCCAGGACCTGGTGGCCGTTCTGGAGCTCCACCTTGAACATGGCGTTCGGGAGAGACTCGACGACAGTGCCTTCGATCTCGATGGCACCTTGCTTCTTGGCCACGCTTCGCCCTTCGAATCGACTACCTTGATCGACTCCCGAGTGGAACGCTTCCCGACGTGCAGGCATGCGGATACACGAGAGCCGACGAGTCAGTCTACGTCAGTACCATCGGAAAGACGAATCCACGAATTCTGCCCCACACCCAAGATCCTTACGCAGCCGACGCGCCTCCGACTCACGCCAACGGATCCGGCGCCGCCGTCACACCGAGCTCGGCCAGCTTGGCCTTTCCGCCGTCCGGAGCCGTCAGGACCAGGGGCCCCTCCTCCGTCAGCGCCACGGAGTGCTCCCAGTGCGAGGACCAGGTGCCGTCCGTGGTGATGACGGTCCAGTCGTCCTCCAGGACCTCGGTGCGCGGGGTGCCCAGGGAGACCATCGGCTCGATCGCGAGGCAGAAGCCGGGGACCAGCTTCGGGCCCTTGCCGCGGCGGCGCTCGACGTAGTTCAGGACGTGCGGGTCCATGTGCATCTCGGTGCCGATGCCGTGGCCGCCGTAGTCCTCGACGATCCCGTACTTGCCGCCGCCCGGCTTGGGCTGGCGGCGGATGTACGTCTCGATGGCGCGGGAGATGTCCACGAGGCGGTTGCCCGCCTTCATCGCGGCGAGCCCGGCCCACATCGACTCCTCGGTCACCCGGGACAGCTCGATGAGCTCCGGGGCGTGACCGGACCCCACGAAGGCGGTGTACGCGGCGTCACCGTGCCAGCCGTCCACGATCGCGCCGGCGTCGATGGAGATGATGTCGCCGTCCTCCAGGACGACGTCGTCGCTCGGGATGCCGTGGACCACGACCTCGTTCTTCGAGGTGCAGATGGTCGCGGGGAAGCCGCCGTAGCCGAGGAAGTTCGACTTCGCCCCGTGCTCGGCGAGGACCTTGCGGGCGACCTCGTCCAGATCCCTGGTGGTCGCGCCGGGCACGGCCGCCTCACGGGTAGCGGCGTGGATCGCCGCGACGACAAGCCCCGCCTCCCGCATCTTGCGAATCTGGTCGGGGGTCTTGATCTGCACCATGGGGGCCTGCGCTCTCCGTCATCCGGTAAAGAGGGGACCTACCAACACTAAGGCCGCGGCACCCCTGAGGGGGAACCGCGGCCTCAGCCACGTACGGCGAAGAACAGGACGACTAGCGCCCCAGGGCCTCCATGGCCCGCGCCGTGACCTCTTCCACCTTGCCGAGGGCGGAGATCGTCACGACGAGCCCCTGCTCCCGGTAGTAGTCGATGATCGGCTCGGTCTGCGTGTGGTAGACCTCGAGCCGCTTGCGCACGGTCTCTTCCTTGTCGTCGTCACGCTGGTACAGCTCGCCGCCGCAGACGTCACAGACGCCCTCGGCCTTCGGCTGCTTGTACGCGACGTGGAAGACGTGTGCCGAGTCGTTACGGCAGATGCGGCGGCCGGCGATGCGCTTGACCACCTCGTCCTCGGGGACCTCCAGGTCCAGGACCGCGTCCAGCTTCACGTCGTCGCCCTTGAGGGCGACGTCCAGCGCCTCGGCCTGCGAGACGTTGCGGGGGAAGCCGTCGAGCAGGAAGCCGTTCTCGGCGTCCGGCTGTTCCATGCGGTCCTTGGCCATCCCGATGGTGACCTCGTCCGGTACCAGGTGACCCGCGTCCATGTAGGACTTCGCCTGCTTGCCGAGATCCGTGCCCTTGCTGATGTTGGCACGGAAGAGGTCGCCCGTGGAGATGTGCGGGATCGACAGGTTCTGCGCAAGGTACGCGGCCTGCGTTCCCTTGCCAGCACCGGGCGGCCCGACGAGGACGATTCGCATCAGCGGAGGAACCCTTCGTAATTGCGCTGCTGGAGCTGGCTCTCGATCTGCTTCACCGTCTCCAGACCAACACCCACGATGATCAGGATGCTGGTGCCGCCGAAGGGGAAGTTCTGGTTTGCCCCGAAACCAACCAACGCCATCGTCGGTACGAGAGCGATCAGACCCAAGTACAGCGAACCCGGCCAGGTGATCCGGTTGAGCACGTACGAAAGGTACTCAGCGGTCGGTCGGCCAGCCCGGATGCCCGGGATGAAGCCACCATACTTCTTCATGTTGTCCGCGACTTCCTCGGGGTTGAACGAGATCGCCACGTAGAAGAACGCGAAGAAAACGATCAGGAGGAAGTACGTGACGATGTAAATCGGGTGATTTCCCTTGGTCAGGTGGTCGTCGATCCACAGCTTCCAGGACGAGTCGCCGCCCGCGAACTGCGCGACGAGTGCCGGGATGTAGAGGAGGGACGAGGCGAAGATGACAGGGATCACACCCGCCTGATTCACCTTGAGCGGGATGTACGTGGACGTACCACCGTAGGAACGACGGCCGACCATGCGCTTCGCGTACTGCACCGGGATACGGCGCTGGGCCTGCTCGACGAAGACGACCAGGCCGACCATGACGAGGCCGACGAGGATGACGGTGCCGAACTCGATCCAGCCGTCGGCCAGCGAACCACCCTGCTTGATGGCCCACAGGGCGGACGGGAAGGTGGCGGCGATCGAGATGAACATCAGGATCGACATGCCGTTGCCGATGCCCTTGTCGGTGATCAGCTCGCCGAGCCACATCATCACGCAGGTACCGGCGGTCATCGTGATGACCATCGTGATGGTGATGAAGATCGACTGGTCCGGCACGATCTCGCTCGCGACGGGGCAGCCCTGGAAGAGGGCGCCCGTGCGGGCGGTGGCCACGAGGCCGGTGCCTTGCAGGATGGCGAGCGCCACGGTCAGGTAACGCGTGTACTGCGTGATCTTCGCCGTACCGGCCTGCCCCTCCTTCTTGAGGGCTTCGAGGCGGGGGATCACCACGGTGAGCAGCTGCAGAATGATGCTCGCGGTGATGTACGGCATGATGCCGAGCGCGAAGACCGTGATCTGCAACAGCGCGCCACCGCTGAACATGTTGACCAGACCGAACAGTCCGGTACTGGAGCTGGCCTGGTCCATGCACGTCTGGACGTTCGAGTAATCGACGCCGGGGATGGGCACATGTGCGCCGAGCCGGTAGATCACGACGATGCCGAGCGTGAAGAGCAGCTTCTTGCGCAGGTCGGGCGTCTTGAACGCCCGGGCGAACGCGGTGAGCACGGTGCCTCCTGCGACCCCCGCGCGCGTGCGTCAGAGGTGACGGTCTTGAGGATTCGACGAATAGGTAACGCTCAAAGTCCGGGATTGGTGCCGGGGGCACGCAAAGCCCAGAAATTAACAGCGGACGCCACCTTACCGGCGGACCCGCCCCCCTAGGAACGACCAACCGGGGATACCCCTTTTGTGGGGTATCCCCGGTCGGGATCGCTCACGTCATCGAGACGTCCGAGTGACTCAGACGAGCTCGGTGACCGTACCGCCGGCGGCGGTGATCTTCTCCTTGGCGGAGCCGGAGACGGCGTCGACCGTCACCTGCAGCGCCACGGTGATCTCGCCCTGGCCCAGGACCTTGACGAGGCTGTTCTTGCGGACAGCACCCTTCTCCACCAGACCCTCGACGGTGACTTCGCCACCCTCGGGGTACAGCGAGGCGAGCTTGTCCAGGTTCACGACCTGGAACTCGACCTTGAAGGGGTTCCGGAAGCCCTTCAGCTTCGGGAGACGCATGTGGAGGGGCATCTGGCCACCCTCGAAGCGCTCCGGAACCTGGTAACGGGCCTTCGTGCCCTTCGTACCACGACCGGCCGTCTTACCCTTCGACGCCTCACCACGACCGACACGGGTCTTGGCGGTCTTGGCGCCGGGGGCCGGACGGAGGTTGTGGATCTTCAGCGGGTTGTTCTCCGCCATGTCAGACCTCCTCAACCGTCACGAGGTGGCGGACGGTGTGCACCATGCCGCGGAACTCGGGGCGGTCCTCCTTGACGACCTGCGTGTTGATGCCCTTGAGACCAAGGGAACGCAGGGTGTCACGGTGGTTCTGCTTGCTGCCGATGTACGACTTAACCTGCGTGATCTTGAGCTGCGCCATTACGCACCAGCCCCGGCACGCGCACGAAGCAGAGCCGCGGGAGCGACGTCCTCGAGGGGCAGACCACGGCGAGCCGCGATCTCCTCGGGACGCTGCAGGCCCTGAAGGGCCGCCACGGTCGCGTGCACGATGTTGATCGCGTTGTCGGAGCCCAGGGACTTCGACAGGATGTCGTGAACGCCGGCGCACTCGAGCACGGCGCGCACCGGACCACCGGCGATAACGCCGGTACCCGGGGACGCGGGCTTGAGCAGCACGACGCCGGCAGCCTTCTCACCCTGGATCGGGTGCGGGATGGTGCCCTGGATACGGGGGACCTTGAAGAAGTGCTTCTTGGCCTCCTCAACACCCTTGGCGATGGCGGCCGGCACCTCCTTGGCCTTGCCGTAACCGACACCCACGGTGCCGTCACCGTCGCCCACTACGACGAGCGCAGTGAAGCTGAAGCGACGACCACCCTTCACAACCTTGGCGACACGGTTGATCGCGACAACGCGCTCAACGTATGCGGTCTTCTCGGCGGCAGCGCCACCGTCGCGACCCTTCCGGTCCCGCCGCTCGCCGCCACCGGCACCGCCACCGCGGCGCTGGGGTCCAGCCATTGGAATTACCTCTCTCTGTTTCCGCTAGCTACGGAACCGACTCAGAACTTGAGTCCGGCTTCGCGGGCGGCGTCCGCCAGGGCAGCGATGCGCCCGGCGTACTGGTTTCCACCACGGTCGAACACGACAGCCTCGACACCGGCGGCCTTGGCGCGCTCGGCAACCAGGGCGCCGACCGACTTGGCCTGCGTGGACTTGTCGCCCTCGCCACCGCGGATCGAAGCGTCCAGGGTGGAAGCCGACGCGAGGGTGTGACCCTTCACGTCGTCGATCACCTGGGCGACGATGTTGCGGTTCGAGCGGGTGACGACCAGGCGCGGACGCTCCGCCGTACCGGAGATGCTCTTCCGGATACGGATGTGGCGACGCTTGATGGCAGCACGCTTGTAAGCGTCGCCCTTCAGAATCTTCTGCCCGTATGCCATGGCTTACTTACCCGCCTTTCCGACCTTGCGGCGGATGACTTCGCCTTCGTACTTGACACCCTTGGCCTTGTACGGGTCGGGCTTGCGCAGCTTGCGGATGTTGGCCGCAACCTCGCCGACCTTCTGCTTGTCGATGCCCTCGACCGAGAACTTGGTCGCCGATTCGACCTTGAACGAGATGCCCTCGGGCGCCTCGATCAGGATCGGGTGGCTGTAGCCGAGCGAGAACTCCAGGTTGGAGCCCTTCGCCAGGACGCGGTAACCGACACCGCTGATCTCGAGCTTCTTCACGTAACCCGTGGTCACGCCGGTGATCATGTTCGCCACCAGCGTGCGGGACAGGCCGTGCAGGGCCTTGTTCTGACGCTCGTCGTTCGGGCGGGTGACGTTCAGGACGCCGTCCTCACCCTTGGCGATCTCGATCGGCGCCACGACGGTGTGGCTCAGGGTGCCCTTGGAACCCTTCACCGTGACCGTCTGGCCGTCGATGGTGACGTCCACGCCGGCGGGAACCGTGATGGGGAGCTTGCCAATACGCGACATAGCTGTTTCCTCCGATTCCTTCCGCTACCAGACGTAGGCGAGGACTTCCCCACCCACGCCCTTCTTGCCTGCCTGCTGGCCGGTCAGGAGACCGTGGGACGTGGAGATGATCGCCACGCCCAGGCCACCGAGAACCTTCGGCAGGTTGGTGGACTTCGCGTAAACACGCAGACCCGGCTTGGAGATGCGCTTGATGCCGGCGATCGAACGCTCACGGTTCGGGCCGAACTTCAGCTCCAGGACGAGGTTCTTGCCGACTTCGGCGTCCTCGACCTTCCAGCCGGTGATGAAACCCTCCTGCTGGAGGATCTCGGCGATGTGCGACTTGATCTTGCTGTGCGGCATAGCCACGGTGTCGTGGTACGCCGAGTTCGCGTTCCGCAGACGCGTAAGCATGTCTGCGATCGGATCAGTCATGGTCATGAATTGGCCTTCGGCCTCTCTCGCCGGGGTTTCCTGTATGCGCCATCCCTCTCCCCACACAGAGGCGGGACGGGTGCGGCACGGGGACCTACGGCGTAGTAAGTCGGTCAGGGCGGCAGAAGCGCCCAACCCTCCTAGCCTAAGCCATGAGAGCTGGGGCCACTGCCGACCCGTTACTTACCGAGAGATCCAAGCAATCCCCTACGCCCCAAGGGGCAGTAGGTGATTACCAGGAGCTCTTGGTCACGCCCGGCAGCTCGCCACGGTGAGCCATCTCACGAAGGCACACGCGGCACAGGCCGAACTTGCGGTACACGGAGTGCGGACGGCCGCAGCGCTGGCAGCGGGTGTACGCGCGCACACCGAACTTGGGCTTACGAGCAGCCTTGGCAATGAGAGCCTTCTTCGCCATCTCGCTTACGCCTCCTTGAACGGGAAGCCGAGGTGACGGAGAAGGGCACGGCCCTCAGCGTCGTTGGTCGCCGTGGTGACCACGGTGATGTCCATACCCCGGACGCGGTCGATCTTGTCCTGGTCGATCTCGTGGAACATGACCTGCTCGGTGAGACCGAAGGTGTAGTTGCCACGGCCGTCGAACTGCTTGGGAGACAGACCACGGAAGTCGCGGATGCGCGGAAGCGCGAGCGACAGGGTGCGGTCCAGGAACTCCCACATGCGGTCGCCACGAAGCGTGACGTGAGCACCGATCGGCTGGCCCTCACGCAGCTTGAACTGCGCGATGGACTTGCGGGCCTTGGTGATGGCCGGCTTCTGACCGGTGATCGTCGTCAGGTCACGGACGGCACCGTCCATGAGCTTCGAGTCACGGGCGGCGTCGCCGACACCCATGTTCACGACGATCTTCACGAGACCGGGGATCTGCATGACGTTCTCGTAGGAGAACTCTTCCTGCAGCTTCGCCGCGATCTCCTCGCGGTACTTCGTCTTGAGACGCGGAGTGGTGGTGGTCGTCATCAGATGTCCTCACCCGTCCGCTTGGCAACGCGGATCTTGTTGCCCTCGTCGTCGAAGCGGTAACCGACACGCGTGACGACCTTGTTGCCGTCCTTCTCAACGACCAGCTGGACGTTGGAGACGTGGACAGGCGCCTCGGTCGTGACGATGCCGCCGGCCTGCGAACCGCTGGCGGTCGGGCCGGCCTTCGTGTGCTTCTTGACCCGGTTGACACCCTCGACCAGGACGCGCTCGTCGCGCGGGTAAGCGGCAATGACCTTGCCCTGCTTGCCCTTGTCCTTACCGGTGATGACCTGGACCAGGTCGCCCTTCTTGATCTTCATGCTTACAGCACCTCCGGCGCGAGCGAGATGATCTTCATGAACTTCTTCTCGCGCAGCTCACGGCCCACCGGGCCGAAGATACGGGTGCCGCGAGGGTCGCCGTCGTTCTTCAGAATGACGGCGGCGTTCTCGTCGAAGCGGATGTACGAGCCGTCCGGACGGCGGCGCTCCTTGACGGTGCGAACGATGACAGCCTTGACGACGTCACCCTTCTTCACGTTGCCGCCGGGGATCGCGTCCTTGACGGTGGCGACGATGACGTCACCGATGCCCGCGTAGCGGCGACCCGAACCACCGAGAACACGGATGGTGAGGATTTCCTTCGCACCCGTGTTGTCGGCGACCCGAAGTCGCGACTCCTGCTGGATCACGTCTATCTCCTGATCGTCTGCCGGTTCCCGGCAGGGGTTCCGTGCGGAACCCCTGCCGAGCCTGGCGGAACTGTCCTGCGGAGTTTCCCGCAGGAATTACTTGGCCTGTCGAAGGCGAGGCACAGCGGGGGCCTGAGCCCCCGCCGGACTACTTCGCCTTCTCGAGGATCTCGACGATGCGCCAGCGCTTGGTCGCCGACAGCGGACGCGTCTCCATCAGGAGGACGCGGTCGCCGACGCCGGCAGCGTTCTGCTCGTCGTGCGCCTTGAGCTTGTTCGTACGGCGGATGACCTTGCCGTACAGCGCGTGCTTGACGCGGTCCTCGACAGCGACGACGACGGTCTTGTCCATCTTGTCGCTGACGACAAGACCCTCACGGGTCTTGCGGAAGCCGCGGGCGGCAGTCTCTTCAGTCACAGTCTTCTCGCTCATCAGGCGCTCTCCACCGTCTCGATGCCCAGCTCGCGCTCACGCATGAGGGTGTAGATCCGCGCGATGTCCTTGCGGACGGCCTTGAGCCGTCCGTGGTTCTCGAGCTGACCGGTCGCCGCCTGGAAGCGGAGGTTGAACAGCTCTTCCTTGGCCTCGCGGAGCTTGTTGAGAAGCTCCTCGTTGCCCAGCTCGCGCAGCTCGGACGCCTTGGTCCCGGCCGACATCACGCCTCACCTGCTTCGCGCTTAACGATCTTGCACTTCATCGGCAGCTTGTGGGCCGCACGAGTCAGAGCTTCACGCGCGATCTTCTCGTTGGGGTACGACAGCTCGAACATCACGCGTCCGGGCTTGACGTTGGCGATCCACCACTCCGGCGAACCCTTACCGGAACCCATGCGGGTCTCGGCAGGCTTCTTGGTGAGGGGACGGTCCGGGTAAATGTTGATCCAGACCTTGCCACCACGCTTGATGTGGCGGGTCATCGCGATACGCGCGGCCTCGATCTGACGGTTGGTGACGTACGCCGGCGTGAGCGCCTGGATGCCGTACTCACCGAACGCAACCTGCGTGCCACCCTTGCTCATACCCGAGCGCTTGGGGTGGTGCTGCTTGCGGTGCTTGACCCGACGGGGGATCAGCATGGTGGTCAGGCCTCCGTTCCGGTGCTCTCAGCAGCCGGAGCAGCGGCAGCCTCGGCCTTGGGGGCCTCGGCGGCCGGAGCCGTCTGCTGTGCGGGCTTGCGGCCGCGGCCGCCACGCTCGCCACCGCGGCCACCACGGCCGGCGGGACGGTCGTTGCCACCACGGGCCGGGCGGTTACCCGCACGGGCCGCGGCGTTCTCGGCGCGAACCTCGGCGATGTTCTTGACGTCGCCCTTGTAGATCCAGACCTTCACGCCGATGCGGCCGAAGGTCGTCTTGGCCTCGAAGAAGCCGTAGTCCACGTTGGCGCGGAGCGTGTGCAGGGGCACACGGCCCTCGCGGTAGAACTCCGAACGGGACATCTCGGCACCGCCGAGACGACCGCCACACTGGATCTTGATGCCCTTGGCGCCGGCCTTCATCGACGACTGCATGCTCTTACGCATGGCGCGACGGAAGGAGACGCGGGAGGACAGCTGCTCCGCGACGGCCTGGGCCACGAGCTGAGCGTCGACCTCGGGGTTCTTGACCTCGAGGA
Source organism: Streptomyces sp. Q6 (assembly GCF_036967205.1). Taxonomy (NCBI): domain Bacteria; kingdom Bacillati; phylum Actinomycetota; class Actinomycetes; order Kitasatosporales; family Streptomycetaceae; genus Streptomyces; species Streptomyces citrinus. The sequence goes on from NZ_CP146022.1 coordinate 3,520,820, forward strand.
TGTTCAGCTGGACCTGCTTGCCCGTGAGCTTCTCGAGGTCACCGCGGATGCGGTCGGCCTCGGCGCCACGACGGCCGATGACGATGCCGGGACGAGCGGTGTGGATGTCCACACGCACGCGGTCACGGGTGCGCTCGATCTCCACCTTCGAGATGCCGGCGCGCTCCATGCCGGACGTCATCATCCGACGGATGGCGACGTCTTCCTTGACGTAGTCCTTGTACAGCTTGTCGGCGTACCAACGCGACTTGAAGTCGGTCGTGACACCGAGCCGGAACCCGTGCGGGTTTACCTTCTGGCCCATTACCGGGTTCCTTCCTTGCTGCTGACGACCACGGTGATGTGGCTGGTCCGCTTACGGATCCGGTAGGCACGGCCCTGGGCACGCGGACGGAACCGCTTCAGGGTCGGGCCCTCGTCCACGTACGCCTCGCTGATGACCAGCGAAGACGCATCGGTGTGGTCGTAGTTGTGTGCAGCGTTGGCGATGGCGCTGTCCAGCACCTTGCCAACCGGCACGCTCGCGGCCTGCGGGGCGAAACGCAGGACCGCCTGAGCCTCCGTGGCATCCATGCCACGGATGAGGTCCACCACGCGGCGGGCCTTCATGGGCGTGACGCGGATGTACCGCGCCTGGGCCCTGGCTTCCATGGTTGTCCCTTCGGTGTTAGTCATAGTCGATTCCACCCCGCCTTAGCGGCGCTTCGACTTCCGGTCGTCCTTGACGTGACCCCGGAAGGTGCGCGTCGGCGAGAACTCGCCGAGCTTGTGGCCGACCATCGACTCGGTGACGAACACCGGGATGTGGGTCTTGCCGTTGTGCACCGCGATCGTGTGGCCCAGCATGCTGGGGATGATCATCGAGCGGCGGGACCAGGTCTTGATGACGTTCTTGGTACCGGCTTCGTTCTGTACGTCCACCTTCTTTACGAGGTGTCCGTCGACGAAGGGTCCCTTCTTGAGACTGCGCGGCATCTAAACCCGCTCCTAGCGCTTCTTGTTCGTCTTGCGGCGGCGGACGATGTACTTGTTCGAAGCCTTCTTCGGCGAACGAGTACGACCCTCCTTCTGACCCCACGGCGAGACCGGGTGACGACCACCGGAGGTCTTGCCTTCACCACCACCGTGCGGGTGGTCAACCGGGTTCATCGCCACACCGCGAACGGTCGGACGAACGCCCAGCCAGCGCTTGCGGCCGGCCTTGCCCCAGTTGATGTTCGACTGCTCGGCGTTGCCGACCTCGCCGATCGTCGCGCGGCAGCGCACGTCGACCAGGCGGATCTCGCCGGAGGGCATACGAAGGTGGGCCATCGAGCCCTCCTTCGCCAGCAGCTGCACGGAGGCACCCGCGGAGCGGGCGAACTTGGCGCCGCCGCCCGGACGGAGCTCGATCGCGTGGATCGTGGTACCGACCGGGATGTTGCGCAGAGCAAGGTTGTTGCCCGGCTTGATGTCGGCCGAAGGGCCGTTCTCGACCCGGTCACCCTGCGACAGGTTGCGGGGGGCGAGGATGTAACGCTTCTCGCCGTCCGCGTAGTGCAGCAGCGCGATGCGCGCGGTGCGGTTCGGGTCGTACTCGATGTGCGCGACCTTCGCCGGCACGCCGTCCTTGTCGTGACGACGGAAGTCGATCACGCGGTAGGCGCGCTTGTGGCCACCACCCTGGTGGCGAACGGTCACACGACCGGCGTTGTTACGGCCGCCCTTGCTGTGCAGCGGGCGGACCAGCGACTTCTCCGGCGTGGACCGCGTGACCTCGACGAAGTCGGCGACGCTCGAGCCACGACGGCCCGGCGTAGTCGGCTTGTACTTGCGGATTCCCATTTCTCAGTCCTCGTCCGATATTCGGACCAGGGCGCTCCGTTAGGAGGCCTGGCCGAAGATGTCGATACGGTCGCCCTCAGCGAGGGTCACAATCGCGCGCTTGGAGTCGGCACGCTTGCCGAAACCGGTGCGGGTGCGCTTGCGCTTGCCCTGGCGGTTGAGCGTGTTGACGCCGGTGACCTTGACCGAGAAGACCGCCTCGACGGCCTGCTTGATCTGGGTCTTGTTGGCGCCGGGCGCCACGACGAAGGTGTACTTGCCCTCGTCGAGAAGCGCGTAGCTCTTCTCCGAGACGACCGGCTTGACGAGAACGTCACGGGGGTCCGTGAAGCTCTTGCTCAGCGGGGTCTCGACGGTGTTCTTGCCCTCGGTGGCGTGGCGCTTCGCCTTGGCGACGCGCGCGGCCTTGGCGGCCTTGGCGGCCTTCGAGGCGATGCTCGGGTGACGCGTAGCCATCAGGCTTCGCTCCCTTCGGTGTCAGCGGCCTTGGGGCCAGACACGAAGGACTCGAAAGCGGCCTGGGTGAAGACCACGTCGTCCGAGACGAGAACGTCGTACGTGTTCAGCTGGCCCGGCTCCAGGATGTGGACCTGGGGCAGGTTGCGAGCGGAGAGCAGCGAGGCCTCGTCAGCGCGGTCGATCACGAGGAGCAGGTTCTTGCGCTCCGAGATCTTGCCGAGCAGCGACTTCGCGGCCTTCGTGGAGACTCCGCCGTCGACCACGCCGGTGACGACGTGGATGCGAGCGTTGCGGGCCCGGTCGGTGAGGGCGTGGCGCAGGGCCGCGGCCTTCATCTTCTTCGGGGTCCGCTGCGAGTAGTCACGCGGGGTGGGGCCGTGAACGACGCCACCGCCCGCGAACTGCGGCGCGCGGGTCGAACCCTGGCGGGCGCGGCCGGTGCCCTTCTGGCGGTAAGGCTTCTTACCGCCACCACGGACCTCGCCACGACGCTTGACCTTGTGCGTGCCCTGACGGGCCGCGGCCAGCTGCGCGACGACAACCTGGTGGAGCAGCGGAACGCTGATCTTCTCTACGTCGAAGATCTCGGCCGGGAGCTCGACGGTCCCGGTCTTGTCGCCGGAGGGCGACAGAATGTCAATGGTGCTCATAGTCCTCAGGCCCCCTTGGCCGCAGTGCGGACCAGGACGAGGCCGCCGTTCGGACCAGGAACCGCGCCCTTGATGAGGAGCAGGCCCTTCTCCGCGTCAACGGCGTGAACGGTCAGGTTCTGGGTGGTGACCCGCTCGTTGCCCATGCGACCCGCCATGCGCATGCCCTTGAAGACACGGCCGGGGGTGGCACAGCCACCGATGGAACCGGGCATACGGTGCACACGGTGGGCACCGTGCGACGCCTTGCCACCCTTGAAGTTGTGGCGCTTCATGACACCGGCGAAGCCCTTGCCCTTGCTCTTCGCCGTGACGTCGACCTTGACGCCCGACTCGAAGACCTCGGCAGTGATCTCCTGGCCCAGCGTGTACTCGCTGGCGCCGGAGGTGCGGAGCTCCACCAGGTGGCGGCGCGGGGTCACGTCGGCCTTGGCGAAGTGGCCCTTGAGGGGCTTGTTCACCTTGCGCGGGTCGATCTCGCCGAAGGCGATCTGGACCGACTCGTAGCCGTCCACATCGTTCGTACGGACCTGGGTCACGACGTTCGGGCCGGCCTTGACGACGGTGACCGGAACAACACGGTTGTTCTCGTCCCACACCTGCGTCATGCCGAGCTTCTCGCCCAGGATGCCCTTGATCTGCTTAGTCATCTTCAGATCACCGGCCCTCAGAGCTTGATCTCGATGTCGACACCGGCCGGGAGGTCGAGTCGCATCAGGGAGTCAACGGTCTTCGGGGTGGGGTCGAGGATGTCGATGAGGCGCTTGTGCGTGCGCATCTCGAAGTGCTCGCGAGAGTCCTTGTACTTGTGCGGCGACTTGATGACGCAGTACACGTTCTTCTCGGTAGGCAGCGGCACCGGGCCCGCGACCGACGCACCAGTACGCGTCACCGTCTCGACGATCTTCTTCGCCGAGGAGTCGATGACCTCGTGGTCGTAGGCCTTGAGCCGGATGCGGATCTTCTGTCCCGCCATGGCTACTTAGTAGTCCTGTCTCTCGTAACGCTCTGGAACCTGAGGGCCCTGTTTCACACTTCCTCCGACCCACGCGGTCGGGCGTGTCGCAGTCCCGCTGACAGAAATATCCATACGGACTTCCCTGCTAGGGGAGCTGCGGCCCTGAGCCGCAAGGCTGGGGGAAGAAACCCACCAGGTGCCTGGTCTCGCCCCTCACTGAGCTTCCCGGAAGATTCCCGTACGTCCGCCCAAGCGCTGCCGCAAGCGACAGATAGGGCGACGAGTACTGTGGGACTCGCTTCCGGTCCTCCCGGCGGGAGGCGCGCAGCATCGGCACTCAACCGAGCAACCCCGACAGTCTGCCATACGGGGCATGTCCGGGGCCAATCGAGCCGTAGAGAGTACCCGGTGAGTGACGAAGGTCAAACCCGGGGTACGGACGGCGCGAGCCGAGAGGGCTCGCGCTCCGGCCACCTGTGGCCGTGGTGACGGCCTGCATGTCTGAGCACGGGGGTGCGGCGGACCAGCCGCCTCGAATCCCGAGATCACGCCTCTTGGACTACCCGGAGACGGCCGACGCCCCGGCCCCGCCTCCCGGGGAACCCGAGCCCATGACCGGGGAACCCGAGCCGGCGGCGGCCGCGGATCCCGGGCGGCCGGCGACCGCAGGCCCGGCACCATCGGTGGCCGAGCATCCCGAACTGACCGCGCGTAAAAGGGAGTTCGCCGCACGGCTGGGCCCTGGCCGGCGCGCTGGGACCAAGGCGGCGCCCCGGGCAAACGGGCTCGCTCCCGGCACCCCCGGCCTGATCCGTTACCGCTGACCCGGTTCCGCCGCGGCCGCCCCGTCCGGGTGAACGGAACATGTACGCGCATGGAACCCGGCCCCCCGGGCGACCCTCTAGCCAGGTGAACCACCTGAACCGAGGCGCGTGCCCGATCGACCGCTGCCTCCACAGCGGACGGAGAGCACCACCATGCGGAAGAGACCTGCGATACCGCAGCCCGATTCGCGAGGTAAGAGCGGTATCTCCCGGCGCAGTCTCGTCGTCGGCACCGCCGTCGCCGGCGCTCTCACCGCCTGTTCCCGCGTCACCCCCGCTCCCCCGCCGCACACCACCGCCCCGTCCCCCGCGTCGGGCCGCCCCGCCGCCCAGGCCGAGCGTGCCCTGCTGCTCCAGGTCCTCGCCCACCCCGACGACGACCTGTACTTCATGAACCCGGACACCCGGCAGGCACTGTCCGCCGGGACTCCGCTCGTCTGCGTCTACGTCACCGCCGGCGAGGCCGACGGCGTGAACCGGACGCCGACGGACCGCGCCCCCGCCCCGAACAAGGCCGCCTACTCCGCCGCCCGCCACCAGGGCCTGCGCCAGTCGTACGCGACCCAGCTCGGCCTGCCCGTCTTCACCCCCTGGCAGACGGGCGTGCTGCGCCTGCCGGGCGGCTTCCGCGCCGAGGTCGACACCCTCGAACACCAGGGCCGCCGCGTCGAGTTGGTGTACCTGAACCTCGCGATGCACACCCCGGCGGGCCACATGGGCGTCCCCGCGCTCTGGCGCGACCGCGGCCTCCTCCTGCGCACACTCGTCCCGGACGGCGCACCGCTGCGCGCCGTCCAGACGTACGACTACGACTCCCTGGTCGATGTCCTCGTCGGGCTCTTCGAGCGCTACCGGCCGACCCTCGTGCAGACCCTCGACCCCGACCCGGACATCCAGCTCAGTGACCGGATCACACAGATCCGCGACAGCGAGCAGCCCGGCTACTCGGACCACGCCGACCACACCGCCGTCGCCTGTTTCAGCTGGGCCGCGCTGATCCGCTGGGCACAGGAGGCCAAGGGCGGGCCGCCCGCGTTCGTGGCCACCGCCTTCCGCGGCTACTACAACCACCACTGGCCCAAGAACCTCCCGCCCCAGATCCTGGACCAGAAGGCCGCCCAGCTCGTCCCGTACGGCGCGGCCCCCGACTGGAGCTGCGGCAACCCGTCCGGCTGCGGCGACTACAACGTCGGCGGCGACCGCCCCCTCACCAACCGCAAGGGCTGGGTCCGCGCCACCCACCACCGCTATCCGGGCCCCCGGCTCGCGCTCGCCGAGAACGCCGACGGCCGCGTCACGGCGTACGGCGTCCTCGGCCTGCGCGCGGTGCGGTACGAGGAGCGGGCCGACGGGAGCGGCGCGTTCGGCGCCCCCGTCGACCTCGGCGGCGGCCCGCTCGCTCCGGTGCTCGGCAGCGCCGTACTGCCCGGCGGCCGCCACCTGGTGTTCGGCCTGCGGCTCGCGGCGATCGAGGGCAGGGGCGGCCCCGACGTGCGGGAGATCGTGGTCCTGGAGCGGCGCGGCCCGCGCGCGTACGGCTCCTGGACGGGTCTCGGCAACCCCGAGAGCGACGCCGACCGCGGTCGCCGGATCGGGGTCCCGGTCGCCGTCACCGCCCCCGACGGCCGCGTCCACCTCTTCGTACGCACCGCGGACCAGGGCATCAGCACCCGCGTGCGCGCCACGGCCGGGACCTGGTCGCCGTGGCGCGACCTCGGCGGCGGTCCCGTGCAGGACGGGCTCACCGCGGTCGTCGGGGACGACCGGCAGGTGCACGTGTACGCGCCCGGCCACTCCACCGTGCACCACTGGACCCCGGCGGGACCCGACCCGCTCACCGGTCTGCCCACCCCCGCCGACGCGATAGCCGCGGCGGGCAGCCGCCTCTACTACCGGCCCCCGGCCGCCGACCGGCTGCTCTCCCCCGGCGGCCCGGACGTGGAGTTCCCCGGGTACGGACCGGTGACGGCCGCGGGGCCCTACCTCCTGGGCCGCGATGTCACCGGCCGCGTCCAGCTCCTGCACGACGGCCGGATCACCCGCCCGGTCACGGCCCCGGTCACGCTCGACGGCCCGGCGCTGCTCGCGGGCCGGCTCGGGCCGACGGCGGCGGGCCTGTCCCCCGATGCCCGGCCCTGGCTGTGGCGGCCCTCCCAGGCGAAGGCCTGAGACCCGCCCCGAGCTCGGCCTGACAGGTACACGATTTGCAGCGGAACGGTGACGCCGCGGGGCTCCCCCGGCCGCCCGCCCCGATGCCATGATCGATTGGTGGTCCGTCACGGGGGCGGACCGGCAAGGGGGACGACATGTCATTCGACGAGGAGTGGGCCCGGTTAAAGGCCGACGCCCTGGAACGCCGCTCGACGGGGATGCGGCTCAACCAGCTCCCGGCGGACGCCGGTGGCGGAGGCGGGAACACGGGCGCGCCCGCGGCCGGCACCCTCATCGCCAAGGCCGAGTCCATCAACGGCAACGCGAACCTGCTGATCGAGATAGCCGGTCTGCTCCAGGAGGGCAGACCCGACGCCGAACTCACCACCCTGGCCCGCGATCCGCGCGCCCACGAGGACGTCGCGGCGGCGGTCACCCGGTTCGCCACGTTCGCCGGTGACCAGTACCTGGACGCGGTCGCCCTGTTCGCCGCGCTCTCCACCAAGCTCCGTACCGCGGGCGGCGACTTCGTGAAGATCGAGGACGACACCGCGCAGCGCTTCCTGGACAAGGTCCTCGACGGCAGTTACCTCTCACCGGAGGCGCGATGAGCACCGGCATCAGCCACCGCAAGGACGTCGAGTTCCTGGAGAGTTGCAGCCCGCCGCTCGTCCAGCGCAACGCCGACGAGTTCAAGCGCGTACACGACCTGCTGACGTCGGCCGATCCGTCCGCCGAGCGGGCCGAGAAGCACACGCAGTGGAAGAGCGAGGGCAGCACCCACTACGAGGGCCGCCTCAGCGAGGGCCGCAAGCTGGTCACCCTGCTCGCCGACGGCTACGCGCAGGCCGCGACGGCCCTGAGCGACTACGCGGCCGCCCTGACCACCGCCAAGTCGTACTACTCCAGCGGCAAGCGGACCGAGCAGTCCCTCGCCGACCTGATCCACACCAAGGGCACGGCCATCACCCGCGAGGCCCAGGAGGCCGAGCCCATGCGGCAGTGGGAGGACATGCGGGCCACCACCGGCGTCATGGACTTCTTCGCCGAGCTGACCATGGACGTCGACGACATCAAGGACGAGGCGAACCGGCTGCACGACGCGGCGGGCTCCGACTTCCACCTGGCCAAGACCACGGAGAAGGAGGCCCGCGACCTCTGCACGCACCGGCTGAAGCAGGCGTACGACATGGTGCCGGAGTTCCGTACGTACGCGGGCCGCACCGATCTCGTGTCGGCCATCCCGGAGCTGCGCCGCGAGGCCGCCGAGGCGAGCTCCAACCCGCTCACCCACCTGCCCGGCAGCGGTCCGAAGCAGGACTACTACCCCACGGCCGGCGACCAGATCGTCTCGCCGACGCTGCGCGACATCCGGCTCCAGGTCGCGGGGCTGCCCGGCGCCCGCGACAACTACTGGAACCCGCCGGGGAACGACCAGGAACGCGCCGAGTGGATCACGGCGAACAAGGACATCATCAACGCCGCGGCCCGCAACTCCGGGCTCCCGCCGGACATGGTCGCCGGTATCGCCTGGCAGGAGATCGGCGGACAGCCCGGCATCCTCGACGACATGACCGACACCATCCGTGAGCAGGCCGACTCCCCGCTGAGTCCGATCATCCCGGAGAACCTGCCCTGGCGGCTCGGCGGCGACCCCGACAACACGTCGATGGGCCCCATCGCGATCCAGGTGCGGCGCGGCGCCGAGGTCCTCGGCTACGACCCGGACCACCTCACGGACCAGCAGCGCGGCATGGTGGAGGAGGCCCTCCAGGATCCGGCGCAGAACATGTTCATCGCCTCCGAGTACCTGGCCCAGCTCAAGGCGGAGAGCGAGTTCGCGAACGTACCGCCCGAGGAGATGACCCCGGCCCAGTACCAGGAGCTCGCCGCGCGCTACAACGGCGGCCCGTACTGGCAGTCCGAGGACGCCCAGGGCTACGGGCGCGGCTTCAGCAACAACCTGGACGACGCGAGGAAAGCGCTGCGCTCATGAGCCACCCCACCCTCCCGGACCCGGAGATCGCCGACCGCGGCTGTGTGCGCCTCGTGCTCGCCGTCCCGTTCATCCTGCTCACGCTGGTCGCGGCCTTCTTCTGCTGGACGGCCGTGACGATCGTGCCGTCGGGCCGCTGGGACGACGACGCGTACCGCGGCATCGAGGTGTCCTGCTTCTTCACCGTGTTCCTGGCGGGCGCGGTCGTGATCCTGTGGCTGCTGCCCTCGGTGCGTCGCCTCATGAGCTGGCCGTGGGTGGTCCCGGCCGCGGCCCTGCTGGCGGTCGGCGCGGTGCGCTGGGCGACCTTCTCCCCGTAGCTCCCCGCTCCCCGGAGCCGCGCACGAGGACACGCAGAGAGGGCCCGTACGACCGAAGTCGTACGGGCCCTCTCACAGCTCGCAGGAGCTACCAGGCATCAGCCCAGCAAGTAAGCGGACTTACTTGTTGATCTTGATGACCTGGCCGGCGCCGACGGTCCGGCCACCCTCACGGATGGCGAACTTCAGGCCCTCTTCCATGGCGACGGGCTGGATGAGCTCGACGGTCATCTCAGTGTTGTCACCCGGCATGACCATCTCGGTGCCCTCGGGGAGGGTCACGACGCCGGTCACGTCCGTGGTACGGAAGTAGAACTGCGGGCGGTAGTTGTTGAAGAACGGGGTGTGACGGCCACCCTCGTCCTTCGACAGGATGTAGGCCTGGGCCTCGAACTCGGTGTGCGGCGTGACCGAACCGGGCTTGATGATGACCTGGCCGCGCTCGACGTCCTCGCGCTTGATGCCACGGAGGAGCAGACCGACGTTCTCACCGGCCTGGCCCTCGTCGAGCAGCTTGCGGAACATCTCGATGCCGGTGACCGTGGTGGTGGTCTTCTCGGTCTTGATGCCGATGATGTCGACGGTCTCGTTGACCTTGAGGACACCACGCTCGATACGACCGGTGACGACGGTGCCACGACCGGTGATCGTGAAGACGTCCTCGATCGGCATCAGGAACGGCTTGTCGACGTCACGCTCGGGCTCCGGGATGGACTCGTCGACAGCCTTCATCAGGTTGAGGACGGACTCACCCCACTCCTTGTCGCCCTCGAGCGCCTTGAGCGCCGAGACCTTGACGACCGGCAGGTCGTCGCCCGGGAACTCGTACTCGGAGAGGAGCTCACGGACCTCGAGCTCGACGAGCTCCAGGATCTCCTCGTCGTCCACCATGTCGGCCTTGTTCAGGGCGACGACGATGTACGGAACGCCGACCTGGCGGGCCAGGAGCACGTGCTCCTTGGTCTGCGGCATCGGGCCGTCGGTGGCGGCGACCACGAGGATGGCGCCGTCCATCTGCGCGGCACCCGTGATCATGTTCTTGATGTAGTCCGCGTGACCGGGGCAGTCGACGTGCGCGTAGTGACGCGTCTCCGTCTGGTACTCGACGTGCGCGATCGAGATCGTGATACCGCGCTGGCGCTCCTCAGGAGCCTTGTCGATCTGGTCGAAGGCCGAGGCCTCGTTCAGGTCCGGGTACGCGTCGTGCAGCACCTTGGTAATGGCGGCCGTGAGGGTCGTCTTACCGTGGTCAATGTGACCGATGGTGCCGATGTTGACGTGCGGCTTAGTCCGCTCGAACTTCGCCTTCGCCACTGGGTCCTCCTGTGGAGTGGTTCTGTACGCCTTGCTTCATCGGCGCCAGGTGATCTTTGCTGGACTGCTTCCTCCCGGGGGACGACCCCCGGACCCCCGGCCGAACCCGTAGGCCGGCCGGAGCATCTCCGTGAAGGAGACGGGAAAGCGGATGAGTCCACCGCCGGGAACCCGGGGATTCCCGGTGGTGGAGTCAAGCCTAAAGCGTCAACTCGAGTGAGTTACTCGCCCTTGGCCTTCGCGATGATCTCCTCGGCGACGTTCCGCGGAACCTCGGCGTAGGAGTCGAACTGCATTGAGTAGCTTGCGCGACCCGACGTCTTGCTGCGGAGGTCTCCGACGTAGCCGAACATCTCCGAGAGGGGCACGAGGCCCTTCACGACGCGAGCGCCGCTGCGCTCCTCCATGGCCTGGATCTGGCCACGGCGGGAGTTGATGTCGCCGATGACGTCACCCATGTAGTCCTCGGGCGTGGTGACCTCGACGGCCATCATCGGCTCGAGCAGCACGGGCTTCGCCTGCCGCGCGGCCTCCTTGAAGGCCTGCGAACCGGCGATCTTGAAGGCCAGCTCGGAGGAGTCGACCTCGTGGTACGCACCGTCGAGAAGCGTGACGCGAACGCCCGTCATCTCGTAGCCGGCCAGGATGCCGAACTGCATGGCTTCCTGCGCGCCCGCGTCCACCGACGGGATGTACTCCCGGGGGATGCGGCCACCCGTGACCTTGTTGACGAACTCGTACGAGGCCTCGCCGCCCTCGATGGGCTCGATCGCGATCTGCACCTTGGCGAACTGACCGGTACCACCGGTCTGCTTCTTGTGGGTGTAGTCCACGCGCTCGACGGCCCGACGGATCGTCTCGCGGTACGCGACCTGGGGCTTGCCGACATTCGCCTCGACGCGGAATTCGCGCTTCATGCGGTCGACGAGCACCTCGAGGTGAAGCTCGCCCATACCACCGATGATGGTCTGGCCGGTCTCCTCGTCCGAGTGCACCTGGAAGGAGGGGTCCTCCTCCGAGAGGCGCTGGATGGCGACACCCAGCTTCTCCTGGTCGCCCTTGGACTTCGGCTCGATGGCGACCTGGATGACCGGCGCCGGGAAGTCCATGGACTCCAGGATCACCTGGTGCTTGTCGTCACAGAGCGTCTCGCCCGTGGTGGTCTGCTTCAGACCCATGACGGCGACGATGTCACCGGCACCCACCGACTCGATCTCCTCACGCTTGTTCGCGTGCATACGGTAGATCTTGCCGATGCGCTCCTTCTTGCCCTTGACGGGGTTCAGCACCGCGGTGCCGGACTCCAGGCGGCCCGAGTAAACCCGGACGAAGGTGAGCTTGCCGAGGTGCGGGTCGCTCATGATCTTGAAGGCAAGAGCGGCCAGCGGCTCGTCGTCCGACGGCTTGCGCTTGACGACGACCTCGGGGTCCTTGACGTCGTGGCCCTCGATGGCCTCGACGTCGAGCGGGGTCGGCAGGTAGCGCACGACGGCGTCGAGCAGGGGCTGAACACCCTTGTTCTTGAACGCGGTGCCACAGAACACGGGGGTGACGGTGGTGTCGCCGCCCTTGCCCGAAGCGATGGTGATGCGGCGCACGGCCGCGTAGATCTGCTCCACCGTGGGCTCGGTGCCCTCGAGGTACAGCTCCATCATCTCTTCGTCGTTCTCGGCGATCGCCTCGAGCAGCTTGCCGCGGTACTCATCGGCGGCCTCGGTGTGCGTGGCCGGGATGTCGACGATGTCGTACGCCTCGCCCTTGGCGGCCTCGGCCGACCAGACGAACGCCTTCATCGTGACGAGGTCGACGACACCCTGGAAGTCGGCCTCTGCACCGATGGGCAGCTGCATGACCAGCGGGGTCGCACCGAGGCGGTCGACGATCATGTCGACGCAGCGGTGGAACTCGGCACCGGTACGGTCCAGCTTGTTCACGAAGCAGATGCGCGGCACGCCGTAACGGTCGGCCTGACGCCACACCGTCTCGGACTGCGGCTCAACGCCGGCGACGCCGTCGAACACCGTCACAGCACCATCGAGCACACGCAGGGAGCGCTCCACCTCAACGGTGAAGTCGACGTGCCCGGGGGTGTCGATGATGTTGATCGTGTAGTCGTCGTTCTCGAGCGGCCAGTGACAGGTGGTGGCAGCAGAGGTGATCGTGATGCCACGCTCCTGCTCCTGCTCCATCCAGTCCATCGTGGCGGCGCCGTCGTGGACCTCACCGATCTTGTACGAGACGCCGGTGTAGAAGAGGATCCGCTCAGTCGTGGTCGTCTTGCCCGCGTCGATGTGAGCCATGATGCCGATGTTGCGCACCTTGGCCAGGTCAAGTGAAGTGGTAGCCATAAGGCTTCAGTCTTCTCTCGGTCTCGATGTGGGTAGCGACTACCAGCGGTAGTGCGCGAAGGCCTTGTTGGACTCGGCCATCTTGTGCGTGTCCTCGCGCTTCTTGACGGCCGCACCGAGGCCGTTCGAGGCGTCGAGCAGCTCGTTCGTCAGACGCTCGGTCATCGTCTTCTCGCGACGGGCGCGCGAGTAGCCGACGAGCCAGCGGAGCGCGAGCGTGTTGGCGCGACCGGGCTTGACCTCGATCGGCACCTGGTAGGTGGCGCCACCGACACGGCGGGACTTGACCTCGAGGGTCGGCTTGATGTTCTCCAGCGCGCGCTTCAGCGTGATGACCGGGTCGTTGCCCGACTTCTCACGCAGACCCTCCATGGCGCCGTACACGATGCGCTCGGCGGTGGAGCGCTTGCCGTTCAGCAGCACCTTGTTGATGAGGGAGGTCACCAGAGGAGAACCGTAGACCGGGTCGATGATGACCGGGCGCTTCGGGGCGGGGCCCTTACGAGGCATTCTTACTTCTCCTTCTTGGCGCCGTAGCGGCTGCGGGCCTGCTTGCGGTTCTTGACACCCTGGGTGTCGAGCGAGCCGCGGATGATCTTGTAACGAACACCAGGCAGGTCCTTCACACGGCCGCCACGCACGAGCACGATGGAGTGCTCCTGCAGGTTGTGTCCCTCACCCGGGATGTAGGCCGTGACCTCGATGCCGGAGGTCAGACGCACACGCGCGACCTTACGGAGGGCCGAGTTCGGCTTCTTCGGGGTGGTCGTGAACACACGCGTGCAGACGCCACGGCGCTGGGGCGAACCCTCGAGCGCGGGCGTCTTGTTCTTCTCGACCTTGTCCTGCCGGCCCTTCCGGACCAGCTGCTGGATCGTAGGCACTACTTCTCCGGTTTCTGTGTGCCGATCGTGAAACTAACCTGGAACATCGCCGACCCACGCGGTCGGGTGTGTCGAATACTGCAGGCCCCCGCTCGAAGCGGGTGATCGGCAGATTGCGGTGGCCCTGATCGAAACCTTGACTGGCATCGATCGGGGCTCGCCGTGCGGCTGAAGACACGCACACGAGCCCAGGCACACCCCAGGCACAAGGTCTGAGCGTACCTATCTCATAGGCTGCGGTCAAAACAAATGCCCCGCAGCCAGGACACGCCGGGCGGAGCGTCACTGCCGGCTACGCGCCGCCACTCTGCGCCGCCGCCAGGATCATGATCAACAGGAACAGTGTCCACCCCGCCACCGAGAGCCACCCCAGTACGAGCCCGCCGACGGCCAGCCCGTCGCCCTGCTCGCCGGTGCGCCGGATCTCGGCCCGCGCCATGTGCCCCAGGATCACGGCCGGGATGCCGGTGACACCCGCCGTGAAGAACGTGGCCACCCCGCACGACAGCGCGCCGATCGCCTTGCCGTTGGTGGGCGGCGGCAGCGGAACCGGCATAAACGTCCGCGGCACCGGCGCCTGCGGGAAGGACTGCTGCGGTACGGGCCCCTGCGGCAGGTCCGCGACGAGCACACCCAACTCCCCGACCGTGCGCGCCTGGTAGGCCCGCTCGACCCGCCTCTCGTACTCGTCCTGCGGCAGCCGCCCCTCGGCGAAGCCGGCCCGCAGGACATCGACCGCGCGCTCCCGGTCGGCGTGCGCGGCCAGCATCGAGGGCTGGTGACTCTGCGGCGGCCACGGTGCCGGCTGCCACGACGGATTCGACACGAGACCACTCCCCCGGAGCCGGACATCTGCTGCCCTCCATCATGCGCCAACGCGCCGCAGGGCGGCCACCCCGAACTTTCTCGGGGTGACCGCCCTGCGGGTCAAGCAACCTGCTCGCTTACTGGTTGTACGGACCGTAGTCGTAGTCCTCCAGCGGAACGGCCTGGCCGGAGCCGGTGCCGAACGGCGAGTAGTCGATGTCGTCGTAGCCGACGGCCGAGTACATCGCGGCCTTGGCCTCCTCGGTGGGCTCCACCCGGATGTTGCGGTAGCGGGACAGACCCGTACCGGCCGGGATGAGCTTACCGATGATGACGTTCTCCTTGAGGCCGATGAGGCTGTCGGACTTGGCGTTGATCGCCGCATCCGTCAGGACTCGGGTCGTCTCCTGGAAGGAGGCGGCCGACAGCCAGGACTCCGTCGCCAGCGAGGCCTTGGTGATACCCATCAGCTGCGGACGGCCGGAGGCGGGGTGACCGCCCTCGGTGACCACACGACGGTTCTCGGTCTCGAACTTCGAGCGCTCGACGAGCTCGCCCGGCAGCAGCTCCGCGTCGCCGGACTCGATGATCGTCACGCGGCGCAGCATCTGCCGGATGATGATCTCGATGTGCTTGTCGTGGATCGACACGCCCTGCGAGTTGTAGACCTTCTGGACTTCGCCGACCAGGTGGACCTGGACCGCACGCTGACCGAGGATGCGCAGCACGTCGTGCGGGTTGGTGGCACCCACGGTGAGCTTCTGGCCCACCTCGACGTGGTCGCCCTCGCCGACGAGCAGACGGGCACGCTTGGAGATCGGGAAGGGAATCTCGTCGCTGCCGTCGTCCGGCGTGACCACGAGCTTCTTGGTCTTCTCGGTCTCCTCGATCCGGACCCGGCCCGCGGACTCCGAGATCGGGGCGACACCCTTCGGCGTACGAGCCTCGAAGAGCTCGACGACACGGGGCAGACCCTGGGTGATGTCGTCACCGGCCACACCACCGGTGTGGAAGGTACGCATCGTCAGCTGGGTACCGGGCTCACCGATGGACTGGGCGGCGATGATGCCGACCGCCTCACCGATGTCGACCAGCTTGCCGGTGGCGAGCGAACGGCCGTAGCAGAAGGCACAGGTGCCGACCGCGGACTCACAGGTCAGGACCGAGCGGGTCTTGACCTCCTCGACGCCGTTGGCGACCAGGGCGTCGATGAGGACGTCACCCAGGTCGACGTTGGCCGGCGCGATGACCTTGCCGTCGACGACGATGTCCTCGGCGAGCATACGGGCGTACACGCTGGTCTCGACGTCGTCCGTCTTGCGCAGGACGCCGTCCTCGCCGCGAACGGCGATCTTCAGACGCAGACCACGGTCGGTGCCGCAGTCCTCCTCGCGGATGATGACGTCCTGCGAGACGTCCACCAGACGACGGGTCAGGTAACCCGAGTCGGCGGTACGCAGGGCGGTGTCCGCCAGACCCTTACGAGCACCGTGGGTCGAGATGAAGTACTCGAGCACCGACAGACCCTCGCGGAACGAGGCCTTGATCGGACGCGGGATCGTCTCGTTCTTGGCGTTCGACACCAGACCACGCATACCGGCGATCTGACGCATCTGCATCATGTTTCCTCGGGCACCCGAGTCAACCATCATGAAGATGGGGTTCGTCTTCGGGAAGTTCGCGTTCATCGCCTCGGCAACCTCGTTGGTCGCCTTGGTCCAGATCGCGATGAGCTCCTGAGTGCGCTCTTCCTTCGTGATGAGACCGCGCTCGTACTGCTTCTGGACCTTCTCGTCCTGCGCCTCGTACCCGGCGACGATCTCCTTCTTCGCCTCGGGAACGACGACGTCGGAGATGGCCACGGTGACACCGGAACGGGTCGCCCAGAAGAAGCCCGCCGCCTTCAGGTTGTCGAGCGTCGCCGCCACGATGACCTTGGGGTAGCGCTCGGCCAGGTCGTTGACGATCTCGGAGAGCTGCTTCTTGCCCACCGAGTAGTCGACGAACGGGTAGTCCTCAGGCAGCAGCTCGTTGAAGAGCGCGCGGCCCAGGGTCGTACGCAGCCGGAAGCTGTCGCCCTGCTGGTACTCGGGCTCGCCCTCCTCGGCGACCGGCGGCGTCCAGCCACGCGGCGGGATGGTGCCCACCGGGAAGCGGATGTCGACCGGCGACTGGAGCGCCAGCTCGCCGGCGTCGAACGCCATGATCGCCTCGGCGACGGAGCCGAACGCGCGGCCCTCGCCCTTGGTGTCACGGAGCTCACCGTCGGTGGAGAGGAAGAACAGACCGAGGACCATGTCCTGGGTCGGCATCGTCACCGGACGGCCGTCGGCGGGCTTGAGGATGTTGTTCGAGGACAGCATCAGGATGCGGGCCTCGGCCTGCGCCTCCGCGGAGAGCGGCAGGTGCACGGCCATCTGGTCACCGTCGAAGTCCGCGTTGAACGCGGTGCAGACGAGCGGGTGGATCTGGATGGCCTTGCCCTCGACCAGCTGCGGCTCGAAGGCCTGGATGCCGAGGCGGTGCAGGGTGGGAGCACGGTTCAGCAGAACCGGGTGCTCGGCGATGACCTCTTCGAGGACGTCGTACACGACCGTGCGGCCGCGCTCCACCATGCGCTTGGCGCTCTTGATGTTCTGCGCGTGGTTCAGGTCGACCAGGCGCTTCATCACGAACGGCTTGAAGAGCTCAAGGGCCATGGCCTTGGGCAGACCGCACTGGTGCAGCTTCAGCTGCGGACCGACGACGATCACGGAACGCGCGGAGTAGTCCACACGCTTACCGAGAAGGTTCTGACGGAAACGACCCTGCTTGCCCTTGAGCATGTCGCTCAGGGACTTCAGCGGGCGGTTACCGGGACCGGTCACCGGGCGACCACGACGACCGTTGTCGAAGAGGGCGTCCACGGCCTCCTGGAGCATGCGCTTCTCGTTGTTCACGATGATCTCGGGCGCACCGAGGTCGAGAAGGCGCTTCAGGCGGTTGTTGCGGTTGATCACGCGGCGGTACAGGTCGTTCAGGTCGGAGGTCGCGAAGCGGCCACCGTCCAGCTGCACCATCGGACGCAGGTCCGGCGGGATGACCGGCACGCAGTCGAGCACCATGCCCTTGGGGCTGTTGCTGGTCTGCAGGAACGCGGAGACGACCTTGAGGCGCTTGAGCGCACGGGTCTTCTTCTGGCCCTTGCCGGTACGGATGATCTCGCGGAGGCGCTCGGCCTCCTCCTCGAGGTCGAAGGTCTCGAGACGCTTCTGAAGCGCCGCGGCACCCATCGAGCCGTCGAAGTACGTGCCGAAGCGGTCACGCAGCTCGCGGTAGAGGAGCTCGTCGCCCTCCAGGTCCTGGACCTTGAGGTTCTTGAAGCGCGACCAGACCTCGTCCAGACGGTCGATCTCGCGCTGCGCACGGTCGCGCAGCTGCTTCATCTCGCGCTCGGCACCCTCGCGCACCTTGCGGCGCACGTCGGCCTTGGCACCCTCGGCCTCGAGCTCGGCCAGGTCGGTCTCGAGCTTCTTGGCGCGGGCCTCGAGGTCCGAGTCACGACGGTTCTCGACCTGCTGACGCTCGACCTGGACGTGCGCCTCGAGGGAGGGCAGGTCACGGGTACGACGCTCTTCGTCGACGTACGTGATCATGTACGCGGCGAAGTAGATGACCTTCTCGAGGTCCTTCGGGGCGAGGTCGAGCAGGTAGCCCAGACGCGACGGAACGCCCTTGAAGTACCAGATGTGGGTGACGGGAGCGGCCAGCTCAATGTGGCCCATCCGCTCACGACGCACCTTGGCGCGCGTGACCTCGACGCCACAGCGCTCGCAGATGATGCCCTTGAAGCGGACACGCTTGTACTTACCGCAGTAGCACTCCCAGTCCCGGGTCGGACCGAAGATCTTCTCGCAGAAGAGTCCGTCCTTTTCGGGCTTGAGGGTGCGGTAGTTGATGGTCTCGGGCTTCTTGACCTCGCCGTGGCTCCACTGACGGATGTCGTCAGCGGTGGCCAGACCGATCCGGAGCTCATCGAAGAAGTTGACGTCGAGCACTATGCGTCAATCCCTCTCAGGGTTGTAAGTCTGTGGTCTGAAACGGGGGTCTGGGGGCCGGCCGGGGGCTCATGAAGAGCCCCCGGCCTGACTCCCGTCAGACCTCTTCGACGCTGCTCGGCTCGCGCCGGGACAGGTCGATGCCGAGCTCCTCCGCCGCGCGGAAGACGTCCTCGTCGGTGTCGCGCATCTCGATGGACATGCCGTCCGAGGACAGCACCTCCACGTTGAGGCACAGGGACTGCATTTCCTTGATGAGCACCTTGAAGGACTCAGGGATGCCCGGCTCGGGGATGTTCTCGCCCTTGACGATGGCCTCGTAGACCTTCACGCGGCCGGTCACGTCATCGGACTTGATGGTCAGCAGCTCCTGGAGGGCGTAAGCGGCGCCGTACGCCTCCAGCGCCCACACCTCCATCTCACCGAAGCGCTGGCCACCGAACTGGGCCTTACCACCCAGCGGCTGCTGGGTGATCATCGAGTACGGACCGGTCGAACGGGCGTGGAGCTTGTCGTCGACCAGGTGGTGCAGCTTGAGGATGTACATGTACCCGACCGAGATCGGGTCCGGGAACGGCTCGCCGGAGCGGCCGTCGAACAGCCGCGCCTTGCCGGACGGGAGGACCAGACGGTCACCGTCGCGGTTCGGCAGGGTGTGCTCGAAGAGACCCGCGAGCTCGTCCTCACGCGCACCGTCGAAGACGGGGGTGGCGACGTTGGTGCCCGGGGCGACCTGGTCGGCCTCGATGGCCTGGAGGCGCTGGGCCCACTCGTCCGCGAGCCCGGAGACGTCCCAGCCGCGGCTGGCGAGCCAGCCGAGGTGGATCTCCAGGACCTGTCCCGGGTTCATTCGGGACGGGACACCCAGCGGGTTGAGGATGATGTCGACCGGGGTGCCGTCCTCGAGGAACGGCATGTCCTCGATCGGGTTGATCTTGGAGATGACACCCTTGTTGCCGTGGCGGCCGGCGAGCTTGTCACCGTCCGTGATCTTGCGCTTCTGCGCCACGTAGACACGAACCAGCTGGTTCACGCCCGGCGGCAGCTCGTCGCCCTCTTCACGGTCGAAGACGCGGACGCCGATGACCTTGCCGATCTCACCGTGCGGCACCTTCAGCGAGGTGTCGCGCACTTCGCGCGCCTTCTCGCCGAAGATCGCGCGGAGCAGGCGCTCCTCCGGCGTCAGCTCGGTCTCACCCTTGGGCGTGACCTTGCCGACGAGGATGTCGCCGGCGACGACCTCGGCACCGATACGGATGATGCCGCGCTCGTCGAGGTCCGCGAGGACCTCCTCGGAGACGTTCGGGATGTCCCGGGTGATCTCCTCCGGGCCGAGCTTGGTGTCACGGGCGTCGACCTCGTGCTCCTCGATGTGGATCGAGGAGAGGACGTCGTCCTGCACGAGGCGCTGCGACAGGATGATCGCGTCCTCGTAGTTGTGACCCTCCCACGGCATGAACGCGACGAGCAGGTTCTTGCCGAGCGCCATCTCGCCGTTCTCGGTGGCGGGACCGTCGGCCAGGACCTGGCCCTCGATCACGCGGGCGCCCTCGTCCACGACAACCTTCTGGTTGACGGAGGTGCCCTGGTTCGAGCGGGAGAACTTGTGCAGGCGGTACGTGGTGTACGTGCCGTCGTCGTTGGCGGTGGTGATGTAGTCCGCGGAGACCTCCTGGACCACACCGTCCTTCTCGGCCTTGAGCACGTCGCCGGCGTCGACGGCGCAGCGGTACTCCATGCCGGTGCCGACGAGCGGCGCCTCGGACTTAATCAGCGGCACGGCCTGACGCATCATGTTCGCGCCCATGAGGGCACGGTTGGCGTCGTCGTGCTCGAGGAACGGGATCATGGCGGTCGCGACCGACACCATCTGGCGCGGCGAGACGTCCATGTAGTCGACGTCGTCACCGGGGATGTAGTCGATCTCGCCGCCACGACGGCGGACCAGAACGCGGGCCTCGGTGAAGCGCATGTCGTCGGAGAGCGTCGCGTTCGCCTGGGCGATCACGAAGCGGTCTTCCTCGTCGGCCGTCAGGTAGTCGACGTCGTCGGTGACGACACCGTCGACGACCTTGCGGTACGGCGTCTCGATGAAACCGAACGGGTTGATCCGTCCGTACGAGGCGAGCGAACCGATCAGGCCGATGTTCGGGCCTTCAGGGGTCTCGATGGGGCACATGCGGCCGTAGTGCGAGGGGTGCACGTCTCGCACCTCGAAGCCGGCCCGCTCACGGGAGAGACCACCCGGGCCGAGGGCGTTCAGACGACGCTTGTGCGTCAGCCCCGACAGCGGGTTGTTCTGGTCCATGAACTGGGACAGCTGCGACGTACCGAAGAACTCCTTGATCGACGCCACGACCGGGCGAATGTTGATCAGGGTCTGCGGCGTGATCGCCTCGACGTCCTGGGTCGTCATGCGCTCACGCACGACGCGCTCCATACGGGCGAGACCCGTACGGACCTGGTTCTGGATGAGCTCGCCGACGTTACGGATACGACGGTTGCCGAAGTGGTCGATGTCGTCGGTCTCGACGACGATCTCCCGGCCCGACTCGCCGACCGTCTCGGTCTCACCGGCGTGCAGCTTGACCAGGTACTTGATGGTCGCGATGACGTCGTCGGTGGTGAGCACGCCGGCGTCCAGCGGCTCGTCCGCGCCGAGCTTCTTGTTCACCTTGTAGCGGCCGACCTTCGCGAGGTCGTAGCGCTTCGGGTTGAAGTAGAGGTTCTCGAGCAGCGTCTGAGCAGCCTCACGCGTGGGCGGCTCGCCCGGGCGGAGCTTGCGGTAGATGTCGAGCAGCGCGTCGTCCTGGCCCTGGGTGTGGTCCTTCTCCAGGGTGGCGCGCATGGACTCGTACTGGCCGAACTCCTCGAGGATCTGCTCGGTCGTCCAACCGAGAGCCTTGAGCAGGACGGTGACGGACTGCTTGCGCTTGCGGTCGATGCGCACACCGACCATGTCGCGCTTGTCGATCTCCATCTCCAGCCAGGCACCCCGGGACGGGATGATCTTGGCGGAGAAGATGTCCTTGTCGGACGTCTTGTCGATGGAGGAGTCGAAGTAGACACCCGGCGAACGGACCAGCTGCGACACCACGACACGCTCGGTGCCGTTGATGACGAAGGTGCCCTTGTTCGTCATGAGCGGGAAATCGCCCATGAAGACCGTCTGGGACTTGATCTCGCCGGTCTCGTTGTTGGTGAACTCAGCGGTGACGAAGAGCGGGGCCGCGTACGTGAAGTCGCGGTCCTTGCACTCGTCGATCGAGTTCTTGGGGGGCTCGAAACGGTGGTCGCGGAACGTCAGCGACATCGACCCGGAGAAGTCCTCGATCGGGGAGATCTCCTCGAAGATCTCCTCCAGACCGGACTTGGTGGGGACGTCCTGACCCGACTCCAGAGCCGCCTCGACCCGACTCTGCCAAGCCGTGTTGCCGAGCAGCCAGTCAAAGCTCTCGGTCTGCAGGGCGAGCAGGTTGGGAACCTCGAGGGGCTCCTTGATCTTTGCAAAGGAGATGCGCAGCGGGGCGGTGCTTGCGCCGTTGTTCGTATTCGCGGTCGAGGCGTTGCGCGAGGCGGCCAAGAGGGGGTCCTTCCGAGGGCTCGGACTCACTACGCGCGTACCGGTCCCAAGCCAGGCAGAGAGACGGAAAAGCCCAGGTGAGGGTCGATTCAGTCGGCTGTGCTCAAGCGAGGACATGCCCCTGGTGACGGGCAGGGAGCAGCTAACAGGCAGCGCAAAGGGACAGTGTAGCCAGAAGGCCCACTGATGTCCAGTGCGGGTTCTTTGACACCCTCGTTGTTCTCAACCATTCACTGTCTGCGGCATGCCCTGTGCGCTGAGCGCACATCCTTACTGCCCTCTTCGCCGTCGATCCATGCCTCGGAGCCCGGATCGTTGTGACGACGCGTCCTGAGAATTGCGCGCTGCGTGCGGTTCGTCAAGGCCCCCTCTTGACCGAACAGGGGTGGCGCCAGGCACAACGAAGATCACCATACTCTTCGCGACCAGCAGTGCAAGGCACCCTCGGCATGCGAGCCAGACAACGCCGAAGGGCGACCACCCAGTTGGGTGATCGCCCTTCGGTACCTCGGCGTTACAGCTCCCGAGGGAGCAGTTTCACCGGAGAGGAGTCAGCGGACTCGCGAGGTCACTTGACCTCGACGGAGGCGCCGGCGGCCTTGAGGGACTCGGCAGCCTTGTCAGCGGCCTCCTTGGCGACCTTCTCGAGGACCGGCTTCGGGGTGCCGTCGACGAGGTCCTTGGCCTCCTTGAGGCCCAGGGAGGTGAGCTCGCGCACGACCTTGATGACCTGGATCTTCTTCTCGCCGGCACCCGTGAGGATGACGTCGAACTCGTCCTGCTCGGCCTCGGCCTCGGCCGGGGCGCCGGTGGCGGCCGGGCCGGCAACGGCGACGGCGGCAGCGGCGGTGACGTCGAACTTCTCCTCGAAGGCCTTCACGAACTCGGAGAGCTCGATGAGGGTCATCTCCTCGAACTGGGCGAGCAGGTCTTCCTGGCTGAGCTTCGCCATGATGGGCGATCCTTCCACTAAATCGGCTGGTGCCGGTTGTCCATGTCGGCGGGCGTACATTCGGCCCGCGTCGACCGTCGCCTCAGGCGGCGGTCAATGTGCGAGCCGAATTACTCGGCACCGCCCTGCTCGGCCTGCTTGACCCGAAGCGCCTCCGCGGTGCGGACGAACTTCGACGGGAGCGCCTGGAAGAGCTGAGCAGCCTGGGACTGCTTGCCCTTGAACGCACCGGCCAGCTTGCTGAGCAGAACCTCGCGGGACTCGAGGTCCGCAAGCTTCTTGATCTCGTCGGCGGACAGCGCCTTGCCGTCAAGGACACCGCCCTTGATGACGAGGTTCGGGTTGTCCTTGGCGAAGTCACGAAGACCCTTCGCCGACTCCACCGGGTCACCGGTGACGAAGGCAACCGCCGTCGGACCGTTGAACAGGTCGTCGAGCGTAGTGATCCCGGCCTCGTTGGCCGCGATCTTGGTCAGCGTGTTCTTCACCACGGCGTACTCGGAGTTCTCACCGAGCGAACGGCGCAGCTGCTTGAGCTGGGCCACGGTGAGACCCCGGTACTCGGTCAGCACGGCGGCGTTCGAGCTGCGGAACTTGTCCGTGAGCTCGGCTACCGCGGCAGCCTTGTCGGGCGTCGGCATAGAGCGTCGGCCTCCTTCCGGGTGATGAGGACCGCTCGCAAGGAGGCTGGGAAAACGAAAACGCCCCGGCGCAGGCGCACGGGGCGTGAGCTCTACCGAGGATTCTTGCGAACCCCGGGAGCACTTCCACGGTCACCTGCGCGGGTCGTCCGCAATTTCAGCGGATCCTTCGGCCACCGAACCCTCTTGCGAGTGCACGGCGACGACCAGCGGTCTTTGGCTTCTGTGGAAGGTTACGGGAAGGCGGGCTTATCAAGCAAATCCGCTCAGACGCCGCTGCCGGCGCTGTCGCCGAGCTCCTTGAGCATGTCCATCAGGTCGAAGGTCTGGCTCGCCGGCGGTTCGTCGACCTTCACCGCGGCGCCGTAGTCCGAGAACTTCTCCGAGATGTCGACGGCGCCCTCGGAGCTGTCCATCGTGACGTCCAGGCGGACCGGCAGATCGTCCTCGCTGACCCACAGCTCGGTGTCGTAGTCCTTGATGCCGGCCTTCTTGACGTTCTTCAGGAGTCGGCTGCGCTCCGACTCGCTGAGCACCTTCAGGGAGTCGTTCGACTTCATCATCTCGTCGACCGTGAGCTTGCCCTTGTAGTGCTGCGTCCGCACGCCGTCGACCGTGGCGGAACCGATGTGCTTCAGGTTCGGCGAGTCGAGCAGGACCGCGATCTGCTGGGCCGGGTCCTGGTTCATGCTGTCCAGGCTGCCGGTCATCTGCCGCGTGAGCTTCTCGTCCCCGGACTGCTTCGCCAGGGCGCCGAGGTCCATCTTCATCCAGCGCTTGCCGTCCATGTCCTTGGCCGCGGCCGCGCCCATGTCCATGTACATCACGCTGTCCTGCATGATCATGCGGATGTTCTCCGGCGCGTCCGGATCTCCGGCCGTGAGCGCGGAGCCCGTCATCGTCATATCCATGACGGTGGGGTCCCAGCCCATGGTCCCCGACATCTTCATGGTGCCGCCGCCACCGAGCGCCGAGGGCGTCTTCATCGTCATCTCGACCTTGGCGGACTTGGCCTCCGAGGTCTTCTCGTACGCGGCTGTGAGGGCCTGGGTCATCTGGGACCGGGACTGGGTCGTGGCGGCCGACTTCTCGCCGCTCCCCTTGTCCGAGCCCCCACCGCAGGCGACGGCTCCGGAACACAGCAGCGCGGTCGCGGCGGCAGCGCCCGCCACACGTCGTACGACAACAGTCATCTCAATCCCACCCCTTGGAACACGCGTACTCATGGCACGGTATAGGACGCCTCCGACAGCGGGTCGGTTCGTCGGTCACCCGCCGCTCGTGATGTCCGAGAAGTCGACGGTGTCGTGCGCGGGCGGGCGCACGGCCGCGGCCTCGGCCCCGTAGTCGCTGTAGCGGATGGTGCTGGTGAAGTCGCCCGCGCGCTGGGTGCGCTGCACCAGGAGGTCGCGGAAGTCGATCCAGACGTCCATCTGCTGTTCGCCGGAGGTGCCGCGGTAGTGGGTGGTCCAGGTCCCGCGCACGGTCTCCCGGCCCACCCGGCGCAGGTCCTTCGCCTCGCCGAGGGCCTTGAGGGAGTCGGCCGGGGTGAGGTCGCTGTGCGCGTCGTACGGGTGGCGGATCCAGTGCCGGCCGCCCTGGAGGGACGCGAAGGCGTCGGTCATCCGGGTGTAGTACGCGTCGGGCAGGAAGCGCGTCTGCGAGGGGTCGCCGCCCAACTTGCGGGTGGAGGCGGCCAGTTCGCCGCCGGTGATGCGGACCGTGAGGGTGCCCTCGACCCCGTCGGACCAGGCGAGCGTGCCCGCGCTGCGTGAGGTGAGGCCGCCGCCGGTGTCGGTCGTGGCGTCGACGCGGGCCGAGCCCGCCGCGGCGACGTGCCGGCGGGCCGCCCGCAGCGCGTCGGCCGCCGCCGGGTCGGCGCTGCTCTCGCCGCTTCCGCAGGCCACGAGCAGGGCGCCCACGGCGGCCAGGACCGCCGCCCCTCGTCGTACGTGCCTCATACGCTCCCCCGGTCGGTCACGGCGACGCTAGCGCGTGCCGTACGGGGAGGGGCGGGAACGCCCAGGAAACCTCGGGGAACGTCGGGGAACGTCCGGGAACGTCCGGGAGCTTCGGGAAAAGAGGAACGGGCCCCGCACCTCGGAGGGTGCGGGGCCCGTCGCCGACTTCAGCGAGCCTGTGGGGCTCAGACCGCGGCCGGGTCCTCCTCGGTGAGGAGGTTGCGGGTGCGGTTCGGGTCGACCGGAATGCCGGGGCCGATCGTGGTGCTGATCGCGGCCTTCTTGATGTAACGACCCTTGGCGGCGGACGGCTTCAGGCGGAGGATCTCCTCCAGGGCCGCGCCGTAGTTCTCCACCAGCTTGGTGTCGTCGAACGACGCCTTGCCGATGATGAAGTGCAGGTTCGAGTGCTTGTCGACGCGGAACTCGATCTTGCCGCCCTTGATCTCGTTCACGGCCTTGACCACGTCCGGGGTCACGGTGCCGGTCTTCGGGTTCGGCATGAGGCCACGCGGACCGAGCACGCGGCCGAGGCGGCCGACCTTGCCCATGAGGTCCGGGGTGGCGACAACGGCGTCGAACTCGTTCAGGCGGTTGCCCTTGGAGATCTCGTCGATGAGCTCGTCGGAGCCGACGATGTCGGCGCCAGCGGCTTCCGCGGCCGCAGCACGGTCACCGGTCGCGAAGACCAGGACCCGGGCGGTCTTGCCGGTGCCGTGCGGGAGGTTCACGGTGCCACGGACCATCTGGTCGGCCTTGCGCGGGTCAACGCCCAGGCGGAAGGCGACCTCGACGGTGCCGTCGAACTTCGACGCGGAGGTCTCCTTGGCGAGACGGACGGCCTCGAGCGGGGCGTAGAGCTTGTCCCGGTCGATCTTGGCGTCCGCAGCGCGGAGAGTCTTGCTGCGCTTGCTCACTACTGCTCCTGTGTGTTCTGAGGAGTCGTGGTCCGGACCGAGCAGGTCCTGCCACGGATGTACCTACGAGGTGGGTGTCAGCCCTCGACCGTGATGCCCATGGAGCGGGCGGTGCCGGCGATGATCTTGGACGCGGCGTCCAGGTCATTGGCGTTGAGGTCGGGCATCTTGGTCGTGGCGATCTCGCGGACCTGCGCCTCGGTGATCTTGGCGACCTTGGTCTTGTGCGGCTCGCCCGAGCCCTTCTCGACACCAGCGGCCTTGAGGATCATCTTCGCGGCCGGCGGGGTCTTGGTGATGAAGGTGAAGGAGCGGTCCTCGTAGACCGTGATCTCCACCGGGATGACCCAACCGCGCTGCGACTCGGTCGCGGCGTTGTAGGCCTTGCAGAACTCCATGATGTTGACGCCGTGCTGGCCCAGCGCGGGGCCGACCGGCGGAGCCGGGTTGGCGGCGCCGGCCTGGATCTGGAGCTTGATGAGCCCCGTGACCTTCTTCTTCTTGGGAGGCATGTGCTCTCTCTCCGGGTCTTAGTGAGAGTGTTCAGCCACCATCCACAGCGATGATCGTCCGGATCATCCGGATGGAGGCATACCGCACAACGATAACGGGTATCTATGCGGGGCTAAAAACCGAGCAGGTCAGAGCGGCTTTGACAGCCGTTCTGACCTGCTCGGAAGCGTTGTGTCCAGAAGGAGCTGGAAGCCCGGTGAGGGCTAGTTCTTCTGGATCTGGTCGAAGCTGAGCTCGACCGGGGTCTCACGACCGAAGATCTCGACGAGGCCCTTGACCTTCTTCGAGTCCGCGTTGATCTCGTTGATCGTGGCCTGGAGCGTCGCGAACGGGCCGTCGGTGACGGTGACCGAGTCGCCGACCTCGAAGTCCAGGACCTCGACCGTGACCTTGCGGGCCGGAGCCGGCTTGCCCTCGGCCTCGGCGGCCTCGCGCGCGGCCTTCTCCTCGGCCTCCGGGGCGAGCATCTTGACGATCTCGTCCAGGGTCAGCGGGTACGGGTCGTAGGCGTTGCCCACGAAGCCGGTGACGCCAGGAGTGTTGCGGACGACGCCCCAGGACTCGTTCGTCAGATCCATGCGGACGAGAACGTAACCGGGCAGCTTGTTCTGCCGGACGTTCTTGCGCTCGCCGTTCTTGATCTGGACGATCTCTTCCTCGGGCACTTCGGCCTGGTAGATGAACTCCTCGACGTTCAGCGAGACGGCACGCTGCTCGAGGTTGGCCTTCACGCGCTTCTCGTAGCCCGCGTAGGTGTGGATGACGTACCACTCGCCCGGCAGGCCACGCAGCTCGTCGCGGAGAGCGGTGACGGGGTCGACCGGCTCCTGCTCCTCCGCGAGCTCCTCGACCTCGGCATCGGCCTCGGCCTCGACGGCCTCTTCCTCGGCGTCGTCGTCATCGACATCGACATCGGCGTCCGCTTCCGCGGTCTCGACCTCGAGGGCAGCCTCTTCGGCGGGCTCGCCGGCGGCGATGTCGGCAGCCTCGGCCTGGTCCGGGTCCTCGGCATCCGCCGCCTCGACGATGTCGAGCTGGTCCTCCACGGACTCCGCCGACTCGATGGCGTCGTTCAGGTTCGGGTCAGACACGGTGGCTGCTTCTTCCTGGATACATGGGGTGGAACGCGCGAAAGGGGCGCCGGTGACGGCGCCCTCCGCTTTCGGTTTAACCGAAGACGTACTTGATGAGATGGCTGAAGCCATAGTCAATCACGGTCACCAGACCGATCATGATGACGACGAACACAATCACCACGGTTGTGTACGTCGAGAGCTGACTGCGAGTCGGCCAGACGACCTTGCGGAGCTCGGCGACAATCTGGCGGTAGAAGAGCGCGAGGCGACCGAAGGGTCCCTTCTTGCCGCGCTTGCCACCCTTGCGGGCCTTCTTCTTGGACTCCGACACGTCGTCCTGGGCATCAGGCATGTCGATGGAGCCCACGGCGTCCGTCACTCGTCCTCACCTGAATTCCGGGTCGTGGCCGTGCCGCGCCCGGTTGAGCCGCACGGCGGTGCAATGCAGTACGTACATGCGCACACATCCTGGCGTGAGGAGTGTGTAGCAGGGCCGGAGGGACTTGAACCCCCAACCGCTGGTTTTGGAGACCAGTGCTCTACCAATTGAGCTACGACCCTTTGTTTTCCCCAACGTACCGCATCCACCCGGGTGCACGGAGTGCGGTCGGAAGGAGCGGCCGGTGAAGGCCAACGAGCAGTGAGTGTACGTGGTCCGCGGCCCCTCGTCGAACGAATGGCGACGAGAAGTGGATCAACAACGAATCAGCAGTGGATCCGATGGTCTTGGAAACCCGTGTGCCGGGCGGGTTTCGGGTCTGGAACGATGGGGTTATGAGCGCTGCAACTCCTTCCCCGTCCGCTGGTTCGTCTCCTACTGAGCGCCGGGTCTCCGCCCGCGTCGGCTCCATCTCCGAGTCCGCGACCCTCGCCGTCGACGCCAAGGCCAAGGCCCTCAAGGCCGCCGGGCGTCCGGTGATCGGCTTCGGCGCCGGTGAGCCCGACTTCCCGACGCCCGACTATGTGGTCGAGGCAGCCATCGAGGCCTGCAAGAACCCGAAGTTCCACCGCTACACGCCGGCCGGCGGTCTGCCCGAGCTGAAGGCCGCGATCGCCGCCAAGACGCTGCGCGACTCCGGCTACGAGGTCGACGCCTCGCAGGTTCTGGTGACCAACGGCGGCAAGCAGGCCATCTACGAGGCGTTCGCCGCGATCCTCGACCCGGGCGACGAGGTCATCGTCCCGGCGCCGTACTGGACCACCTACCCGGAGTCGATCCGCCTCGCGGGCGGTGTGCCGGTGGACGTGGTCGCCGACGAGACGACCGGGTACCGGGTCACCGTCGAGCAGTTGGAGGCCGCGCGCACGGAGCGTACGAAGGTCGTGCTCTTCGTCTCGCCGTCGAACCCGACGGGTGCCGTCTACAGCGAGGCCGAGGCCGAGGCGATCGGCCGCTGGGCCGTGGAGCACGGCCTGTGGGTCATGACGGACGAGATCTACGAGCACCTCGTCTACGGGGACGCGAAGTTCACGTCGCTGCCCGCGATCCTTCCGGAGCTGCGCGACAAGTGCATCGTGGTCAACGGTGTCGCGAAGACGTACGCGATGACCGGCTGGCGCGTGGGGTGGATCGTCGGCCCGAAGGACGTCGTGAAGGCCGCGACGAACCTTCAGTCGCACGCCACGTCGAACGTGTCGAACGTCGCGCAGGCGGCCGCGCTCGCCGCCGTGTCCGGCGATCTGACCGCCGTGGAGAAGATGCGCGAGGCCTTCGACCGTCGTCGCAAGACGATCGTGCGGATGCTCAACGAGATCGACGGCGTGCTGTGCCCGGAGCCCGAGGGCGCCTTCTACGCGTACCCGTCGGTGAAGGGGCTGCTCGGCAAGGAGATCCGCGGCAAGCGTCCGCAGGACTCCGTCGAGCTCGCCGCGCTCATCCTTGAAGAGGCCGAGGTCGCGGTGGTTCCCGGAGAGGCCTTCGGTACGCCGGGTTACCTGCGTCTGTCGTACGCGCTGGGCGACGAGGACCTCGTCGAGGGTGTCTCGCGCATCCAGAAGCTGCTGGCCGAGGCGCAGGACTGAGTCGTACGCCCTCTGTAGCGGGCCACTGAAACGGGCCGCCTCCTTCACGGAGGCGGCCCGTTTCTTCGTTCGGGCGGGACCCCGAAGGTGGAAAGGCGCTACCGGTACGCCAGGTGCGTACGGCAGGATCTTGGGATGGAGCGCGTAGTAAAACGTGATGTACGGCAGTTGCCGAAGGCCCATCTGCACCTGCACTTCACCGGGTCGATGCGGCCCGAGACCCTGCTGGAACTCGCCGACAAGTACGGCGTGCGGCTGCCCGAGGCGCTGACCGGGGCCGAACCGCCGAAATTGCGGGCCACGGACGAGCGGGGCTGGTTCCGGTTCCAGCGGCTCTACGACGCGGCGCGTTCCTGTCTGCGGGAGCCCGAGGACATCCAGCGCCTGGTGCGGGAGGCCGCCGAGGAGGACATCGCGGACGGGTCGGGGTGGCTGGAGATCCAGGTCGACCCGACGTCGTACGCGCCGAGGCTGGGCGGGCTGATCCCCGCGCTGGAGATCATTCTGGACGCGGTCGAGAGCGCTTCGCGCGAGACCGGGCTCGGGATGCGCGTGCTCGTCGCCGCGAACCGCATGAAGCACCCGCTGGACGCCCGGACGCTGGCGCGTCTCGCGGTGCGGTACGCGGACCGGGGCATCGTCGGGTTCGGGCTCTCCAACGACGAACGGCGGGGCATGGCCCGGGACTTCGACCGGGCCTTCGCCATCGCGCGGGAGGGCGGGCTGCTGGCCGCGCCGCACGGGGGCGAGCTGACCGGTCCGGCGTCCGTACGGGACTGTCTCGACGACCTGGACGCGCGGCGGATCGGGCACGGGGTGCGGGCCGCCGAGGACCCACGCCTCCTGAAGCGGCTCGCGGACCGGGGTGTGACGTGCGAGGTCTGCCCGGCCTCGAACGTGGCGCTCGGCGTCTACGAGAAGCCCGAGGACGTGCCGCTGCGCACGCTGTTCGAGGCCGGGGTGCCGATGGCGCTCGGCGCCGACGACCCGCTCCTGTTCGGCTCGCGGCTCGCCGCCCAGTACGAGATCGCGCGGCGCCACCACGACTTCTCCGACGCCGAACTGGCCGAGCTGGCGCGGCAGTCGGTGCGCGGCTCGGCGGCGCCCGAGGAGGTCAAGGAGAAGCTCCTGGGCGGCGTGGACGCGTGGCTGGCCGGCTGATCAGCCGACCTGGTCCGGCGGGGGTGTGACGCCGCCGGCCAGCATGCGCACCACCAGCGGGAGCAGCTCGGCGTCGAACATGCCCCCGCGCAGGTGTTCGGGGACCAGGTTTCCGTTGATCGCGAAGCCCGGGGTGCCGTCCGCGCCGTCGTCGTCGAACGCCTTCTGGGAGGCCTCGACGAAGTCGCCGTACTTCATGGTCCGCACCGCCGCGTCGAACTTCTTGCCGCGCAGGCCGTCGACCTGTGAGGCCGTTCGCAGCAGGAAGGCGTCGGTGTAGCCGTCGACGACCTCCTCCGGCTGGTGGAGGAAGAGCAGTTTGTGGAGCTCGGTGAACTTGCCCCGGTCGACGGCCGCGCGCAGCGCGTTGGCCGCCTTGCGCGAGCCGCTGCCGCCCAGATGGCTCTTGTCGGAGAGGAAGGAGGCGAAGGTGTATTCGAGCCGGACCTCGCCCGTCAGCGCCAGCTTCTGGAGCGCCTCACCGCCGCCTTCGCGCTCGAACTCCTGGCAGACCGGGCAGCGCATGTCCTCGTAGACGTGGACGACGGTCTCCGCGTCGGGCGAGCCGACGACGACGGTCGTGCCGTCGGCGGACATCCGCTCGGGCAGCGCGGCGACCTTGGTGTACGCGGTCGCGCCGTGCGCGCGGGCCGCGTCCTTGTCGTCGCCCCCGGTCAGGCCGGACCGGCCGCATCCGGCCGTCGCGAGTACCCCCACCAGCACCGTGCTCGCCGCGGACACGGCGGCACGGCGTGCTCTTGCGCGCATGAATGATCCCTCCCCTGGAACGGGGAGACCTTATGCGATTCCTGTGAGCAGGGTGTGCGCGATATGCGCCGCGAACTCGTCCACCGGCGGTCTGCGGTCCGGGGACATCTCGTAGGCGAAGGCGCGCTGCGAGCACGCGCCCAGGAGGAGCGAAGCGGCCGCGTACGTGTCGGCCTCGGCGCTGATGCGGCCCGCCTTCTGTTCGGCCCGCAAGTAGGCGTCGAGTCCCTGGATCGGCCTGTGGGGGCCGGTGCCCATGCCGCGCATCACCTCTTCGTGGCGGCGCTTGAGCTGGGGCTCCGCATACAGGGACGCGGCCATCGGGAAGGTCTGCTCATAGAAGAGCGCCGCTTCGCGGGCGATGTCGGTGAGGTTCTCCTCGACCGTGCGGTCGGGGTTGCCCGCGCCGTCCGCGAGGAGGCGGCCCAGGAGGGAGCCGAGCTTCGGCAGGCGCTCGTCGAGCACCGTCACGAAGAGCTCCTCCTTGTTGGCGAAGTACTTGTAGAGCGCCGCTTCGGAGCAGTCGGCCGCCTTGGCGATGGCTTTGGTGGTGGTGCGGGCGAGGCCGATGCTCAGCATGAGCTCGTGGGCCGCGTCGACGATGCGGACGCGGGCCGGCTTCTGGTCCATGCGGGCTCCAAGCGGGCTTGACGCGGGGGTGAGTACTCACTCACTCTAAGGGTGAACGGAGGTGAGTGAACACTCACCCACCTTCAGTCCTCTTCTGTCATGCGCACCTGGAGGTACGCCATGAAGCTCACGGTTTTCGGTGCGACCGGCGGCATCGGTCAGGAGATCGTCCGGCAGGCCCTCGCGGCCGGGCACGAGGTCACGGCGGTGGTACGGGACCCGGCGCGGTTCACCGTCACCGGTGAGCGCCTGGAGGTGTTCCGCGGCGACCTCGCGGATCCCGGGTCGCTGCGCCCGGCGGTCGCGGGCCGGGACGCGGTGCTCTCCGGGCTCGGCGCCCGCAAGCGCGCGGACGCGGGGATCACGACGGAGCTGACGCGTTCGGTGCTCAAGGCGATGGAGGCGGAGGGTGTGCGCCGGCTGCTCGTGGTCAGCGCGATGCCGGTGGGACCGGAGCCCGCCGACTCGCCGCTCGCCGACCGCGTGATGGGGAAGCTGGTCAGCGCGATTCTGAAGCCCGTCTACGTCGATCTGACCGCGATGGAGGCCGAGTTGGCGCGCAGCGCGACCGACTGGACCTCGGTGCGGCCGCCCCGGCTCCAGGACAAGCCGGTCACCGGTTCGTACCGGACCGTCGTGGGCGGCTTCCCGCGCTCGGGCCGCTTCATCGGCCGCGCGGACGTGGCGCACGCGATGCTGGCGATGGTGGACGACCCGGGGACGGTGAAGCAGGGCGTCGGAGTGGCGTACTGAGGATCACGCCTGCCCGGCGTGCCCCGGCGTCAGGGTCTGCCGGCGCAGTTCCCCGGCGATCCGCGCGATCTCGGCATGGCTCATGCCCTCGGCGCTGACCAGGACCGTGCCCAGGCTGCCGCGGTCCGCCCAGGTGCAGGCGCCCTGCGCCGCACCCCCGAGGCGCGATTCGAACGTCAGGCAGTCGACGCGACCGCCCAGGCGTCCCGACGCCGGGTGCCACGCGCCGGTCACCTGCGCGCCGGTCATCTCGATGCCCTCGCGGAAAACGCCGGTGACGTCCCCGGGATCGACATCGTGCAGGTCGCCCGTGAATCCGAACAGCAGCACGGCTGGCTGTGCGGTCCCCTTCTCCCCGTAGGCGGCGAGCAGGCGGTCGACCTGCCGGGGCATCGCCCTGTCGGGCGTGATCGCGGCGTAGAGGTTCAGCACGGGGCTGTCCGGGAGCCGCGGCAGACCGTGGAACGTCCGGGGCACCGCGGCCGCGTAGTGCGGATACGCCACGCTCCGCGCGTAGGCCCAGGTCGCCGAGGCGCCCGCCGACGCCACCAGGATCAGCGTCGCGCAGGCGGCCACCAGCTTCTGCCGGGGACTCACGGGCGGGATGTCGGGGGCGCTCGGCGCGGGCTCGCGGTGCTCGACCGGCAGCCCGGCCGCGGCCCGGCTGCGCGCCCGACGCAGCAGGGCCTGTTCCTGGCGCACGGGTGCGGTCAGCAGGAAGACGGCGAGCAGCAGCCAGGACGACAGTTCGAGCGCCGTCACGGTGAGGATCAGCGCGGAGGCGGCGACGGCCAGCAACAGCGCCGCCGGGTACGGGTGACGCAGTACCGCGCGCGCGGGTGCCGCGACCGGCCGGGCCAGCTCGGCCAGCGTCGCGGCGCGCACGGCCAGGCGCCGGTCGTGCGGCCATGCGGCGGCGGCCTGTGCGGCCTCTTCGGCGGCGGCTTGCGGGGCAACACCCGGGGCGAGCACGGTACGGGCGTCATGGCGCTGGATCCGGGCCTCGGAGGGCGGCTTGGGTCCGGGGGCGTGACCGGCCTGGCGCGCCTGCGGGGAGCCCGGGGCCAGTTCCACCAGCCGCTCGGCCGCCGCGCGCCCGCGTGCCTGCCGTCCCGGGTGCTCCAGTCCGTCGCAGGCCAGCCCGAAGGAGGCGTACGCGGCGAGCAGGTCCAGATCGTCCGGGAAGGCGTCGAGCCCGGCGCGGTAGGCGCGCTCCGCGGCGGTGTCGTGGTCGTCCTCGTCCTCGGCCTCGTGGGCGCGCCCGAGGACTTCGTAGAGCCCCGCGTGCGGTCCGTGCTCGTCGAGGCCCGCCTGCGCCTCGGTCCGGGCCGCCTTCAACTCCCCCGCGCGCAGCAGTCGTTCGGCGCGCTCGTACGCGGGCAGCACGGGCTGCCCGTCGGTGTCCTGCATCTGTGGTCCCCACCCTGATGTGCGTGTCGACCAGCTCGTCGACGCCGTCACTATCAGGGGCGGATCCTTAACACGTCAATGCGGAGTAGTCGCTGCTCAGAGCCGGACGCCGACCGTCACCGGCTCGTTGACGAGCGTCACGCCGAAGGCCTCGCGCACTCCGGCGACGACCTCGCGCGCGAGGTCGAGGAGGTCCTCCGTGGTGGCCGCGCCCCGGTTGGTGAGCGCCAGGGTGTGCTTCGTGGAGATGCGGGCCGGCCCCGTCCCGTAGCCCTTGGTGAAGCCCGCCTTGTCGATGAGCCAGGCCGCCGACGTCTTGGTGAGCCCTTCGCCCGCGGGGAAGGCGGGTGCCTTCATGTCGGGCCCAAGCCGCTCGGCCACGCGCGCGCGGAAGGCGGCGAACTCCGCCTCCGTGAGGATCGGGTTGGTGAAGAACGAACCGGCCGACCACGTGTCGTGGTCCTCCGCGTCGAGCACCATGCCCTTGCCCGCGCGCAGCTTCAGGACGGTCTCGCGCGCGGTGGCGGCCGGCACCCGGTCGCCCGCCTCGACACCGAGGGTGCGCGCGGTCTCCGGGTACTTGATGGGCGCGCTGAGACCGCCCGCGTCCTCCAGGTCGAACCGCACCCGCAGCACTGCATAGCGCTCGGGTTCGGCCTTGAAACGGCTGTGGCGGTACGAGAAGGCGCACTCGGCGTTCGGGATCGTGACCGTCTCGCCAATGGCGCGGTCGTAGGCGATCACCTCGGTGATCGTGGCAGAGACCTCCTGGCCGTACGCCCCCACGTTCTGGATGGGTGTCGCGCCCGCGGAGCCGGGGATCCCGGCGAGGCACTCGATGCCCGCGAGACCGGCCTCGACGCTGCGCGCGACGGCGTCGGTCCACACCTCACCGGCCGCCAGTTCCAGCTGCGTACCGTCGAGTGCGAAGCCTTGGGTGGCGATGCGCAGGGCGGTGCCCGCGAAGCCCTTGTCGCCGATGACGAGGTTGCTGCCGCCGCCGATGATCAGCAGCGGGGTGCCTGCGGCGTCGGCCTCGCGCACCGCGTCGATCACCTCGGCGTCGGTCGTCGCGGTGATGAGCCGGGTGGCGGGCCCGCCGAGCCGGAAGGTGGTCAGGGGGGCGAGGGGGGCGTCGTGGAGTTCCTGCACGCGGTCCAGAGTACGAGAACGGCCCCGCCGCTCGGACGGGGCCGCTCTGACGTGCCGCATCTCACGAGAAGCGCCGCAGGACGTCCTTCCAGTCCAGTGGCAGTTCGTCGGTGGTCGTCCGCCAGGTGCGGAAGGCGGAGTCCTTCATCTGTCCGCGCAGGCCCGCCGCGATCGGGCCGTGCGGCGCCGAGGCCGCGAAGGCCTTGAGCGCCTCGGGCGACTCCCAGACGGACAGCGTCCAGAAGGTGCGCCGGAAGGGCGCCGCCTTCAAGGTGGCCCCGTAGGCGCCGGGTGCGCGTCCCACCTGGCGCCAGATGGTGGGCGTACGGAGGAGGAACTTCAGGGCGCCCCACAGGGTGCGGGTCTCGAAGCGGGAGGCGAAGACCGTGGCCTCCGCGCGCGCGGGCGGCGTGTTCGGAACGGTCCAGGGCAGTGTCGGCACGACGGGTTCCCTTCCATGTACGGATGTACGGGCACGGGTGACGGGCGGACGTGCGGGGGTGTCAGACGCTTTCCAGGACCGGGGCGGACTCGGCGTCGCGCACGACGGCCGTGGTGCGCCGGGCCCGCGGGATGAGCAGCGCGGCGACGCCCGCCACGGCCACCAGGGCGGAGCCGACCCACAGCGCGGGCTCGATGCCGTCCACGAAGTGCTGCGCGGAGTCGTAGCCGCCCCGCGCCGAGAAGATCGACGACATGATCGCGATGCCGAGCGCTCCGCCGACCTCGCGCAGCGCGTTGTTGGCGCCCGACGCGATGCCCTGCTCGTGTTCACGGACGCTGGACATGACCAGGTGGGAGGCGGGCGCGAAGTACAGGGACATGCCCACACCGCTGATGATCAGGGCCGGCAGTTGAGCGGCGTACGAGACGTCGGCGGCGACCACGGAGGCGAACCAGCCGAGTCCGACGGCCTGGAGGAAGAGTCCCGCGGCCACGACCGGGCGGCCGCCGATCCGGTCGGCCAGGATTCCGGCGATCGGCGCGACGAGCATCGGCATGCCGGTCCACGGCAGCATCCGCAGGCCCGCCTCGGTCGGCGAGTAGCCGAGCACGCCCTGCATGAACTGGCTGAGCAGGAAGATCGATCCGAACATCCCGAGGAACATCAGCAGGCTCGCGGTGTTGATCCCGGAGAAGGCGCGGGAGCGGAAGAGCCGCATGGGGAGCATGGGGTTCTCGCTGCGGATGCCGTGGCGCACGAACCCGACGAGCAGGGCGGCGCCCGCGAACATGGCGGTCAGTACGAGGGTGTCGGTCCAGCCGACGATGGGGGCGCGGACCAGCCCGTAGACGATCCCGAAGAGGCCACCGCTGGCCAGCACGGTGCCGGCGACGTCGAGCCGGGCACCGGAGCCGTAGGACTCCTTCAGGCGCAGCCGGGCGAGCGGGAGCAGGGCGAGGCCGAGCGGGACGTTCAGCCAGAAGATCCAGTGCCAGGAGACGTGCTCGGTCAGGCTGCCGCCGATGAGCGGCCCCGAGGCGACGGCGAGACCGTTGACGGCGCCCCAGATGCCGTAGGCCATCCCGCGCTTGGCGACCGGGACGGCCGCGGTCAGCAGGGTCAGGGTGAGCGGCATCATGATCGCGGCGCCGACACCCTGCACCGCGCGTGCGGCGATCAGCGAGTCGATGCCGGGCGCCATGGCCGCCGCGGCGGACGCCCCGGTGAAGACGGTGAGCCCGACGAGGAAGAGCCTCCTGCGGCCGAACCGGTCGCCGAGCGCCGCGCCGAACATGAGCAGGACGGCGAAGGTGAGCGTGTAGGCGCTGACCGTCCACTCCAGGTCGTCCAGAGCGCCGCCGAGGTCCTCGCGGATGGACGGCAGGGCGGTGGTGACGACGAGGTTGTCGAGAGCCGCCATGAATCCGGCGACGCTGGTGATGACGAGGGCCCAGACCGCTCCCCCGCGCTGTGTTGGCTGCTGTGACATCGCTTCCCCTTGAGATCCCTGGGTTAGTTATTGATGACTAACTTTCGCGGGCACAAAAGTGCGCGCCCCCGTGACACGTGCGCTGCGCCTGTTACTCGGACTGCGACGGCTGGAAGCAGCCGGCCCAGACCCGGTGGTCGGGCGGGAAGCCCATCGACACCAGGACATTGATCAACATCCCTTCGGCGAGGAAGTTGGTCGTCTCCTCGACGTCCGCCCCCATCGCCAGCAGGATCGTGTCGTACATCTCCATCCACAGGCGACGGATCTCGGCGCCGAACTCCGCTTCACCGGACGCTTCGGCGGCGGCCACCGCCACGTAGATCTGCATCTGCATGAGCAGCATGTCGGGCTCGTCGGAGATGAGCGACAAGTAGGCACCGCCCAAGGCCTCTTCGACCTTGGCCCCCTCCAGCCCCTCGGCCGCCTTCCGGAACACCTCGGTGGTGCTCTCGCAGCAATGCCGGGCCGCCGCGAGGAAGATGGCCTGCTTGCCCGGGAAGAGCCGGAAGAGGTACGGCTGCGAGACGCCCACGCGCTTGGCGATCGCCTCGGTGGACGTGCCCCTGTAGCCGCCGCGGGCGAACTCGATCATCGCCGCGCGAATGACGCTCTCGCGCCGCTCCTCCGCACTCATCCTGACCATGCGACAAAGTTAGTGGCCAATCACTATCTAAGTCAACCCCTGGATACGCGTAAGGGGCGCCGCTCCATGGAGGGCACCCCTTACCTGCGTCTACGGGGAACGAAGACGGCGATCAGACCAGCTGAACGACCGCCCGCGACATGCCGAGGACCTTCTGCCCCGCGCACAGGGCGACGAGGTCGACCCGCACGCGGTTGTCGTCGAGCTTGGCCGCGACCTTGGCGCTGACCTCGATCTCGGCACCCTTGTCGTCGTTCGGGACGACGACGGGCTTCGTGAAGCGCACGCCGTACTCGACGACGGCGGCCGGATCCTGGACCCAGTCCGTGACGACGCGGATCGCCTCGGCCATGGTGAACATGCCGTGCGCGATCACGTCGGGCAGGCCGACCTCGACCGCGAACTTCTCGTTCCAGTGGATCGGGTTGAAGTCACCGGAAGCGCCCGCGTACTGCACGAGCGTGGCGCGCGTCACGGAGAACGTCTGCGCCGGCAGCTCGGTGCCGACCTCGACGTCCGCGTACTTGATGGTCGTCGCCATGATCAGGCCTCCTCTGCGGCGCGCGAGACGAGCTTGGTCCAGGCGGTCACGACGTGCTCGCCGGCTTCGTCGTGGACCTCGCCGCGGACGTCGATGATGTCGTTGCCCGCGAGCGACTTGATGGCCTCGATGGTCGAGGTCACGGAGAGTCGATCGCCGGCCCGCACCGGACGCGTGTACGCGAACTTCTGGTCACCGTGCACGACCCGGCTGTAGTCGAGCCCGAGCTCCGGGTCGTGGACGACGTCGCCCGCGGCCTTGAAGGTGATCGCGAACACAAAAGTGGGCGGGGCGATCACGTCGGAGTGACCGAGCTGACGCGCGGCCTCACGGTCGACGTAGGCGGGGTTGGCGTCCCCCACCGCCTCGGCGAACTCGCGGATCTTCTCCCGGCCGACCTCGTACGGGGCGGTGGGCGGGTAGGTCCGCCCCACGAAGGACTGGTCGAGCGCCATGGACTCGGTACCTCCTGGGTGTGAGAACAGGGTGGATGAACGACGCGAGGCCGCCCCCCAAAGGGGACGGCCTCGCATACGAGCCTTATTTATCGCGTTTCACGATGCGCGGTGTGCGCATTGCAACGCGGGCAGTGCTTCTTCATCTCCAGTCGATCCGGGTCGTTACGCCGGTTCTTCTTGGTGATGTAGTTCCGCTCCTTGCACTCCACGCAGGCCAGCGTGATCTTCGGGCGGACGTCGGTGGCAGCCACGTGAGTGCTCCTTGACGAACGGATGGGACAGGGTTGTACGCATAAAAGAGTAGCCGATCGAAGGACCGACCCCACAATCGGCTACTGTCAGTAGCGGTGACCGGACTTGAACCGGTGACACAGCGATTATGAGCCGCTTGCTCTACCGACTGAGCTACACCGCTGTGATGCTCACGCTGCGAACGACGTGTGCACCAGAGCCCCAATGCGGAATCGAACCGCAGACCTTCTCCTTACCATGGAGACGCTCTACCGACTGAGCTATTGGGGCGAGCGAGGAAGACATTACACGGTTGCGCGCCGATCGCCCAAATCCGTTTCGCGCGCCCGGCACCAGGGCAGGGCAGCGCCTTTGCCCGCACGGCACTTGAGCCCCTCGGACCCCATCAGTACGACTATTGCGCCCTTCCGCGAAGCTCCCCCGCCGCCGTCCTAGGCTCGTCCCACTCTGCGTGATCTTGCACGCGCCACGAGTCTTCGACGAGCCCTCTGGAGCGCGATGGCCGACAGCCCGCCGCAGCAGCCCCCTCCCTCCGGGTCCGCGGGCCCGTCGGGCCCGTCCGGCGACGACGCGGGGCCGGACGGCTCCGGCCTGCTGCTGTGCGGGGCGCGGCTCACCGACGGCAGGACCGTGGACGTACGGCTCGGCGGTGGACGCATCGAGGCGGTCGGCACCGCCGGCAGCCTCACCGCCTCCGTGCCGCGCGTGGACCTCTCCGGCCACCTCCTGCTGCCCGCACCCGTCGAACCGCACGCACACGGCGACACAGCTCTGTCGGCGGACGGCGAGGGCCCGGTCTCGTACGCCGCCGAGGACGTCCAACGGCGGGCCACCGAGGCTTCCTTGTTGCAGCTCGGGCACGGGGCCACCGCGCTGCGCTCCCATGTGCGGATCGGTGACATGGAGGGGCTCGGTTCGATGGAGGCCGTGCTTCAGGCGCGGCGTTCGCTGGTGGGGCTCGCGGATCTGCGGGCGGTGGCGATGCCGCGGCTGCTGACCGGGCTCGCCGGGGCGGACGGACTCGCCATGTTGCGGGACGCCGTGAAGATGGGCGCTTCTGTAGTGGGCGGGTGTCCCGATCTGGACCCCGACCCAACGGGCTACGTGGAGGCGGTGCTTGAGGTCGCCGCCGAGCACGGCTGCCCGGTCGACCTGCACACGGACGGCGCGGATCCGGCCCGGCTCGGGCGGCTCGCGGCGGCCGCGGGCGGGCTGCACACCGGCGTCGCCGTCGGGCCGCTCGGAGCGCTCGCGCGCCAGCCCGGTGAGGCGGCGCGGCGGGTCGTCGACCGGCTCGCGACAGCCGGGGTGACGGTGGTCTGCCTGCCGCAGGGCGGGTGCGCGGGCGTCGACGTGCGGGGCATCGCGCCGGTGCGGTTGTTGCGGGCGGCCGGGGTGCGCGTGGCCGCGGGCAGCGGGGCGCTGCGGGACGTGTCGAACCCGGTGGGCCGGGGCGATCCGCTGGAGGCCGCCTACTTGCTGGCGTCGCAGTACGGGATGCGGGCCGAGGACGCGTACGCGGCGGTGAGTTCGTCGGCGAGGGCGGCCCTCGGGCTGCCCGAGGTGCGCGTGGAGGCCGGGTTCCCGGCCGAGCTGCTCGCGGTGCGCGGCGATCGGCTGTCGGGGGCGCTCTCGCTCGCGTACAGCCGGATCGTGGTGCATCGGGGGCGGGTCGTGGCACGGACGAGTGCGGTACGGGAGTACTGCGACTCGGCGGTGGCCGTGGCGCTCGATCTGCCGCGGCAGGGGCGGGCCGCCAAGTACGGGGGCGGCGGGCAGGCTTGAGCGGGCCCGCGTGGGGCCCGCTCGGGCGGCCATGGTCGGACCGGGTGGCTCGGCCGGCTCAGGCGCCTTGGCCTGAGCCGGCGCACGGCCGGACCAGGTGCTTGGCCGGACCAGGTGCTTGGCCGGATCTAGAGGGCCTTTTGCAGTCCTCTATAGGCGTCCGAAAGTCCTCCTGGGCCTCTGGAAGTCCTCTGGAAGTCTGGAAGTCCTCTAGAAGTCCTCGTCGAGCGAGTCGAAGCCCTCGGCGTCCGCGGAGCCGCCGCCGGACAGGAGGCCCGACAGAAGCTCGTCGGCGGGCATTTCGGTGGCGCCGGCCGGGGCCTTGATGACGCTCGCCTCGCCGAACTTCACGTAGAGCGGGACCTTCACGCCCCGGGCGTCGTCCGCGAGCGTCGCGACATCCAGGGAGACGCGGGTCAGAGCGCCGTCCTTGATGGCGAAGTCGACGGCGACCTTCTTGTTCGGCGCGTCCTTCAGGTCCTTGGCGGTGGGCAGTTCGGCGCCTTCGGGCAGGTCGTCGACCACAGGGCGCAGTCGGTCGAAGAGGTCGGTCAGGAGGGTGCGGAAGGGCGCCTTGGCGACGACGTGGTCGGTGCCGTCCTTACTGCCCATGTCCTTGAAGGTGACGTTGCGTTGCAGGGCACCGCGCACCGCCTTCATGATTTTCTTCTGGGTGGCGGCGTCCAGGGACTCCGAGGACTCCTTCTTGCTGCTCGCGGCGGCGCCGCTCTCCTTCAGGCCTTCGGCGAGGTCCTCCGTCTTGAACTTGACCCACTTGCCCTCGATCACCTCCTTGAGGGCGCCCGCCTCGTCCGGCAGTTCGTCGGCGGTGGGCGCGGGGAAGTCCGCGAGCTTCGAGAAGACCTTCACGTTCATGCGGTAGTACGCGTAGTCACCGACGAGCCGGTATTCGGCCAGCACCCCGTCGGGCACCGTCACCTTCATGCCCGCGCTGACGAGGTCCTTCGCGCCGGAATCCTCCAGCGGCTTCTTCGACCGTACGGAGAAGCTGATGCGGGACTTCGTGAGCGCCTTCGCGACCTTCGGCGGGAGCGGCTCGTCATCGGTCTGGCCCGCGAGTTTCGTGAGCGCGGCGGGCGAGGCGTCGAGGCCCAACTCCAGCGACAGGGAGTTGCGTTCGCCCAGCTTGTCGGCCGCGCGGTCGATCTTCTGAGCCGCCGTGAGGTTCTCGACGGTGCCGCAGGCCGCGGTCGTCGCGAGCAGCAGGGCGGCGCAGCCCGCCGCGGTGAGGGTGGTGGTACGTATGACGTTGATGACAGGCTCCCCGTGTGCGGCCGCGGGGCCTGGTTGGCACCACGGTGCCTGTTCGACCTGTGAGTCGCCCATATGGTTGCGCGGTGAACCGCCCGTACCGGGCGTACCGTCGGAAGCATGCGCATTGTCATCGCTGGTGGTCATGGTCAGATCGCGCTGCGGCTCGAGCGTCTGCTCTCCGCGCGCGGGGACGAGGTGTCGGGCATCATCCGCAAGGCCGAGCAGGGCGACGACCTTCGGGCGGCCGGTGCGGAGCCGGTCCTGTGCGATCTCGAGTCGGCGTCCGTCGAGGAGGTCGCGGCCCATCTCCAGGGCGCGGACGCGGCCGTCTTCGCGGCGGGCGCGGGTCCGGGCAGCGGGGCCGACCGCAAGGACACCGTGGACCGGGACGCCGCCGTGCTCTTCGCGGACGCGGCGGAGCGGGCCGGGGTGCGGCGGTACGTCGTGGTGTCGTCGATGGGCGCGGACGCCGCGCATCAGGGCGACGACATCTTCGACGTGTACCTGCGGGCCAAGGGCGCCGCGGACGACGACGTGCGCCGTCGCAGCGGCCTGGACTGGACGATCCTGCGGCCCGGTCAGCTGACGAACGACGCCGGCAAGGGGCTCGTCCGTCTGGAGGCGTCGACCGGGCGCGGTCCTGTGCCGCGCGACGACGTGGCCGCGGTCCTGGCGGAGCTGGTGGACTCGACCGCCACGGCCGGCCTGACCCTGGAGCTCATCTCCGGGTCGACGCCGGTGACCGTGGCGGTGAAGTCGGTCGCCGGGAACTGATCCCCGTACCGAGCGATGCGGGAGCCCCGCGATCCACGTCCCGCGAGGCAAGGTCAGAACAGCGGCATCTGGCCCGGGACGTGCGGGACCACGTATCCGTCGAGGGCGTCCTGCACGGCCCCCAGCTGGGCCTGTCGGCGGGAGCCGGGGCAGGAGACGAGTTCGCCCGCCGCGCGGGCGCCGGGTGGGTCGTGGCGGGCGAAGCGGCCTGCGACGACGGCGATCTCGCGACGGCACTCGGGGCAGTTTCGGCGGCGGGACGTGGTCGACATGGGTTCAGTCTGCGTCGTGATCGGCACGGGCACACGGTGAAACCCCCTCAGGAACGGTCCCGAGGGGGTTCCTTGTGACCTGGTCGCCGGTCCGCGTCGGCGACCAGAGCGTGGCCGCCGACAGAAGTGCGATCGACGCGGCGCCGAGCAGGACGGGGACGCTCCCGAGGCAGGCGGCCAGCGCGCCGCCGACGAGCGCGCCGACCGGCACCGTCGCCAAGAGCACGGACTGCACGAGC
Source organism: Streptomyces sp. Q6 (assembly GCF_036967205.1). Taxonomy (NCBI): domain Bacteria; kingdom Bacillati; phylum Actinomycetota; class Actinomycetes; order Kitasatosporales; family Streptomycetaceae; genus Streptomyces; species Streptomyces citrinus. The sequence continues at coordinate 3,565,107 of NZ_CP146022.1, forward strand.
CCGGCGACGCGTCCCTGGAGGTCCTCCGGGGTGACCAGTTGCTGCGTGGTCGTCATGGAGACCATCCACACGGTGCCGGTCAGGCCGTACGCGACCTGATAGGCGAGCAACAGCGCGAAGCCGGTCCCTACGGAGGCGGCCGGGATCAGGAACACCGTGGCGCCCGCCGCGACGCCGCAGACCTGGGTGGCCCGCCACAGGCCCGCGGTGCGCGCGAACCGCCCGGCGAGCAGCGCGCCCGCGATCGTGGCCGCGCTGTAGGCCGCATATGTAGTGCCCAACTGCCACGCGGGAAGCGACAGTTCCTCGGTCGCGTAGAAGACGTAGAGCGCGGCGGCGGCGCCGCTGCCGAGGTTGAGGCCGGCGCCGGACAGGATCATGCGGCGCAGCTGCGGGTGGGACCTGACGACGGCGAGGCCCGAGCGCAGGGCGTCCAGGGGGGCGCGCACGCCCGCTGGTATGCGGACGTTCAGAGTGGCCGGCAGGGCGAGGACGAACAGCGCCTCCACGGCGTACGCGGCGCTGCCCGCGAGCAGGGCCGGAGCGGGTCCGACGAGCCCTACCAGGACGCCGCCGAGCGCGGGGCCGCCGATCTGCCCGCTGGTACGGGCGGCGGTCAGCGCGGAGTTGGCGCCCAGGAGGCGGTCGGGTGCGACGACGCGGGGCAGTGCCGCCTGGAGGGCGACCGAGAGCGTGAAGGTGAGGGCGCCGGACACACCGGCGACGGCGTACAGGTGCGGCCGCGCGAGATGCCCGGCCGCGTACGCGAGCGGTACGGAGCCGACGACCAGGGCCTGCGCGGCCGTGACCGTGACGAGCAGCGCGCGCAGCCGCACCCGGTCGACGAGGACGCCGGCCAGCGGGCTGAGCACCGCGCCGGGCAGATAGGTCAGGCCGAGCAGCGCGGCCGCCCCGAACGGTCCAGCGCCGAGCCCGGTGACGGCGAGGAGCGCGAGCGCCAGGGTGGTGATCTGGCGCCCCAGGGAGCTGGCGGTCTGCTCGCCGCAGAGCAGCACGAACGGGCGGTGCCGCCACAAGGGAGCGGCGGCCGCGGCCGAGGTCACCCGTCAGATCCCCGTGCAGGGGACGGGCCAGCGGCGCAGGCGCGGCGGCAGCGCCACCGTCCAGCCGTCGACGGCCAGCGCGAGCCGTTCCTCGGCGAGCAGCCCGGCGGCCTCCCGGTGCACCGGGCTGAGCGCGTCGAGCGGCGTGGCCTCCTGGAGCACGTCGAACGCGGCGAGCAGGTCGGGGTGGTCGAGCGTGAACCGGGCCGAGGCGGGGCGTTCCCTGCGGTCCATGACGGTGACGAAGCCGGGGCCGCGGCGGTGGTAGAGCATCCCGTAGACGTGATCGGCACGCCAGGTGCTCAGCTCGGCCGGTTCCTCCGGGCGTTCGGTCGGCGGGGGCAGATGGCGCAGGATGCGGAGGTCATACGTAACACGCGTATCACGCACGTCGGCCGGAGGCTGGGCCTGCGACTGCGACTGCGACTGCGACTGCGACTGCGACTGCGACTGGACGTCATACGTGACACGCAGTCCGTGGCCCAGGCACTCGCGCAGGAACTGGACCGCCTGGGTGATGGCGCGCCCGTCCCCGCTTCCGTCCCCGTCCCCGTACAGGGGCAGGGGTTCGGTCACCTGGACCTCTCCGCCGACGAGGCGATGGGCGACGGCGGTCGGTCTGCCGGCCGAACCGAACGGGAGGCTCGGCAGGTTCGGAAGGGTTGAGGCGGTCATCCGGACACCACCTCGCGGTCGATACGGAGGGGGGCGGTCCGGGTCGGCAGGGAGACATAGGTGCGGCCGTCGCGGAACAGCAGACCCAGGGCGACGGCGTCGGTGAGCCACTCCCCCAGATCCTCGGCATTCAGGTCGTGTGCCTCGGCGGTGAGCCGCTTATGAAGAGCGGGGAGTGTTCGCCCCTCCTCCAAGTGGCGCAGAGCCGCCGCCTGCCAGCCGCTGAACCAGTAGGTGCGCTGCGGCCAGCCGTGCCGCTGGTCGTGGACCAGGAGGGTGTCGCCGTCGTCGCCGGGTGTCTCCATGAGGAGCGTCGAGTTCGCGTGCCCGGCCCGCCAGTCGGCGACGGCCTGGAGGAGCCGCTTCTCCGCGTCGCCCGCGATGCCGGCGTCCTCGGTGTCGAACAGGTAGACCATGTCGGCCAGTTCGTCCTCGGGGAGCTCGTAGACGTGCTGGTACATCTCTGCGGCCCGCCGCTTGCCGAAGCCGAAGCCCGGGTCCGTGAAGTGCGGACTGAACCGCTCCAGTTGGATGCGGTGGGCGCCGCCGGGCGGCTGGAGGTGGACGAGCGCGGGGAGCTGGTCGAGCACCGGCGCGTAGTCCTCGGCGGTCTCGCCCGGGAAGCCGTACAGGTAGTTCCAGGTACAGGTGATCGCGTGGTTGTCGAACTCGCGCAGCGTACGGACGTTGCGGGCGCCGCTGACTCCCTTGTCCATGAGGTCGAGGACGCGGTTGCTGAGGCTCTCGATGCCGGGCTGGATCAGGACGGCGCCGGCCTCGCCGAGCAGGGCGATCTGCTCACGGTTGAGGTTGGACTTCACCTCGTAGTGCATGCGCAGGTCCCAGCCGCTCTCGACGGCGCGCGGCAGGAAGTCCTTGAAGTACGCCATGTCGATGATGTTGTCGACGGTGACGATGTCGAGGATGCGGTGGCGGCGCACGAGCCGGTCGATCTCCTCCCACAGCCGCTCGCCGGGCTTGGCGCGGAAGGCCATGGTGGTGCCGTTGAGCCCGCAGAAGGTGCAGTGGTGCTTCTCGCCCCACCAGCAGCCGCGCGCACCCTCGACGACCAGCTTCGGGTACACGTACTCGATGACCGGGGAGGCCTCGATCTCCGCCTGCCACTGGTCGTAGTCGGGTGACGGGATGTCGGCGGGCGCCACGATGCGATGCGCTTCGGCGTTGGCGCGCGACACCTGCGGTGTCGTGGAGGTGTCCCACCAGCACACGCCCGGTACGTCGTCGGGCGGGGTGCCCGCGTCGAGGTGGGCGAGGAGGGCCGGGAAGGCGTACTCGCCCTCGCCGCGCACGACGTGGTCGACGTAGGGGTGGTTGCGGTGCAGGGCGTGACCCATGGGGCCGTCGCAGTTGCTGCCGCCGAAGACGACGGTCAGCCGCGGGCGGCGGCGCTTGAGTTCGCGGGCCAGGGCGAGGGAGGGCACGTTCTGCATGAACGTGCTGGTGAAGCCGACAACGTCCGGGTCATGGGCGAGCACCTCGTCGGCGCAGCGCACGATGTACTCGGCGGCGTGGCGGCGCATCTCGAAGACGGTGGCGAGGGTGTCGGGACACAGGTCATGGGAGCGCGCGTACTCCCTGAGCCGGGCGGCGCCCCACTCCTCGTCCTCGTAGAGCACGCCGGAGAAGACCCAGTCGCCGAGCCCGTGGAAGATCGAGTCGCTGCCGATGGACTCGTAGTCGCCTGGCCGCAGTCGGCCGCCGGAGCGCTCCAGGAGGAACTCCGCCCAGCGCAGCGAGCCGTGGAACTCGCGCACCTCGTCGTCCGGGCGGACCTGCCGCAGAAGCTGGTGCAACAGGCCCACCTGGAGGGAGGGCAGATCGATCGGGTGCCAGGGCATGGTCACCAGCTGAACGCGCATGCCGCCCTCTTCGTGGTCGTTCAGCGGGTGGGCCGCTTCTCCATGACGGCGGGCCTGCGATTCGTGCGTTCTTCCTCACGGATCACGGTCTTCTTGATCTCCATGACGCCCCCTCAGGCCGCCCCTCGGGCTCGAACACCCGTATGCAATAAGGCGGTTCACCCTAGGCCGAGCCTCAGGAATCGCACAAGGGTGCCCACGACGCGTGGGCCGCACAGCCCCCGGAACCCCCTGGACGCGATCACCGGCCCCCAGGTAGACCCGTACGACATGAACGCGCCTCCGGACACCACGCCCGAGACCGCCGCCCTGCTCGCCCAGGCCCGCCGCCTCCTCGCCGAGCGCCATCCTGACGCCCTCGGTGCCGTGCTCGGCGGCTCGGCGGCTCGGCGGCACGGGGGCGGGCGACGGCGACCAGCGACCTGGATCTGGCGGTCCTGCTGCCGGACACCGACGTGAGCAGGCGCGAACTGGTCCGCCACGAGGGCCGGCCCGCAGAACTGTTCCTGCACACGCTCGCCGACCTCCCCGGCTTCTTCGACCGGGACCGTCTTCTGCGCCGCGGCACGCTCCTGTTCCTCTACGGCGAGGGCGTCCCGCTCCTCGACCCGCACGGCGACCTGGCCCACGCCCGCACCCGGGCCGGCGAAATCCTCGCCGCGGGGCCGCCGCCGCTGAGCCCGCCGGAACGCGAGCGCGCCCGCTACGTCCTGACCTGCTTCATGGACGACCTGATCGACACCGCGCCCACCACCCGCTCCGACCGCTACGAGCAACTCTCCCTGGCCGACTTCACGCTCCGCGCGGCGTCGGACCTGCTGACGGCGCACCACGGCGCTTGGACGGGCATCGGCAGATGGCTGCCCCGCCGCCTCCTGTCCGCGGACCCCGCCCTGGGCGACGCCCTGCTGGCGGGTCACCTGAAGGTGGCGGAACACGGCGACACGGCCGAACTGACCGCCGCCGCGCGGCAGGTCCTCGATCTGGTCGGGGGACCGCTGCGCGAGGGCTACGTGCAGCGGCGGGCGCCAGGTGGCCAGGGTGCCTATGAAGAGGCGCGTGGGAAGGCTGGGGCGTGAGTGAGGATCGCCAGGCGGGCATGGGCAGTCGGGACGATGGGGAGAGTGTGGCTCGTACAGTGAACGCGGACGGTTCCGATAGTCGTGAGGGTCGACAAATACTGGACGGTCAGGGAACTCGTGCCGATCCGCTGCCCGTGGTGGATCCGGCCGTCGCTCGGGCCCTGACCGCCGTGCGAGACGCGTCACCCCTGTCCGGCACGCCCGGCCTGTCCCTGCGGGACGTCATGGAATGCGAGCCCCTGAGCGGCGGCACGTACAACACGCTGTTCCGCGTGGTGCTGCGCGACGGGCGTCGGTGGGTGATCAAGCTGCCGCCGTCCGACGGGGCGGGGACGACGATGGCGTACGAGTACGACCTGCTGCACGGGGAGGCCGTCTTCTACGCCGCTGCCGCGCCCCTCGGCCTGCCGATTCCCGTGGTGCTGCACGCCGAGGTCGAGGGCGACCCCGGCATCGTGTCCTGCCTCGTCATGACGGAGCGCCCCGGGACGCCCTGGCACCTGGTCGACGGGGATCTGCGGGCCGACGAGCGGCGCGCGCTGCGCGAGGAGCTGGGCGGCATCGCGGCCCGGCTGCACGGGGTGTCGGGGGACGCGTTCGGGTACCCGGCGCAGCCGTTCGGGGCGCCCTCGCACAGCTGGCGGGAGGCGTTCACGGGGATGCTGGAGGGCGCGCTGGACGACGCGGTGCGCTACGGGGCGCGGTTGCCGCGCAGCGTGGAGACGGTCCGCGCGGCGCTCGCCTCGGCCGCGTACGCGCTCGACGAGGTCGACCGCCCGGCGCTGGTGCACTTCGACCTCTGGCAGGGAAACGTGCTGCTCACGGGCGAGCCGGGAGCCCGGCGGATCGGGGGTGTGATCGACGGGGAGCGGATGTTCTGGGGAGATCCGCTCGCGGAATTCGTGTCCCTCGCGCTCTTCGGGGACATCGAACAGGACCGCGACTTCCTGGCCGGGTACGCGGCGGCGGGCGGCGAGGCCCGCTTCACCGGGCCCGCCCGGCTGCGCCTGGCGCTCTACCGCTGCTACCTGTACCTGATCATGCTGGTCGAGGCGGTACCGCGCCGGTACGGGCCGGCGGAACTCGACCGGACATGGCGGACCGCGGGGAAGCACTTCGCTGCCGCGGTGGACGAGGCGGGCCGCGGCTGAGACGGCGGCCCCAGGCGCCTGAACATGACGAAGCCCCCTCCGGAATCCGGAGGGGGCTTCCCCCAAGTGTGGCGGCGCCAGGATTCGAACCTGGGAAGGCTGAGCCGGCAGATTTACAGTCTGCTCCCTTTGGCCGCTCGGGCACACCGCCTTGGGTTTTGTCGCCCCGGGCCCCGCTTGCGCGGTGCTCGCTGGCAACGACGTAAACAATACCCGATGGACAGGGGTGCTTCGCCACCCGATTGATCGACGGTGCAGCCCGGGGCGGTGGCTAGGCTTTGTACGCGGCGCGACGCCCTCGCAAACCCGGGCAGCCCGCATATGTAGTGCCGAGCAGGACCGATACGCAGTCCCCGATACAAGGAGCCACAGGACATGGCCGACTCCAGTTTCGACATCGTCTCGAAGGTCGAGCGGCAGGAGGTCGACAACGCCCTCAACCAGGCCGCCAAGGAGATCTCCCAGCGCTACGACTTCAAGAACGTCGGCGCCTCCATCTCCTGGTCCGGCGAGAAGATCCTGATGGAGGCCAACTCCGAGGAGCGGGTCAAGGCCATCCTCGACGTCTTCCAGTCCAAGCTGGTCAAGCGCGGCATCTCGCTGAAGGCGCTGGACGCCGGTGAGCCGCAGCTGTCCGGCAAGGAGTACAAGATCTTCTCCTCGATCGAGGAGGGCATCTCCCAGGAGAACGCCAAGAAGGTCGCGAAGATCATCCGCGACGAGGGTCCGAAGGGCGTCAAGGCACAGGTCCAGGGCGACGAGCTGCGGGTCAGCTCCAAGAGCCGTGACGACCTTCAGGCCGTGCAGGCCCTGCTGAAGGGCCAGGACTTCGACTTCGCGCTTCAGTTCGTGAACTACCGGTAGTCGCGCGGACGTTGAAGCAACACATGTGACGGATGACGCATGTGACGCATGAAGGGGCGGCACCCCGGTCGGGTGCCGCCCCTTCATGGTGCTGCTGGCTGCGGTCTAGCGGCGACTTCGGGAGTCTCCGAAGAAGATGCGGTACACGATCAGGAGGACCAGGGCGCCACCGATCGCGGCGACCCAGGTGGCCGTGTCGTAGAAGTCGGTGCTGATCGGGCGGTCTAGCCAACGGGCCGATATCCAGCCGCCGATGAAGGAGCCCGCGACACCGATGAGGATGGTGCCGATCACGCCGCCCGGGTCACGGCCCGGGAGCAGGAACTTGGCGATGGCACCGGCGAGCAGGCCAAGAATGATCCAGCTGATGATGCCCATGCCACGAACTGCCCTTCTGTCGTGCTGCGCTGTGGAACGGTCGCGCTGCTTCTGTAGTGCTGTGTTGCCTTGGTGCGCTGTTGCCCATAAGGACGACAAGTAGGCACGGCGCGGTTGCGGTGACGTTCTAGGGTGCGGCCCATGACATCTTCGGTTCCCTCCCTGCGCAGGGCGTTGGGCGTGCGTGACGCCGTCGTGGTGGGGCTCGGGGCGATGGTGGGGGCGGGTGTGTTCGCGGCGCTGGGGCCTGCGGCGCGGGCGGCCGGTTCGGGGCTGCTGTACGCGCTCGCCGCGGCGGCCGTGGTGGCGTACTGCAACGCGATGGCGTCGGCGCGCCTGGCCGCCCGGTATCCCGTCTCCGGGGGCACCTACGTGTACGGAAGGGAGCGGCTCGGGCCGTTCTGGGGGTATCTGGCGGGCTGGGCGTTCGTCGTCGGCAAGACGGCGTCGTGCGCGGCGATGGCGCTGACCGTGGGGACGTACGTGTGGCCGGGGCAGGCGCACGCGGTGGCGGTGGCGGCCGTGGTGGCGCTGACCGCCGTGAAGTGCCTGGGGGTCGAGAAGTCGGCGTGGCTCACGCGGGTGGTCGTCGCCGTCGTCCTCGGGGTGCTCGCGGCCGTCGTGGTGGCCTGTGCGGGGTCGGGGAGCGCGTCGGGCGGGCGGCTCGCGACCGGGCTCTCCGGGGGCGTCGGCGGCGTTCTGAGCGGCGCGGGGCTGCTCTTCTTCGCCTTCGCCGGGTACGCGCGCGTGGCGACGCTCGGCGAGGAGGTGCGGGATCCGGCGCGGACGATTCCGCGGGCCGTTCCCCTCGCGCTCGGGATCACCCTCGTCGTGTACGCGGCCGTGGCGGCGGCCACCGTCGCCGTGCTCGGCGTGGACGGGCTCGCGGACGCCACGGCCCCGCTGGCGGACGCCGTGCGGGCGGCCGGGGTCGACGGTCTGGTGCCTGTGGTGCGGGTGGGGGCTGCCGTGGCCGCACTGGGGTCACTGCTGTCGCTGATCCTCGGGGTGTCCCGGACGACGCTGGCGATGTCACGGGACCGGCACCTGCCGGCCGCGCTGGCAGCCGTGCATCCACGCTTCCAGGTGCCGCAACGGGCGGAGATCGCCGTGGGCGCGGTGGTGGCCGTCGTGGCCGCCTTCGGGGACGCGCGCGGGGCGATCGGCTTCTCGTCGTTCGGTGTGCTCGTCTACTACGCGATCGCCAACGCCTCGGCATGGACGCTGAGTTCCGCCCCGCGCGCGCGTGCGCTGCCGGTGCTCGGGGCCGTGGGGTGCGTGGCCCTCGCGTGCGCGCTGCCCGTGACCTCCGTGGGGGCGGGGATCGGCGTGCTCGCCCTGGGGGCGGTCGCGTACGCGGTGCGGCTCCGCGCGCGGAGCTCGTGACAGCAGGCGTCAGCGCGCCGCGAACGGCTGGTCGGTGCGGACGATCTCGCGGCCCAGCGGCAGCAGCGAGATCGGGATCATCTTGAAGTTGGCGATACCGAACGGGATGCCGATGATCGTCACGCACAGCGCGATGCCCGTGAAGATGTGCGCCAGGGCCAGCCACCAGCCCGCGAGGATCAGCCACAGCACGTTGCCGACGCAGGAGGGGGCTCCCGCGTCCCTGCGCTCGACCGCCGTGTACCCGAAGGGCCACAGGGCGTAGATGCCGATCCTGAAGGCCGCGATGCCGAACGGGATGCCGATGATGGTGATGCAGAGCAGCAGGCCCGCGAGCAGGTAGCCGAGGAACAGCCAGAAGCCGCTCAGGACCAGCCAGATGACGTTCAGGATTGTCTTCACTGTTGGCGACCTGCCATCTGCTCGAGACGGGCGATGCGCTCCGCCATGGGCGGATGCGTGGAGAACATCTTCGACATCCCCTGGCCGGGGCGGAAGGGGTTGGCGATCATCATGTGGCTCGCCGTCTCGATACGCGGCTCGGGCGGCAGCGGCAGCTGCTTCGTACCGGCGTCGAGCTTGCGCAGCGCGCTGGCCAGCGCCAGCGGGTCGCCCGTCAGCTGAGCGCCCGAGGCGTCGGCCTCGTACTCGCGGGAGCGGCTGATGGCGAGCTGGATCAGGGATGCGGCGAGCGGGCCCAGGATCATGATCAGGAGCATCCCGAAGATGCCGGGGCCGTCGTCGTCGTTGGAGCGGCCGATCGGGATCAGCCACGCGAAGTTGACCAGGAACATGATCACGGAGGCGAGGGCGCCGGCGACCGAGGAGATCAGGATGTCGCGGTTGTAGACGTGGCTCAGCTCGTGCCCGATGACACCGCGCAGCTCGCGCTCGTCCAGGATGCGCAGGATTCCCTCGGTGCAGCACACCGCCGCGTTGCGCGGGTTGCGGCCCGTCGCGAACGCGTTCGGCGCCTCGGTCGGGGAGATGTACAGGCGCGGCATCGGCTGCCTGGCCTGCGTGGAGAGCTCGCGCACCATCCGGTAGAGCGCGGGCGCCTCGAACTCGCTCACGGGACGGGCGCGCATCGCGCGCAGGGCCAGCTTGTCGCTGTTCCAGTACGCGTACGCGTTCGTCCCGATCGCGATGACGAGGCCGATGACGAGGCCCGTACGGCCGAAGAAACTGCCGATGACAAGGATGAGGGCGGAAAGTCCCCCGAGGAGTACGGCGGTCTTCAGCCCGTTGTGCCGGCGGTGCACGGTACGCCCTCCTGATGGTGCGGCAGGGGAACCCACTGCTTGCTGTCTTGCTGTGTCCACTGGGTGTGCAGGTCTCTGCGTGTCTCCACGTCCAGTGGACCCTCCCGTACTGGTCAACGCCAGGCGAGGGGGACTAGTTCCCTTGTGCGCGCCTGGGGAGCGGGCCGCGCGTGTAGGCCGTCCGGGTCAGCGCTGCTGGGGCAGGCCGGCCATTTCCAGGGCCTGCGGGTCCGGCTTGACCTCGCTCGTGCAGTGGGAGCAGCGGGTGGCGATGCCGGGGATCTGGCTGAAGCAGCGCGGGCAGTCGCGCAGGGCGGCCTTGATGTCGACGGGCTTGCCGCGGTCCAGGCGCATCTGGAGCTTCATCATCGGGACGACGACCACGAAGTAGAGCACCGCCGCGGTGATCACGAAGGCGATGGCCGCGCTGACGAACTTTCCGTACGGGAAGTCGGTGCCCTCGACCGTGAAGTGCGCCTTGCTGAAGTCGCCGGTCGAGCGGGTGGCCAGGCCGATGAGCGGGGCGATGAACGCCGTGCTGAACCCGGTGACGACCGCGGTGAAGGCGGAACCGACGGCCAGGCCGATGGCCATCGTGATGATGTTCCCGCGAAGTATGAAGTCCTTGAACCCGCTCAGCACGGCGTGAGTCTCCTTGAAGGTGTGCGTTGTCCGGTGCCGTACGAGGGTGCCTAGAAGAGGCCCGTCGAAGCAAAACGCAGAACCAGCTGAGGTGCTCCGGACAGGGCCACTCCGATGACGGCCGTGAGGGCGATCGCGGCGGTGAGCGGCATGGAGGCGCGGTAGGCGGACGGCTCTCCTTCAGGGGCGCGGAAGAGCGTCGTGGTCCACTGGAGGTAGTAGAAGAGCGCGATCACGACGTTCACGGCCATGACGACGGCGAGCCAGCCGAGCCCCGCGTCGACGGCCGCCGAGAAGACGGTGACCTTCGCGAACAGGCCGATGATGCCCGGCGGCAGTCCCGCGAGGCAGAGCAGGAAGAAGCCCAGGACGAGCGCGGCGAGCGGACGCGAGGCGTAGAGGCCGCGGTAGTCGCTCAGGCGGTTGAGCGGCTTCGTACGGGCGACGAGGGCGGCCACCGCGAAGGCGCCGAGGTTCACGGCGGCGTACATGAGGGCGTACGCGAGCGTGGAGCCGATCGCCTTCTGGGGGTCGTCGGCGTACGCGGCCGAGGCGATCGGCACCAGGAGGTAGCCGGCCTGCCCGACGGAGGACCAGGCGAGCAGGCGGACGGCGCTGTACGCGCGCGTGGCCTGCTGGCGCAGGGCGCCGACGTTGCCGATGGTCATGGTCAGCGCGGCGAGGGCGGCGAGGGCCGGACCCCAGACATCGGCGTACGAGGGGAACGCGACGACGGTGACGAGGATGAGGCCGGTGAAGCCGACGGCCTTGCCGATGACCGACAAGTAGGCGGCGATCGGCAGCGGCGCGCCTACGTAGGTGTCGGGCACCCAGAAGTGGAACGGTACGGCGGCCGTCTTGAAGGCGAACCCCACGAGGGTGAGGGCCACGCCTGCCTGGGCGAGGGTGTGGAACTGGGCGTCCACATCGGTGAGTTCCGTGGCCACGCGGGTGAGGTGCAGGGTCCCCGTGGTCGCGTACACGAAGCTCACACCGAGCAGGGTGATGGCGGTCGCGGTGACGGAGGAGAGGAAGAACTTCAGGGCCGCGTCGGAGGAGCGCCTGTCGCCCTGCTTGAGGCCCACGAGAGCGAAGGCGGGCAGGGAGGCGACTTCCAGGGCGACGACGAGGGTGGCGAGGTCGCGGGAGGCGGGAAGCAGCGCGGCGCCCGCGGCCGACGACAGGAGAAGGAACCAGAACTCGCCTTCGGGAAGCGGCTTGTTCGCGTTCTTGGCGTCCTTCAGAGTGCTGATCGAGAGCAGCGCGGTGAGCAGGGCACCCGCGAGGACCAGGAACTGGATGACGAGCGTGAAGCGGTCCGCGGTGTAGCTACAGGCTTGGTAGGGGGCGTCCTGGAGGCAGAAGGTGGAGCGTTCGTCGCCGATCAGCGGGATCAGCGCGAGCGCGGCGGCGGCGAGGCCCGCGACGGAGATCCAGCCGAGGAGGGGCTTGCGCCGCTCCCCCACGAACAGGTCGGCGACCAGCACGCCGAGGGCGACGACCGCCGCGATGGTGGGCGGCGCGATCGCGACCCAGTCGACGGACTGGACGAGGGACGCCACGGATGGCGCGGCGACGGCGATCACTGGAGGCCTCCTGCGAGGAGCTTCTGCACGGCCGGGTTCGTGAGGCCGAGCAGCGCGGCGGGCCACAGGCCCGCGAGGACGGTGAGGGCGACGAGCGGGGTCCAGGCGGCGAACTCGTAGCCCTGGACGTCGGCGACGGCCGGGGCCGTCTCCGTCGGCCGCGGGCCCATGCAGACGCGGCGGACCACGAGGAGCATGTACGCGGCGGTGAGCAGGGTGCCGAAGGCGGCGATCGCCATGAACACGAGAAACGCCGGGCGGCTGAGGTCGTCGGCCGGGTCGAACGCTCCGAACAGGGCGAGCATCTCGCCCCAGAACCCGGCCAGGCCCGGCAGGCCGAGCGAGGCGACGGCGCCGAAGGCCATGAGGCCGCCGAGGCGCGGGGCCCTGCCGTACAGGGCCATACCGCCCTGCTCGGCGAGGGTGTCGAGGTCGCTGGTGCCGGTCCGGTCCTTGAGCGCGCCGACGAGGAAGAAGAGGAGGCCGGTGATGAGGCCGTGCGCGATGTTCGCGAACAGCGCGCCGTTCACGCCGGTCGGGGACATCGTCGCGATACCGAGCAGGACGAAGCCCATGTGGCCGACGGAGGAGTACGCGATGAGGCGCTTGAGATCGCCCTTCGCGCCCTGCTTCGCCAGGTTCAGGCAGGCCAGGGACCCGTAGATGATCCCGATGACGGCGAACGCGGCGAGGTACGGCGCGAAGGTCCGCATCCCGTCGGGGGTGATGGGGAGCAGGATCCGGACGAATCCGTACGTACCCATCTTCAACAGGACGCCGGCGAGGAGGACCGAGCCGACGGTCGGCGCGGCGGTGTGCGCGTCCGGCAGCCAGCTGTGGAACGGCCACATCGGGGTCTTCACTGCGAGCCCGATCCCGATCGCCAGAACGGCGATGACCTGCACCGATGCGGTCAGGTTCCGGCCGTTGTCAGTGGCGAGTGCCATCATGTCGAACGTGCCCGACTTAACACCGATAAGGAGGATGCCGAGCAGCATCACGACCGAGCCGAGCAGGGTGAACAGGATGAACTTCCAGGCCGCCGCGGTCCGTTCGGCACCGCCCCAGCGGGCGATGAGGAAGTACATCGGGATGAGGACCATCTCGAACGCGAGGAAGAAGAGGAGGAGGTCCAGGACGGCGAAGGTGGCGAGCGTGCCCGATTCCAGGACGAGGATCAGGGCCACGAACGCCTTGGGCGAAGGCCCGGCCGGCATTTTGAAGTAGGAGTACAGCGCGCAGAGGAACGTCAGCAGCGCCGTGAGCACCAGGAGGGGGAGGGAGATGCCGTCGATGCCCAGGTGGATACGCACGTCGAGCGCCGGGATCCAGCTGATGTCCGTCGTGGCCTGCATCCTCGACGGATGGTCGTGGTCGAAGCCGAGCGCGAGGACGATCGCGGCGATCAGGATCACGCCGGTCACGGTCACACCGTGGCGGAGCACGGCCTGGTCGGGAGAGTTTCCCTTCAGCCCGGGCGGGGCCGGGAGGAGGGCGAGGACCGCGCCGATGAGCGGGCCGACGACGATCAATGCGAGAAGGAACTGCATCACGGATTCGCTGATATCGATCACGGCTGCTCACGCTCCGGCGGTGGCGACGAGGACGACGGCGACCACCAGGACGACGGTGCCTGCGAGCAGTGCGCTGAGGTAGGTCTGCACGTTTCCGGTCTGGGCGCGGCGCACGGCCCAGCCCAGCGCCTTGGGGGTCTCGGCCGCCGCGCGTACGTAGGTGTCGACGACCGCGCGGTCCAGGAAACGGACCAGTGAGGCGCCGGCCTGGACGGGGCGGACGAAGAGCGTCGCGTAGACGGCGTCGAGGTGGAAGCCGACGGCCGCGTGGCGGTGCAGCGGGCCGAGCAGCAGACGGCCCGGATCTGCCGGGTCGTGGGCGCTCGCGATGTCGCCGTACGCGGGAGTGTGCGTCGCGATCGCCTCGGCCTCGACCAGACCGCCGTCACCGGACTCGCTGTCGACCGCGACCGCTCCGATGGGGACGGTGGCGCGGACAGCCATCGCGGTGGTGTGCCGCCAGGCCGCGTACGTGACCAGGCCGCCGACGAGCGCGAAGCCGGTGCCGAGGACGGAGGTGGTCAGGGTCGGGGTGAGCGAGCGGCCGTCGAACCAGTCGGGCAGCACGCCCGTGATCAGGCCGAAGGTGAGGGAGGGGATCGCCAGGACCCACAGGACGATGTTCATCACGGCCGGCTGCCTGCCGTGGTCGGGGGCTTCGGTGCCGCGGCCGTTGAAGGCGAGGAGCCACAGGCGGGTCGCGTAGGCGGCGGTGAGCAGGGCCGTGACCAGGCCCGCGATCAGGACGATCCAGCCGGACGCGGCCGGGGCGGCCAGGGCGCCGTGCTCCTGGCCGGTGGCGGTGTGCTCGGCGGCGCCGAGGACGGCCTCCTTGGAGAAGAAGCCGCTGAAGGGCGGGATCGCGGCGAGCGCGAGGAGCGCCACGGTCATCGTCCAGAAGGCGTCGGGCACGCGGGCGCGCAGGTTGCCCATGCGCGACATCGCGGCCAGCGAGTTGGTGCCGGCGGCGTGGATGATCGCGCCCGCCGCGAGGAACAGCAGCGCCTTGAAGGCGCCGTGGGACAGGAGGTGGAAGACGGCGGCGTCGCGGTCGCCGACGGCGAGGGCGCCGGTCATGTAGCCGAGCTGGCCGATCGTCGAGTACGCGAGGACGCGCTTGATGTCGTCCTGGGCGAGCGCGGCGAGCGCCGAACCGGCCATGGTCACCGCGGCCATGACGGCGAGCACGATCAGCGCGGCCCGGGAGGCGGCGAAGACCGGGAGGAGGCGGGCGACGAAGTAGACACCTGCGGCGACCATCGTCGCGGCGTGGATCAGCGCGGAGACGGGCGTGGGGCCCGCCATCGCGTCGGGCAGCCAGGTGTGCAGCGGGAACTGCGCGGACTTGCCCGCCACGCCGGCGAGGAGCAGCAGGGCGATCAGGGTCGGGTGGTCGAGGCCGCCCTCGCTGGTGACCTTGCCCAGGATCGTCGTGATGCGGAACGAGCCCGCATCGGTGGCGAGCGCGAACAGGCCGATGAGGAAGGGGACGTCGCCGAGCTTCGTGACGAGGAAGGCCTTGAGGGAGGCAGCCCGCGCCTCGGGGGTCTCCCAGTAGTGGCCGACGAGGAAGTACGAGCAGATGCCCATGACTTCCCAGCCGACGAGGAGAACCATCAGGTCGCCCGAGTAGACGACCAGGAGCATCGCGGAGGTGAAGAGCGAGACGAGGGCGGCGTACGAGGGGTAGCGCGGGTCGTCGCGCAGGTAGCCCGTCGAGTAGAGCTGGACGCAGGTCGCGACCAGACCGACGAGGAGGGCGACGAGGGCGGCGAAGCCGTCGATGTGCAGGGCGAGTTCGATCGGCACGGAGCCGGTCGGGGTGAGCTCGGTGTGCGCGTCGAGGGCGGCGGTGCCGTTGCCCGAGCCGCCGCCCTGCCGGACGGCGACCGTCGCGGCCAGGGCCAGCGCGGCGAGCGTCGGCAGCACGGCCAGCGGGCGGACGAAGCCGGGGGCGGTGCGGCCCAGGAGCAGGCCGGCGACGGCGCCGAGGAACGGCAGGAGGGGGACGAGTACGGCGAGGGTCGTCGTGGTCACGCGGTGGCCTCGGCCTTCTCGTCCGTCGCGCCGGCCGGGGTGTCGGCCGCCGCGGTGGCGTCGGACGGGTCGTGCGGGTCGTCGTCCGGGTCGTGGGGCTCGGCGGAGTCGCGGAGCTTGTCGATGTCCGACGTGCCGCGGTTGCGGTACACGGCCAGCACGATCGCCAGGCCGATGCCGATCTCGGCGGCGGCGATGGCGATGGTGAACAGGGTCAGGGCCTGGCCGGAGTGCAGGGCGTCGCGGAGCCAGACGTCGAAGGCGACGAGGTTGAGGTTGACGGCGTTGAGCATCAGCTCGACGGACATCAGGACCAGGATCGCGTTGCGGCGGGCCAGCACTCCGTACAGGCCCGTGCAGAAGAGAAGGGAGGACAGGACAGCGGGATAGGCGAGGTGCATCAGCGGTTGCCCTCCCGGGTGCCCTGCGGAGCGGCTTCGGCTTCGGCGGCGTTCTTCTTGCGGGACAGGACGATCGCGCCGACCAGAGCGGCGAGCAGCAGGACCGAGAGCGCCTCGAACGGCAGGACCCAGTGCCGGAAGAGGACCGACCCGGTCACCTCCGTGTTGCTCTGGGCCGCGCCGGTGTCGAGGTCGATCCAGGTCGTGCGGAACGCGTCGACGACGACCCAGACCAGGGCCGCCGCGGAGACGACGGCCACGGCCAGGGCGGCCCAGCGGTTGGGGCTGTCCGCGTCCGGCGAGCGGCCGATGGGCGCCCGCGTCAGCATCAGCCCGAACAGGAGGAGGACCACGACGGAACCGACGTAGATGAGGACCTGTACCCAGGCGATGAACTCGGCCGTGAGCAGGAGGTACTCGACGGCGAGGCCACCGAGGGCGACGACCAGCCACAGGGCGGCGTGCACCAGCTGCTTCGTGGTGACGGTGACGATCGCGGCGCCGAAGGTGACCAGACCGACGAGGAGGAACGCGATCTCGACGCCCGTCGGGGAGAGGAACCCGTGGCTCTCGGCGGCCGAGGCCGCGAGGGCGGTGGGGAGACCGGGGCCAGGAGGAACGGCGAGGACTGTCATCCGGCGGACTCCTCTCCGGGCTGATCTCCGGGCCGCTTTCCGGGCTGGTCGGTGGGCTGGTCGGGGGTGGCGCCCGGGGCGGGCTCGGGCTTCGGCGCGGTGGGCTTCGGCTCCGTGTGCTTCGGCTCGGCGGCCGCCGGTCCCGCGGGGCGCTGGGCGGGCTTCGCTTCCACGGGCTTCGGTTCAGCCGAGCTCGGGGCGGCAGCCGTCGGGTTCGTGGGGCTCGGGGCGGCAGCCGTCGGGTTCGTGGGGCTCGGGGCGGCGGCCGCGGCGAGTTTGTCGGCTGCCTTGCGGGCCGCGGCCAGTTCCTTGGGTTCCTCGGCCGCCGGGTCGAGGGCGGGCGGGGACGGAACCGTCCACATCCACTCGCGGAGCTTGTCGCGCTCGTGGGTGAGTTCGTGGATGTCGGTCTCCGCGTACTCGAACTCCGGGGACCAGAACAGCGCGTCGAAGGGGCACACCTCGATGCAGATACCGCAGTACATGCAGAGGGAGAAGTCGATGGCGAAGCGGTCGAGGACGTTGCGGGAGCGTTCGCGTCCACCGGGCGCGGCGGGCGGCACCGTCTCCTTGTGGGAGTCGATGTAGATGCACCAGTCAGGGCACTCGCGGGCGCACAGCATGCAGACCGTGCAGTTCTCCTCGAACAGGCCGATCACACCGCGCGTGCGGGGTGGGAGTTCGGGCTGGACGTCCGGGTACTGCGCGGTGACGGTCTTCTTCGTCATCGTGCGGAGAGTGACGGCGAGGCCCTTGGCGAGGCCGGAGCCAGGGATCGGGGGCATTTAGTTGATCGCCACCTTCACGATTCCGGTGAGCGCGATCTGCGCGAGGGCGAGGGGGACGAGCGTGGTCCAGGCCAGTTTCTGGAGCTGGTCCTCGCGCAGGCGGGGGTACGTCACCCGCAGCCAGATCACGACGAAGGCGAGGACCGCCGTCTTCAGCAGGGTCCAGAGCCAGCCGAGGCCGTCGGCGCCCCACGGGCCGTGCCAGCCGCCCAGGAACAGGACGGTCGTCAGACCGCAGAGCACCACGATGCCCGCGTATTCGGCGAGCAGGAACAGAGCGAAGCGCAGGCCCGTGTACTCGGTGTACGCGCCGAAGATGATCTCGGAGTCGGCAACGGGCATGTCGAAGGGCGGGCGTTGCAGCTCGGCGAGGCCGGCCACGAAGAAGACGATCGCGCCGACGATCTGCCAGGGCAGCCACCACCACTCGAAGGCGCCGAGGATGCCGGGCAGGGAGACCGTGCCGGCGGCCATCGCGACCGAGGCCGCCGCGAGCAGCATCGGGAGTTCGTACGCGAGGAGCTGTGCCGCCGTGCGCAGACCGCCCAGGAGGGAGAACTTGTTGGCGCTCGCCCAGCCCGCCATCAGCGAGCCGAGGACGCCGATGCCCATCACCGCGAGCACGAAGAAGACGCCCGCGTCGACGACCACGCCGACCGCGCCGTCGCCGGGGCCGACCGGGATGGCGAGGAGCACGAGGAGGTACGGCAGCAGGGCCACGGCGGGGGCGAGTTGGAAGACGCGGCGGTCGGCGTCGGCCGGGACCACGTCCTCCTTCTGCGCGAACTTGACGCCGTCGGCGACGAGTTGGGCCCAGCCGTGGAATCCGCCCGCGTACATCGGGCCGAGCCGGCCCTGCATGTGGGCCATGACCTTGTGCTCGGTCTGGCCGACGACCAGGGGCAGCACCAGGAAGGCGACGAAGACGAGGACGAGGCGCAGGGCGACGTCGAGCGCGTCGTTCACTGCGTGCCTCCGTCGGTCGTGTCGGGGTCGTTCGTCGTATCGGGTTTGCCCGTTGCGTTGGGTTTGCCCGTTGCGTTGGGTTCGTCCGTCGTGGCGGGTTCGCCCGTTGCGTTGGGTTCGTCCGTCGTGGCGGGTTCGCCCGTTGCGTTGGGTTCGTCCGTCGTGGCGGGTTCGCCCGTCGCGTTGGGTTCGTCCGTCGTGGCGGGTTCGCCCGTCGCGTTGGGTTCGTCCCTCGCGTGGGGTTCGTCCGTCGTGGCGGGTTCGCTCGTCGGGTCGCGGTCGTCGGGCGCGGGCGCGGGTGCCGGGGCCGGGGCTGGAGCTGGGGCCGGTTGCGGCGTCGGCTCCGTTTTCCGCTCAGGTTCAGGCTCCGGCTCGGGCGTCTGCGCGGATCCCGGCGTCTGCGCGGATGCGGGTTCCGGCTTCGCGTTCTCGTCGAACGCCGGCGTGGCGTGGTGCCAAGGGGCGTCACCGGCCCGGCGTTTCGGAGCGGATTCCACGGATCCCACGGATTCCTTCGCCGCTTCCGCTTCCGGTTCCGGCTGGACCGGCTGCTGGCTGGCCGAGCCCTGCGAGGCGCTGCGCGTGCGCCGCGCCGGTCGCACCGGCCGCTCCCCGCGGGCGCTTCCGCGGAGGCCCCCGTCGAGCCCGCTTCCGGCACAGCCGGAGCCGAGGCAGCCTGGCTGGCCGACCCCTCGCTCACGGACCGCGTCCGCCGAGCCGGCCGCTCCCCGTCGCACGACCCGCCGCACCGGCACCGGCGGCACCGGCACCGGCGGCACCAGCCCGTGCCCCCGCGCCGGACGTGCCGGGGCGGGCGGGAGTTGGCCCTTCAGCGGGCCCCAGTCGTTCGGGTCGGGGACGCCGGGCGGCAGCATCTGACGCCGCTTGGGTCCGCCGTGCTCGGACTCGCCCGGCTCCTTCGCACCCGGCCACGCCTTCGCGACGCGCGCCGCGAGTACGAAGTCCTTGCGCAGCGGGTGGCCCTCGAAGCCGTCGGGCAGCAGCAGGGGATCGAGGCCGGGGTGGTCCGTGAAGTCCACGCCGAACATCTCGTGCGTCTCGCGCTCGTGCCAGGCCGCGCCCGCGTACACGCCGACCGCCGACGCGAGGACCGGCGCCTCGTGCGGCACCGTCGTGCGCAGCAGCAGCCGGCGTACCGTGCCCGGACCCACGACCGCGACGTGCGCGCACACGCGGAACCCGGTCCCCGGCTCGTCGACGGCGCTCAGCCAGTCGAAGTACGTGCAGCCCAGCGTCGTACGGGCCGTCTCCAGAGCCGCGGTCCACGAGGCGGCGGGGACGTCGACCGTCAGCAGGTCGTACGCCTCCTCGGTCGTGGCGTCGGCGCCGAAGAGTTCCGTCACCGGGCTCGGCAGCCAGGAGCCGCTCATGCCGTACCTCCCGGCGTGGGCGGCTGCACGAGCCCGCTGCTCAGCGCCGCCGCCGAGGGCCGGCCCGCCGCCGCGTCGGCGGAGGCGTACCGCTCGCCGAGCGACTCGCGCGCGATCTTCTCCTGGAGCTTGAGGATGCCCTGGAGCAGCGCCTCGGGCCGGGGCGGGCAGCCGGGTACGTACACGTCGACGGGGATGATCTGGTCGACGCCCTTGGTCACCGAGTACGAGTCCCAGTACGGGCCGCCGCAGTTGGAGCAGGCGCCGAACGAGATCACGTACTTGGGCTCGGGCATCTGCTCGTACAGGCGCTTCACGGCGGGGGCCATCTTGTCGGTGACCGTGCCGGAGACGACCATCAGGTCGGCCTGGCGCGGGCCCGGGGCGAAGGGGATGACGCCGAGGCGGATGAAGTCGTGGCGGGCCATGGACGCCGCGATGAACTCGATGGCGCAGCAGGCGAGGCCGAAGTTGAAGACCCACAGGCTGTACCGGCGGCCCCAGTTGAGGACCACCTTCATCGGTTCGGGGGCGAGGCGCGAGAGCACGCCGAGCCGCTTGGGCTCGGGGAGCAGCACGGGTACGGATTCCGAGGAGGTCACGTCACTCACGCCCATGTAAGGACGCCCTTCTTGTATGCGTACAGCAGGCCCACGGCGAGGAAGCCGAGGAAGATGAACATCTCGACGAGGGTCGCCGCGCCGTATCCCGGCGCGGCGAAGACCGTGGCCCAGGGGAAGAGGAAGATCGAGTCGACCGCGAAGATCACGTAGAGGAAGGCGTACACGTAGTAGCGGACCTGCGTGTGGGCCCAGCCCTCGCCGACGGGGTCGACGCCGCACTCGTACGTGAGGAGTTTCTCGGGGGTGGGGACCACCGGGCGCAGCAGCTTCCCCGCGCCGAAGGCGACGGCGACGAAGAGCACGCCGACGACGGCGAGCAGGCCGACCACCGAGTACGACCGAAAGTAGTCCGCCGCGATGACGGTCACGTCTTAGCGCCCCTCGCGTGTTCGTTGATGATTCGTGTTCGACGATCTGTACGCACGGGAGTCTAGGGCCTGTTAAAGGGACGGTAAGCAGCCCGGTACCGCCCGGGTTCGCGGCCGCCGCCCGCGGGTGGCCCTGGTGCCCCCGGCGGGGTGGGGTTATCCCCCGTTCGTCCCCGGCAGTCCGCCTCATGGCGCCGCGCGGCGCGCGCAGGGCACCCTTTCGATATGACCGAGCCTCTCGACGTCTCCGACGCGCAGCCCGTACTGCCCCGGGCGCGTTTCGCCTATGACGCCCACACCTGGAAGGAGATCGCGTATCTCCTGACCAGCTTCCCGCTCGCCGTCCTCGGCTTCGTCTACGCGGTGACGGCGCTGTCCCTCGGGGCGGGTCTGACCGTCACCGTGATCGGCCTGCCGCTGATCGCGGTCGCGCTGATGGGCGCGCGGCTGCTCGGCCGGCTCGAACGGGGGCGGGCGAGGGCGCTGCTCGGGGTGCGGATCGACGAGCCGAGCCCGTTGCCGGTGCGGCGCGGGGACGGTTTCTTCGGCCGGCTGTGGAACGCGCTGAAGGACCCGGTGGGCTGGCGGGCCATGCTCTACGCGGTGATGCGGCTGCCCTGGGGCATTCTCACCTTCGTCGTGACGCTGGTCGGGCTCTTCGTGCTGTGGCCGGTGCTGCCGTTCGTGGTGCGCGGGCTGAGCAACGCGGACCGGGCGATGGCACGGGCGCTGCTCTCACCGTCCGACGAGCTGGAGCGGCGGATCGAGGAACTGGAGTCGGACCGGGGTGTCGTGGTCGACACGGCGGCCGCCGATCTGCGCCGGATCGAGCGGGACCTGCACGACGGCGCGCAGGCCCGTCTGGTCAATCTGGCGATGGGGCTCGGCCTCGCGAAGGAGAAGCTTCTGGAGGGCCAGGCCGACGACACGGTCGCGGCGATGGTCGACGAGGCGCACGGTGAGGTGAAGCTCGCATTGCAGGAGCTGCGCGATCTGGCCCGCGGCATCCACCCCGCGGTCCTCACCGACCGGGGTCTCGACGCGGCGCTCTCCTCGGTGGCCTCGCGCTGCACGGTGCCGGTGAAGGTGACGGCCGATCTGCCCGCGCGGCCCGCCGAGGCGATAGAGGGCATCGCATACTTCACGGTCTCCGAACTGCTCCAGAACGTCAGCAAGCACAGCGGCGCGCGCTCGGCCTCGGTCGAGGTGTGGCGTTCGGGCGACCGGCTTCTGATCCAGGTCCAGGACGACGGGCGCGGCGGCGCGAGCCTCGACAAGGGCACCGGTATGGCCGGTCTCGCGGAGCGGCTCGGCGCGGTCGACGGCCTGTTCGTCGTGGACTCACCGGAGGGCGGCGGGACGACGGTCACGGCCGAACTGCCCTGGCGCGACCGCACAGCCCAGCGGACCCCTTAGGCCGGGGAGGCGTGCCGGACATCCCGGACCCGGCGATCGCGACGGCCCCGACAGCACCGGCCACTCCGGCGACCCCGCAGGCCCGGCAGCCCCGGCAGCCCCGGCAGCCCCGGCAGCCCCGGCAGCCCCGGCAGCCCCGGCAGCCCCGGCAGCCCCGGCGATCCTGACAGCTCCGGAGGGCCCGGCAGCTCCGGCAGCCTTGGGGGTCCTGACAGCTCCGGAGGGCCCGGCGACCCCGTAAAGGCGGCTGCTCCGGCAATCCCGGCGATCCCGTGAAGCCGGCTGCTCCGGCAGTCCCGACGATCCCTGGACCCGGCAGTCCTGCCAGCTGCGGCGATCCTGATCCGGCAGCTCCGGCGACCCCGCAGACCTGACAGCCCCAGCCACTCCGGCAGATCCGGCGACCCCGCAGACCCGACAACCCCGGCCACTCCAGCGACCCCGCAGACCCGGCAACCCCGACAGCCCCGACGATCCCGCAGCCCCGGAAGCCCCTACCGCCCAGGCCCCCCACCCACCCCGCTCGCCCCACCGACCCTGTTCGCCCCACCCATCCCCTTCGCCCCACCCCACCCCATACACCTCACCCACCCCGTACACCCAGCAGCCCCCGACAAGCCCGGCCGGGCCCAGGGGTAGGGAAAACCCCCGGTCGAAGACGCCGACCCGCCGCATGGCCCGTGCGCCCGCCGCCGAGGACGCTGGAACCAGAACACGGAGACACCCCGAGGGACCCCGAGCCACCACCCCGAAGCCCCGGAAGCACCCGGAAGCACTCGCAAGCAGCCGCAAGCACCCGCAAGCAGCCCCTGAGCAGAAACGGACGACGCCGATGGCCACGCAGCAGTACGGATACCGCAGCGAGTACTCGTACGACGACGAGCCGCGCCCGAAGCGTGGCCTCGGCCGGTTGCCGGCCGGACTGCGGGCGCCGGTCGAGGGACGGGCCTGGCGGGAGTTCGGCTATCTCCTGCTGAGCTTCCCGATCGCCGTCATCGGGTTCGTCTGGACCGTGACGATGATGTCGCTCGGCGCCGGACTGCTCGTCACCTTCATCGGGGTGCCGGTGCTCGCGGCGGGCCTGGCCGGCGCGCGGGGGCTCGGCGCGCTGGAGCGGGCGCGGGCGCGGACGCTGCTCAAGCTGGACGTCGACGCGCCGCAGCCGCTGCGGCCGCGCGGGAACGGCCCGCTGTCGTGGATGGGCGCGACGCTCAAGAGCGGCGCCTCCTGGCGGCACCTCGTCTACACGGTGCTGCACTTCCCGTGGGCGACGTTCGCGTTCTCGGTGGCGATCGCCTTCTGGACGACGGGCTGGACCCTGTTCACGTATCCGCTGTGGCAGTGGGTCTTCCCGATGTACGCCGGTCAGGCCGGCCTCCAGCTCTACGGCGACGAGGCGCACTCCGTCTACCTGAACAACCCGTTCGAGATCGCGCTGACCTCGGCGGTCGGCCTGCTGTTCGTGCTGGCGACGCCGTGGGTGCTGCGGGCGCTGACGACGGTGGACCGGGTGATGGTCACCGGGCTGCTCGGTCCCTCGCGGCTCGACTCGCGTGTGGTGGAGCTGGAGTCGGACCGGGGTGTCGTGGTCGACACGGCCGCCGCCGACCTGCGCCGCATCGAGCGCGACCTGCACGACGGCGCGCAGGCCCGCCTGGTCAACCTGGCCATGGACCTGGGTCTCGCCAAGGAGAAGCTGACCGAGGACCCGGAGTCGGCGGCGCGCATGGTGGGCGAGGCGCACGGCGAGGTGAAGACGGCGTTGCAGGAGCTGCGCGACCTGGCCCGCGGCATCCACCCCGCGGTCCTCACCGACCGCGGCCTCGACGCGGCGCTCTCCTCGGTGGCCTCGCGCTGCACGGTGCCGGTGACGGTCGAGGTCGACCTCACGGAACGCCCGGCCCCCGCCATCGAGGGCATCGCCTACTTCACGGTCTCCGAGCTGCTCCAGAACGTGAGCAAGCACAGCCGGGCGACGCGGGCCACCGTCGACGTGTGGCGCACCAAGGACCGTCTGATGCTCCAGGTGTACGACAACGGGGCGGGCGGCGCGGACGCCTCCGCGGGCAGCGGTCTCGCGGGCCTGGCCGAGCGCCTGGACGCGGTCGACGGCATCCTCCTGGTCGACTCCCCGGCGGCGGGCCCGACCCGGGTGACGGCGGAACTGCCCTGGCGTCGGGCATGACCGGACGCTGAACGCCACCAGGCCATTGCCGGCCTCCAGGGCGTGGACGACGAAGACGCAGGGCGGGGCTGCCGGGGACGGCGGCCCCGCCCCTCCGTGCGCGGGGGCGTGTTCCGGCCAGAAACACGATGTCCGGCCAGGCATCGGCCCCGTACCGGATGGATCCACCACGATTACCGTCGCGCGGGGGCACCCCGGACGCGATGCTGGAATGCTGGCCCTGTCAGAACCGACCTCCGCGCCAGGTGCGCGGGGGCGCTGGGGGGCCGAAAAACATGGAGGACAGGGTGCGGGTGGTCATCGCCGAGGATTCAGTGCTGCTCAGGGAGGGGCTGACCCGGCTGCTGACCGACCGCGGGCACGAGGTCGTCGCGGGCGTCGGAGACGGGGACGCGCTGGTCAAGACGATCACCGATCTGGGGGCGCAGGACCAGCTCCCCGACGTGGTCGTCGCGGACGTACGGATGCCGCCCACGCACACGGACGAGGGCGTGCGCGCGGCGGTGCAGCTGCGCGGCCGGTTCCCCGGGCTCGGGGTCCTGGTCCTTTCGCAGTACGTGGAGGAGCAGTACGCCACCGAGCTGCTCGCGGGGTCCAGCCACGGCGTGGGCTACCTGTTGAAGGACCGGGTCGCCGAGGTCCGGGAGTTCGTGGACGCGGTGGTGCGGGTCGCGGAGGGCGGCACGGCGCTCGACCCGGAGGTCGTCGCGCAGCTCCTCGGCCGCAGCCGCAAGCAGGACGTCCTCGCGAACCTCACCCCGCGCGAGCGCGAGGTGCTCGGCCTGATGGCGGAGGGCCGGACGAACTCGGCGATCGCCCGTCAACTGGTGGTCAGCGACGGCGCGGTGGAGAAGCACGTGAGCAACATCTTCCTCAAGCTGGGCCTGTCGCCGAGTGACGGGGATCACCGCCGCGTCCTGGCGGTCCTGACCTACCTGAACTCCTGAAGAACTGACACCCTGTCAGATAATCAGGAGTGACGGACCGGACGGAAGCGGACGCCGGACCTGGCGCCGGCCACTGGACCTGGAACCGCGACCCGGACCCAGCCGTGGAACCGGAACCGGACCCGGACCCGATGGAGCCAGGACCCAGAAGCACGGGAGCCAGGACCTAGAACTGAGGGACGACTCGGAGCGTCTTCAAGGAGAAGCCCAGGGGGGCGAGCAAAACATGGCAAAGCGGGACGACAGACCGTCTCATTTCCGCACCCATCATGTGAATGCTCAGAGGAAGGCGACCCTTACAGACGTAGGGTGGGCCATGGGAAGGCCGGTGGGACGGGCCCGCCCGAACAGCCGCCTCGAGGGAGGTCCAGTTCAGTGACCAGCCAGGTCAGTAGTCCAGCCGAGCAGGCCGACGGGGCCGACGGGATCGTTGTGGGAGAACAGCGCACAGCCGCGGGTGGATCGGGCAAGGACGTGCGGCGTCTGGACCGGGTCATCATCCGGTTCGCGGGCGACTCCGGTGACGGTATGCAGCTCACGGGTGACCGCTTCACGTCGGAGACGGCGTCCTTCGGGAACGACCTCTCCACGCTGCCGAACTTCCCGGCCGAGATCCGCGCCCCCGCCGGCACCCTGCCCGGTGTCTCCTCCTTCCAGCTCCACTTCGCCGACCACGACATCCTCACGCCGGGCGACGCGCCGAACGTCCTGGTGGCGATGAACCCGGCCGCCCTGAAGGCGAACCTCGGAGACGTGCCGCGCGGCGCCGAAGTCATCGTCAACACGGACGAGTTCACCAAACGGGCGATGTCCAAGGTCGGCTACGAGTCGTCGCCGTTGGAGGACGGCTCGCTCGACGCCTACCACGTGCACCCCGTCCCGCTGACGACGTTGACGGTGGAGGCGCTGAAGGAGTTCGCGCTCTCCCGCAAGGAGGCCGAGCGCAGCAAGAACATGTTCGCGCTCGGGCTGCTGTCGTGGATGTACCACCGGCCGACCGAGGGCACCGAGAAGTTCCTCAAGCAGAAGTTCGCCCGCAAGCCCGAGATCATGAAGGCCAACCTGGCCGCGTTCCACGCGGGTTGGAACTTCGGCGAGACCACCGAGGACTTCGCCGTCTCCTACGAGGTCGCGCCCGCGGCCACGGCCTTCCCGACGGGCACGTACCGCAACATCTCGGGGAACCTGGCCCTCTCGTACGGCCTGATCGCGGCGTCCCGGCAGGCGGACCTGCCGCTGTACCTGGGCTCGTACCCGATCACCCCGGCCTCGGACATCCTGCACGAACTGAGCAAGCACAAGAACTTCGGCGTCCGGACCTTCCAGGCGGAGGACGAGATCGCCGGGATCGGCGCGGCGCTCGGCGCGGCCTTCGGCGGTTCGCTCGCGGTGACGACGACGTCGGGCCCGGGTGTCGCCCTGAAGTCGGAGACGATCGGCCTGGCCGTCTCCCTCGAACTGCCGCTGCTGGTCGTCGACATCCAGCGCGGCGGCCCCTCGACGGGCCTGCCGACCAAGACCGAACAGGCCGACCTGTTGCAGGCGATGTACGGGCGCAACGGCGAGGCGCCGGTGCCGATCGTCGCGCCGTGCACCCCGGCGGACTGCTTCGACGCGGCGATGGAAGCGGCCCGTATCGCGGTCACGTACCGCACCCCGGTGCTGTTGCTGTCGGACGGCTACCTGGCCAACGGCAGCGAACCCTGGCGCATCCCGGAGGTCGACGAACTCCCGGACCTGCGCACCCAGTTCGCCCAGGGGCCGAACCACACGCTCGACGACGGCACCGAGGTGTTCTGGCCGTACAAGCGCGACCCGCAGACCCTCGCCCGGCCGTGGGCGATCCCGGGCACGCCGGGGCTTGAGCACCGGATCGGCGGGATCGAGAAGCAGGACGGCACGGGCAACATCTCGTACGACCCGGCCAACCACGACTTCATGGTCCGCACCCGGCAGGCCAAGATCGACGGCATCGAGGTCCCGGACCTCGCCGTCGACGACCCGGACGGTCTCGCCCACACCCTGGTCCTGGGCTGGGGTTCGACGTACGGGCCGATCACCGCGGCCGTCCGCCGACTGCGGGCCGCGGGTGAGTCGATCGCGCAGGCCCATCTGCGCCACCTCAACCCGTTCCCGCGGAATCTGGGCGAGGTCCTGAAGCGTTACGACAAGGTGGTGATCCCCGAGATGAACCTCGGCCAGCTCGCCACTCTCATCCGGGCCACGTACCTGGTGGACGCCCACAGCTACAACCAGGTCAACGGAATGCCGTTCAAGGCTGAGCAGCTCGCCACGGCCCTCAAGGAGGCCATCGATGGCTGAAACGCAGACCAGGGAGTCCACGGACGGAAGCGGGGGCGGCGGCGCGGAGGCGCTTCTCTCGCTCGTCCCCAAGGCCGAGGCCAAGCAGTCCATGAAGGACTTCAAGTCCGATCAGGAAGTGCGCTGGTGCCCCGGCTGCGGTGACTACGCGATCCTCGCCGCCGTGCAGGGCTTCATGCCCGAACTCGGCCTGGCGAAGGAGAACATCGTCTTCGTCTCCGGCATCGGCTGCTCCTCACGCTTCCCGTACTACATGAACACATACGGGATGCACTCCATCCACGGCCGCGCCCCCGCCATCGCCACCGGCCTCGCCTCCTCGCGACGCGACCTGAGCGTCTGGGTCGTCACCGGCGACGGCGACGCCCTCTCCATCGGCGGCAACCACCTGATCCACGCCCTGCGCCGCAACGTCAACCTGAAGATCCTGCTCTTCAACAACCGGATCTACGGTCTGACGAAGGGGCAGTACTCCCCGACCTCCGAGGTCGGCAAGATCACCAAGTCCACGCCCATGGGCTCGCTCGACGCGCCCTTCAACCCGGTGTCGCTCGCCATCGGCGCGGAGGCGTCCTTCGTGGCCCGCACGGTCGACTCGGACCGCAAGCACCTCACGTCGGTGCTGCGCGCGGCCGCCGACCACCCCGGCACGGCGCTCGTCGAGATCTACCAGAACTGCAACATCTTCAACGACGGCGCCTTCGAGGTCCTCAAGGACAAGCAGCAGGCGGAGGAAGCGGTCATCCGGCTGGAGCACGGGCAACCGATCACGTTCGGCGCGGAGGCCTCGAAGGGCGTCGTCCGCGACCCGGCGACCGGTGACCTGAAGGTCGTCGCCGTCACGGACGCGAACCGGGCCGACATCCTCGTCCACGACGCCCACGCGACGTCACCGACGACGGCGTTCGCCCTCTCCCGCCTCGCCGACCCCGACACCCTGCACCACACGCCCATCGGCGTCTTCCGCAGCGTCGAACGACCCGTCTACGACGTCCAGATGACCGACCAACTGGACGCGGCGATCGAACAGAACGGCAAGGGAGACCTGGCGGCCCTGCTGGCCGGCGGCGACACCTGGACCGTGGTGGGCTGACCCGCCCGCATGACGGAGGGCCGGAACCCGCGAGGGTTCCGGCCCTCCGTCATGTCCCGGCGATCAGACGTCGGGGAGGTCGCGCTTGGCCCGGATCAAGGTCTTGCGGGTGATGACGACGAGGCGCTCATCGGGGCCGAGCGTGACACCAGGGGGGAGTTCGCCGCGGAGCGCCTCGGTGGCCTCCGTGCCCACGACCGCGAAATTGCTGTCGCTCAACTCGAAGATGTCAGGACAGGTCTCGCCCGTTCCGCAGCCTCTCAGTCGAGGGGCGTCTCCCATGCGACGGACGATCTTCACTGTCTGGTACCCCTCGACGTGTTCCACCCTGCCGCGGACGCGGCACATTTCAGACGGAATCGCAACATGAACAGCCGAATTCGCATGGATTGCGTCAACGACACACGGCTTGGACCATGCGAATGGCCCCTGTAAAGTCCCCGCCCTTGGCGGCGAGGGTTCCAGGAATCACCCTCGGAATCGGGCCTTTGACCGGCGCTTTACCCTCTACGCGAGTTGCGGCCGGAGCGGATCGTCAACACGGCCGCGGACCGGCACTCCCCCCGTACGAACGCCGCGCCTTCCCCTCTCACGCAACCGTTCGGTCAACAGGGCGCCTCCCCGTCGCGCGGGTCGCCCTCCGGCTCCAGGTCGCGTCCCACGACCCACCACTCGTCCGGATCGGACTCCAGTTCCTCCATCATGCCGTCCATGACCGCGCACGCTCTGGCGTCCAGCGATCCGTCGGGGAGGCTGCGCCGGTGCTCCACGGTCCGGCGCCAGTAGTCCTTGAAGACCTCGTTCGTGCACAGCACCCGCAGATGCCCGATCAGCTCGTCCCAGCAGAACGTCCCCACCCGGTGCGCCAGCAGCAGCACCGCGTACTCGCGGTTGGCCCAGAGCATCAGTCTGCGTTCGCGGACGCTCAGGTCCGGGAGGGTGCTGAGGGCCGCCGCGAGGTCCGGGTCGGCGATGGCGCGGTCCAGCTGGTCGAGGAACAGGGTGTGCTGGCGGAGGGTGTTCGCGCGACGCATCTCCTCCACCAGCCTTTCGAGCAGCTCGTCTCGGTGGCGACGGCGGTCGAGCCCGGCCTTCAGCCAGGTCCCGACCCCTCGCAGGGGTGATGTCAGTGTGGCCATGTCAAGGAGACCCCCCGGTCGGCGCAACGGGCGGAACGTTCCACCCCCAGAGTGCCGAGCGGGTCCGGGCGGCGTGGGAGGCGGACAGGGGGCGCACAGATGGATGGCGGGTTTGGTGTAGACCGGCGCCCTATCGGGTGTGTGCCCGTTATGTGCCGGGCGCATGCGGGGCCGAACGGCACCTCGTGCCCCAACTGCCGGGCCACAAGGGCCAGTTACGTCAGGATGACGACCCCGACGCCCGGACCTCGTCGTATCTCTGTCGCGCCGCGGCGACCTCGGCCGTGCGCCGCTCGGTCCATTCCGCGAGCTCCCGCACCCGCCCCGCGGCCTCCCGGCCGAGGCCGGTCAGGGTGTAGTCGACCCGCGGCGGGATGACCGGCTTGGCGTCGCGGTGGACGAAGCCGTCGCGTTCCAGGGTCTGGAGGGTCTGCGTCAGCATCTTCTCGCTGACGCCGCCGATCTCGCGGCGCAGCTCACCGAAGCGGAACGAGCGCTCGTCCAGGGCCAGCAGGACCAGGACGCCCCAGCGGCTCGTGACGTGCTCCAGGATCAGGCGCTGCGGGCACATGCCCCCGCCCGCGGCCGACGACTCCGCCCACTGCCTCACCTTGCTTACCGTCATGCCAGTACCTTACTTCAAAGTGGGTACTTACGAATCCACAGTGCAGGTTTTAGGGTGAGGGAGAACCGCACCACTTAAGGAGTTTTCGGACATGAGCCTCGTCGTCACCGGAGCCACCGGACATCTCGGCCGTCTCGTCGTCGAGGGGCTGCTCGCCCAGGGCGTCCCCGCCGAGCAGGTCGTCGCCGTCGTACGCGACAAGGACAAGGCCGCCGATCTCGCCGCGCGCGGCGTCGTCGTACGGGTCGCCGACTACGACGCCCCCGAGACCCTGAAGGACGCCTTCCGCGCCGGCGACCGCGTGCTGCTCGTCTCCGGCAACGCCGTCGGGCAGCGCCTCCCCCAGCACCGGGCCGTGATCGACGCCGCGAAGGCCGCGGGCGTGGCGCTGCTCGCGTACACCGGCGTGCTCGGCGGGCCCGCCGCCGACTTCACGCTCGCCGAGGAGCACAAGGGCACCGAGCGGGCGATCCTCGACTCCGGGCTGCCGTACACGTTCCTGCGCAACGGCTGGTACCACGAGAACTACACGCAGAACCTCGCTCCGGTCCTCGCCCACGGCGCCGTCGTCGCGAACGCCGGCGAGGGCCGTGTCGCCTCCGCCGCGCGCGCCGACTACGCCGCGGCCGCCGTCGCCGTCCTGACCGGCGAGGGCCACGAGGGCCGGGCGTACGAGCTGAGCGGCGACGACGCCTGGTCGCTCGCCGAGTACGCCGCCGAGGTCGCCCGGCAGTCCGGCAAGGACGTCGTCTACCGCGCCGTCACGCCCGAGGAGAACCGCGAGGTGCTGATCGGCGCCGGACTGCCCGCCCCCTTCGCCGACATCCTCGTCGGCGTCGACACCGCCATCGAGCAGGGCCTCCTCGCCCACCGCGACGGCGAACTGGCCCGGCTCATCGGCCGGCCGACCACCCCGCTCGCGGACGCGATCGCCGAAGCGCTGAAGTAGGCCGAAAGCCGCCCGGGAGCAGTCCCGGGGCGATCCTGGGGCGGTCCTGGGACAGGGCTCCTTCGGCGTCAGGACCGTATGTCGATACGGGCATGACACGCACCGCCCCGCGGCGCTACCTTCGTCTGTGGCCGCCGCGGGGCTGCCGTGTGTCAGGAGGAGGGTCCGTGCGGGACGCCGGGGCGGCAGAGGAAACAGCGGCGCAGAAGGCCAAGGACGGGCGGGTCGGACTCTTCAACGGGTTCGCCGCCTACGGCATGTGGGGGCTCGTGCCCCTGTTCTGGCCGCTGCTCAGGCCCGCGGGATCCGTGGAGATCCTGGCCCACCGCATGGTGTGGTCGCTGGTCGTCGTGGGCGTCGCGCTGCTCTTCGTACGCAAGTGGGGATGGGCGCGTGACCTGCTGCGCCAGCCCAGGCGGCTCGGGCTCGTGGCCGTCGCCGCCACCGTGATCACCGTCAACTGGGGCTTCTACATCTGGTCCGTGAACGCGGGCCATGTGGTCGAGGCGTCGCTCGGGTACTTCATCAATCCGCTCGTCTCCATCGCGCTCGGCGTGCTGCTGCTCGGGGAGCGGCTGCGGCCCGCGCAGTGGGTGGCCGTCGGGGTCGGGCTGCTCGCGGTGCTCGTGCTCGCCATCGGCTACGGGCAGCCGCCGTGGATCTCGCTGATCCTCGCCTTCTCCTTCGGCACGTACGGGCTCGTGAAGAAGAAGGTCAATCTGAGCGGCGTGGAGTCCCTCGCGGCCGAGACCGCCGTGCAGTTCCTGCCCGCGCTCGGGTACCTGGTGTGGCTGACCGTCCAGGGCAGTTCGACGTTCGCGACGGAGGGCGCCGGGCACGCGGCGCTGCTCGCGTCGACCGGGCTCGTCACGGCGATCCCGCTGGTGTGCTTCGGGGCGGCCGCGATCCGGGTGCCGCTGTCGACGCTGGGGCTGTTGCAGTACCTGGCGCCGGTGTTCCAGTTCGTGCTCGGGATCGTGTACTTCCACGAGGAGATGCCGGCCGAGCGGTGGGCCGGGTTCGGGCTCGTGTGGGTGGCGTTGGTGGTTCTCACGTGGGACGCCCTGCGCTCCTCCCGGGCCGGGCGGATCGCGCTGGCCCGCGCCGCCGCGGACGCGGCCGCGCAGGGCGAGGGCGACGTCTCGCCGCGGCCGACCACCGCCGTGTGACCCTCCGGGCGCGCCGTCGACGCCCGAAGGTCCCGCGGCCGGGGGCCTGGCGCACCGGAGCGGGGAGCGTGCGGGGCGATTGTCAGTGGTGTCCGGTTCACTGAACGCATGACCTTTCATTGGAAGCTCGTGGTGGACAGTGCCGATCCGCACGCGCAGGCCGAGTTCTGGTCCGCCGCCCTCGAGTACGAGGTGGAGGACAACGCCGCGCTGATCGAGCGGCTGCTGGGATTCGGGGCGCTGAGCGAGGACGAGACCGTGGAGTTCCGGGGGCGTAGGGCCTTCCGGGACCTCATCGCCGTACGGCATCCCGAGGACCCGGTGGAGGAGGGGACGGGGACCGGGCAGGGGCGGCGGATCCTGTTCCAGCGGGTGCCGGAGGCGAAGGCCGGCAAGAACCGGCTGCACATCGACGTCCACGTCGGCCCGGAGCGGCGGGAGGCCGCGGTCGAGCGGCTGACCGGGCTCGGCGCCCGGGTCCTCGACGAGGTGAAGGCGCAGGGCGGGGAGTGGGTGGTGATGGCCGACCCCGAGGGGAACGAGTTCTGTCTTCAGTGAGCCGGAACCTCCGGCACCGGGGGATGCTCGGCACACGGCTGCGTGTGAGGGGGCACGGCGTATGACGGGGACGCGGGGCGTGCGGGATGTCGTGGCGTGCGGGTGCGGCGAGGAGAACCTTCCCTGGCTGCTGGCCCGGTTCGGGGCATGGGGCGCGGCGCTCCTGGTGCTCGGGTTCCTCTTCCTGCTCGTCGCGCTGACCGCGCTGACCTGGGTGGTGGTCCGGCTCACCCGGGGGCGGGGCGAGCGGGAGGCGCCGGACGCCGGGCTGGGGATCCTGGACCGTTCCGAGGAGTGAGCGCGGCGGGCCGGCACGCGTCCCGACGAGGGGGTTCCCGGTTGCCCTTCCCCTACTTACTTGCGCATGCATATACTGCACGCGCAAGTAAGTGAGCCCGCGTACCTGCCTTGGGGGAACCATGACCACCCGCGATTTCCTGTTCGTGCTCGGCAGCAGCCGTCCCGACGGCAACTCCGAGATCCTCGCCCGCCGGGCCGCCGAGCAGCTCCCGGCCGGCACCCGGCAGCGCTGGATCGACCTGGCCGCGCACCCGCTGCCCGACTTCGAGGACCTGCGCCACGACAGCGACCACACCCGCCCCGAGGGCGACGACGTGGCGCTGCTGCTCGACGCGACGCTCGCGGCCACCGACATCGTCATCGTGTCGCCGCTGTACTGGTACGCGGTCTCCGCCTCCACCAAGCGCTATCTGGACCACTGGTCGGGCTGGCTGCGCACGCCGGGCATCGACTTCAAGGCGACCCTCGCCGGGCGCACCCTGTGGGGCGTCACCGCGCTCGCGCACGAGGAGTCCGAGGTCGCCGACCCGCTGATCGGCACGCTGAACAACTCGGCCGCGTACATGGGCATGCGCTTCGGCGGCGTCCTGCTCGGCAACGGCAGCAAGCCCGGCGACGTGCTGAAGGACGAGGCGGCGCTCGTCCGGGCCAAGACGTTCTTCGCGCGGCAGGCGCCGCTCGCCGCGTTCCCCACGGCGAGCGTCTACGCGCAGGCGCCGTTCGCCCTCACGCCGTGACGGCGGTCACGGCAGGCCGGGCCCATCCCGTGCGGGCCGTCACGCCGTGATGTCCTTCGCCGTGAAGCGGGCCCAGGCCGCCGAGCCGAAGACCGCCGCGTACAGGGCCTGTAGTTCGAGGTTCTTGACCAGGTCGTCCCAGTAGACCGGCTCGCGCATCAGGTCGGCGAAGGACAGCCAGTGGTGCGAGAAGAAGTACGGCTGGAGCGCGTGCAGCTGCGGGATCTGGTCGAGGATCTGGACGGTGATCAGCAGGCCCACGGTGGTCGCCATCGCGGCGATGCCGCTGTTGGTCAGCGTCGAGACGAACAGGCCGAGCGCGGCGATCCCGATCAGGGACGCCGCCACCACGAGCGCGATCAGGAAGGCCCGCCACAGGCCCTCGCCGAAACCGATCCGGGTCCCGGAGATGGTGACGACGTCGCCGAGCGGGAACAGGATCGCGCCGGTGGCCAGCGCGGAGACCGCGACCACGAGCGTCGCCACGAGGCAGAACGTCATCGTCGTCGCGTACTTGGTGAGCAGGAGGCGGGTACGCCCCGCCGGGGCGACCAGGAGGTAGCGCAGCGTTCCCGCGTTCGCCTCGCCCGCCACCGCGTCGCCCGCGATGACGCCGACGGCCATGGGGAGGAAGAACGGGAGCGTCGCGGCGAGCGACGTGAACACCAGGAACAGGCCGTTGTTGGTGATCTGCGCGATGAACGCGGGGCCGCCGCCCTCGGGCCCGCCCCCGCCGAGCGTCGAACCGTCGCTCGTCTCGATCTTCACGGCGACCCCGATCAGGATCGGGACGCCGGTCAGGACCGCGAGCAGCGCCAGCGTGCGCCAGCGGCGGAAGGTCATGGTCAGCTCGCTGCGGAACAGGCCGAGGGTCCACAGCGGGCTCGGCCGCGCGCTCGGGCCCGGACGCGGCGCGGTCCGCGCTTCAGCCTGCGACATCGAAGCCCTCCCCGGTCAGCGCGACGAACGCGTCCTCCAGGGACGCCCGCTCGACGCCGAAGCCGCGCACCCGTACGCCCGCCGTGACCAGGGCCGTGTTCAGATCCGCCAACTCGGTCCCCGGCGGCGGCGGTTCGGCGACGACGGCGTCGTCCGACGTCTCGGTGATGGTGATGCCGTGCTCCTTCAGGACGCGGGCCGCGTCGGCCGGGTCGGGGGTCGTGACCACGAGCTTTCCCCGGGCGCCCGCGGCCAGTTCGGCGACCGGGCCCTGGGTGATCAGCCGGCCCTGCGCCATCACGGCGACGTGCGTGCAGACCTGCTCGATCTCGTCGAGGAGGTGCGAGGAGAGGAAGACGGTGGTGCCGTCCGTCGCCAACTCCCGTACCAGGGTCCTGATCTCGCGCATGCCCTGCGGGTCGAGGCCGTTGGTCGGTTCGTCCAGGACGAGCAGGCGGCGCGGCTGGAGCAGGGCGGCCGCGAGCCCGAGGCGCTGCTTCATGCCGAGCGAGTACGCCTTCGCCTTCTTCGCCGCGGCGGCCGTCAGACCCACCCGGTCCAGGGCCGCCCCGACCCGGGCCCTGCGGGTGCGCGGGTCGGCGGTCGGGTCGGCGGAGTCGACGCGCACCAGGTTGTCGCGCCCGGACAGGAACCCGTACAGGGCCGGGCCCTCGATGAGCGCGCCCACGTGCGGCAGGACGGTCCGGGCGCCGCGGGGCATCGGGCGGCCGAGGACCTGGGCGGTGCCCGCGGTCGGCTCGATCAGGCCCATGAGCATGCGGATGGTGGTGGTCTTGCCCGATCCGTTCGGCCCGAGGAAGCCGAAGACCGCCCCCTCGGGGACGGTGAGGCTCAGCCGGTCGACGGCCGGTCGGCCACCGCGGTACCGCTTGGTGAGATCTCTCGTCTCGATGGCCGGCGCCATGCCCCTCCCCAGTACTGGTTCCCGTACGGGGTGAGGGGCGGTGCGCACCGCCCCCTCACCCCGTCGTCCTCCGTGCGGTCAGCCCGCGTCGGCCGCCTTCACCAGAGCGTCCTTGGTGACCGCTCCGGCGTACGCCTTCCCGTCCTCGGTGATCAGTACGTTCACGAGGCGGGTCGAGTACACGGTGCCCGAGCCGAACTCGCCCTTGACCTGGTCGCCCAGGGAGGACAGGAACTTCTGTGCGTCGGCCGGCACGTCGGCGGAGCCGGACCCGGCGCCGGAGGCGAGGCCGCCCGCCTCCTTCGGCAGCTTCAGCTCGGCGATGGAGGTCCAGCCCTCGCCGATCACCTTCAGCCCGTCGAGGCCGCCCGTGCCGTCGAGCTCGGCACCCTTGGGGGCCTTGGGGGCGTTCGGGAGCGCCTTGCCGCCGTCCTGCGCCGACAGCTCGTCGGCCTCGGTGACCTTCGTGCCCTTCGACGGCTTGAAGTCGAAGGTGGACGCCGCGGGCTTGCCGAAGTCGACGCTGGTGAAGCCGGCGTCGATGACGGCCGCGCCGCCGCTCGCCGGGGTCAGCGTGAACTTCAGCGGCGTCCCGGTCTTCGCGTCCACGGAGACCGTGATCGCGCCGACCGTGGAACCGGACTGCTTGGGCTTGATCTGGAGCCGGTACGCGTCGCGGCCCGCGATCTGCGCGGTGCCGTCGACGGTGATCGACGTGGTGTCGCCGGACGCCTTGAGGACCTCGTCGGCGAGCTCCCCGGGCGTGGCTGGGACCTCGGCCGACCGCTCCTTCCTCGCGTCCTTGTCCGCGCCCTTCCCGGTGTCCTTCGCGTGGTACGCCTGGTCCGACTTGCTGTCGTAGGCCCAGAGGTCGTCGCCGTTGTGGATCACGCTGTACTCGGACGCGTCGTCCAGGATCGACAGCTTCTGCCTGTTCTCGCCGTCCGCCGCGACGCGCAGCGTGTGCGTGCCGGAGGCGAGCTCGGTGAGCTTCGACTTCGGGTCGGCGGTCGAACCGCCGTCCTCGCCCCCGCCGGCCCCGCCGCCCAGGAGGCCGCCGGCGGCGCCGCCGCCGAGCGAGGGCAGGCCCAGGTCCGTGTGGATCTTGACGGTGCCGGACAGCTGCTGGGTGTCCGACGCGGCGATCTTCTCGATGAGTTCCTGGGCGGTGACCTTCGGCAGATCCGGGTCACCGGAGTCCGCGAGCGCCGGGACGAGCCCGATCGTCGCCGCGGCCACCCCCAGTACGGCCACGGGGACCGCGTACCGGGCGGCCTTGCGACGCCCGGCGCCCTGCCCCGCGCCCTGGTCCTGGCTCTGGCTGTCTTCGGATGCGTACGGTGCCATGTCTGTTGCCCTACCTCCGTGTTCGGCGGCGGCTTACCGTCCTGTGCACTCGTCCCTGCGTTGGCGTGCGTCCACCCCAAGCCGCCATTCTCACCCGAATTGGTCAGGAGTGGTGTTCACCATCTGACCAAACCGGCCACCACGAAGCGTCAGACCGCGGGATCAACTCCGTGTACACCTACGGGATGACAGAACGGGCCGGGGTCTCCCCCGACCCGTAGGGGACCGTGCCGGACCGGCCACGAAGGGCCGGAAAGCACCGGGTCTCAGCCGGCCCGGTGCACGACCGCGTCGCAGAGCTCCACCAGCGCCGACTTCGCCTCGCACTCCGGGAGCGGGGCGAGGGCGGCGCGCGCCTCCTCGGCGTAGCGCACGGTGTCCCGGCGGGCCTGGTCCAGGGCCGGGTGGGTGCGCAGCCGGGAGATGGCCTCGGCGAGCCGCTCGTCGTCCGCGAGGTCGGAGTCGAGGAGGTCGACGAGTTCCTTGTCCTCGGGCAGGCCGAGCAGCTCGGCGCGCTCGCGCAGGCGCAGCACCGGCAGCGTGGGGATGCCCTCGCGCAGGTCCGTGCCCGGGGTCTTGCCGGACTCGCGGGAGTCGGAGGCGATGTCGAGGACGTCGTCGGCGAGCTGGAAGGCGACGCCGAGCCGCTCCCCGTACTGGGTCAGGACGTCGACGACCGTCTCGTCGGCGCCGGACATCATGGCGCCGAAGCGGCACGCCACGGCGATCAGCGAGCCGGTCTTGCCGCCGAGCACGTCCAGGTAGTGGTCGACCGGGTCGCGCCCGTCGGCGGGGCCCGCGGTCTCCAGGATCTGGCCGGTGACGAGGCGCTCGAACGCCTCGGCCTGGATGCGCACCGCGTCGGGGCCGAGGTCGGCCAGGATGTGCGAGGCGCGGGCGAAGAGGAAGTCGCCGGTCAGGACGGCGACGGAGTTGCCCCAGCGCTGGTTGGCGCTCGGTACCCCGCGGCGCACGTCCGCCTCGTCCATCACGTCGTCGTGGTACAGCGTGGCGAG
Organism: Streptomyces sp. Q6; assembly: GCF_036967205.1. Taxonomy (NCBI): domain Bacteria; kingdom Bacillati; phylum Actinomycetota; class Actinomycetes; order Kitasatosporales; family Streptomycetaceae; genus Streptomyces; species Streptomyces citrinus. The sequence continues at coordinate 3,603,527 of NZ_CP146022.1, forward strand.
GTGGGTGAGCTCGACGACGACGGCCGAGGGCACGATGCCCGGCGCGTACGGATCGCCGAACTGTGCGGCGAGCGTCACAAGAAGCGGCCTGAAGCGCTTGCCCCCGGCGCGCACCAGATGCTGGGCGGCCTCGGTGATGAAGGGCACCTCGCTCTTGGTGGCTTCGAGCAGTCCCTCCTCGACAGCCGCCAACCCGGCCTGGACATCGGCTTCGAGAGCCTGGTCCCGCACGCTAAGACCGAAAGTCCCGACGACGGTCACGAGAGGTTCTCCTGTCTGCTGACGATCACGACGCTCACATGGCGAACTCGGTCGATCATTTGGTCGATGACACGGTTTGTCGATGTGTCGTTGCCATCACTCAAGTCAGCGTATCCGGTCCTGTTTCGATCACAGGTGGCGCCTGCCCGGTCACCCCAGCCCGGGCGGCCTCCGGACACCCCCGGTATGTTCGTGATCAGCCAATACGACCGGGAGTACCCACTTTGTCCCGCACCGCCAGCGACACAGCGCCCGCCGCGGAAGAACCGCCGCCCGGCGACGATACGGCCTTCTTCGGCCAGCCGCGCGGCCTGCTCACGCTCTCCGGCCTGGAGGTCTGGGAACGCTTCTCGTTCCTGGGCATGCAGGCCATCCTCGTCCTGTACTTCGCGGACACCGTCGCGCACGGCGGCATGGGCATGGACCCCGGCACCGCCGCGTCGGTCTCGGCCGCGTACGGCACGCTGGTGTACCTGGTCTCGGTCGCCGGAGGCTGGCTCGCCGACCGGATCCTCGGCTCGTACCGGGCGGTCCTGTGGGGCGGCATCCTCATCGCCTGCGGCCACTACTCCATGGCGGTGCCGACCGCGACCATGACCTGGGTGGGGCTCGGCCTGATCAGCGCCGGTACGGGCCTGCTGAAGCCGAACGTGGCCTCGATGGTCGGCAAGCTCTACCGCACCGAGGACGAGCGCCGCGACGCCGGCTTCGCGCTGTACTACATGGGCATCAACATCGGCGCCTTCGCCGGTCCGCTGATCACCGGCTGGCTGGGCGACCACAAGGGCTGGCACTGGGGCTTCTCGGCGGCCGCGATCGGCATGACCTTCGGCCTGATCCAGTACGTCGCCGGGCGGCGTCACCTGGCCGGGCGCAAGCACGCCGCCGAGTACGCGCTGCCGCCCGAGGGGATGCGCCGCGCGGTCCGGATGATGATCGTCGGCGCGATCGTGGTGGCGGCGCTCGCGGTGCTCCTGGCCTCCGCGGGCTGGCTGACCATGGACCGCTTCGTGGACGTCCTGACGATCATCTCGGTGATCGCTCCGGTCGTGTACTTCGTGGTGATGTTCCGCAGCCCGCGGGTCACGGCGGAGGAACGCGGCCGCCTGCGGCCGTACCTCGTCCTGTTCGTCGCGTCCGTGGCCTTCAACTTCATCCTCTTCCAGGCCTACTCGACGATGATGCTGCTGGCCTCCACGAACGCCGAGACGACCATCCTCGGCTTCCACTTCCCCGCCAGCTGGTACGCCTCCGCGCTCGGCGCCTTCGAGGTCGCTCTGGCGCCCGTGGTGGCGGGCCTGTGGGCGCGGATGGGCCCACGCCAGCCGCACGCCTCCAACAAGATCGCCATCGGCGTGATCCTGGGCGGTCTGTCGTTCCTGCTGATGGTGATCCCGACGTCCGGCCACAGCGGCGACACGTACAAGATGGCGGCCTGGTGGATCGTCGGCTCGTACCTGCTGCTCGGGCTCGGCGACGTCCTCCTGGAGACGTCGGGCATGTCCGCGACGACCAAGCTCGCCCCGAAGGCCTTCGCCAGCCAGACCATGTCGCTGTGGTTCCTGTCGCTCGCCCTCGCGAACGGCATCCAGGCCCAGACCGTGAAGCTCTACGGCGAGGTCTCGAACCCCGCGTACTTCGGCGTGAACGGTGCCATCGCCGTCGCCGTCGGTGTCGCCGTCATCGCCCTGGCGCCGTGGTTGCGGCGCACCATGCACCCCGTTCACTGAGGTACTCCCATGAGCCCTGCTTCCCCCCGCATCCAGACCGAGTTCCCGTACGGAACGACCCGCGAGGACATCCGCGTACCCCTCTCGGACGGAACGACGCTCTTCGCGCGCGTCTGGCGCCCGGTGACCGACGAGCCGGTCCCAGTCCTCCTCGAATACCTCCCCTACCGGCTCTCCGACTGGACGGCGCCGCGCGACTGGCAGCGCCACCCCTGGTACGCGGGGCACGGCTACGCCTCCGTCCGCGTCGACGTGCGCGGGCACGGCAACAGCGAGGGCATGCCGGGCGACGAGTACGACGCGCAGGAGCTCGCGGACGGCGTCGAGGTCGTCCACTGGCTGGCCGAGCAGCCCTGGTCGTCCGGCAAGGTCGGCATGTTCGGCATCTCCTGGGGCGGCTTCAACTCGCTCCAGATCGCCGCGCTCGCGCCCGAGCCGCTCAAGGCGATCGTCACGGTCTGCTCCACGGACGACCGCTACGACAACGACGTGCACTACATGGGCGGCTCCGTGCTCGCCGTGGACATGCACGCGTGGGCGGCGACCATGCTCGCGTTCGTCGCGCGCCCGCCGGACCCCCAGTTCGTGGGCGAGGAATGGCGGGAGATGTGGACGAAGCGCCTGGAGGCGGTCGATCCGTTCATCCACACCTGGCTGGGGCACCAGACGCGGGACGCGTACTGGCGGCACGGCAGCGTCTGCGAGGACTACTCGACGATCAAGGCCGGGGTGCTCGCGGTGGGCGGCTGGCACGACCCGTACCGGGACACGGTGCTGCGCCTGGTGGAACACCTCCCGGACGACCAGGTCCGCGGACTCATCGGGCCGTGGTCGCACCAGTACCCGGACCGCGGCCTGCCGCCGGGCCCCGCGATCGGCTTCCTCCAGGAGACGCTGCGCTGGTGGGACCACTGGCTGAAGGGCGACGACACCGGGGTGATGGCGGAGCCGAAGCTGCGGTCGTGGATCAGCGACTCGCACCCGCCGGCGACCGTCTACGACGAGCTGCCCGGACGCTGGGTCGGCGACCCGTCCTGGCCCTCGCCACACGTCACACCGGTCTCCTACGCCCTCCAGGGCGCGCCGGTGCTCGTCCGCTCGCCGCAGCAGACGGGCCTGGACGCGGGCCGCTTCTTCCCGTTCGGCAACGACGGCGACCTGCCGCCCGACCAGCGCGACGAGGACGCGAAGTCGGCGTGCTTCGAGTTCGAAGTACCGCAGGACGTACGGGTGTTGGGGCGCCCCAAGGTGACCCTGCGGATCACGTCGAACGTGCCGCGCGGGCAGGCCGTGGCACGGGTGTGCGACGTGGCGCCGGACGGCTCCTCCACCCTGGTCACCCGTGGCGTGCTCAACCTCTCGTCGCGGCACGGCCGTTCGGCGAGCGTGCCGTGGGTGCCGGGGACGACCGAGGACGTCACGTTCGAGCTGAACGGCATCGGCCACACCTTCCCCGCCGGCCACCGCATCCGGCTCGCCGTGTCGTCGGCGTACTGGCCGTGGATCTGGCCCCAGCCGGGATCGCAGGCGGGCTTCACGCTGGCCCCGGTCGGCAGCTCCCTCGAACTGCCGGTCCGCTCCGGCGACCTGGGCGGCGCCGTCTCCTTCGACACCCCGGAGCAGTCGGAACCCCTCGGCGTCGTCCACCCGGCCTCCCTGGACGAGCAGCGGCCCGAACGCCTCGTCGTACGGGACGTCGCGAAGGGCGAGTGGAAGCTGGAGGTCGACCCGCGCTACGGCGGCACGCGCGTCTACCCGGACGGCCTGGAGTTCACCGAGGACGCCCTGGAGACGTACGTCATCGACGAGAACGACCCGCTCTCCGCCCGCACCCGATCGGACTGGTCGATCCGCCTGCACCGCCCCGAACTGGCCTGGGACGCGACGGTCGAGACCCGCTCCGAGATCTCCTGCACGGACCGGGAGTTCCTGACCTCTAGCGAGGTGGTGTGCCGGGACGGCGGCGAGGTGGTGTTCCACCGGACGTGGGAGCGGCGGATTCCGCGGACGGCGGGGTGAAGCGGAGCTCGCGGGGTGCGGCGAGGTGAGACGGAGCTCGTGGGGTGCGGCGGGCTCGGAGCCGTCACCTCACCCCGCGAGCCGCTCCAGCACCACCGCCACCCCGTCCTCCTCGTTCGACGTGGTCACCTCGTCGGCGAGGGACTTCAGTTCGGGGTGGGCGTTGGCCATCGCCACGCCGCGGGCCGCCCACGCGAACATCGGGACGTCATTGGGCATGTCGCCGAAGGCGATCGTGTCGGCGGGGCCCGCGCCGAGGCGTTCGGCGGCCAGTTCGAGGCCCGTCGCCTTGGTGACGCCGCGCGGCTGGAGTTCGACGGTGCCGGGGCCCGACATGGTGACGGTGGCGAGCGGGCCGACCGCCGCGCGGGCCACGGTCGCCAACTCGTCGTCGGACAGCGACGGGTGGCGCAGCAGCACCTTGCTGATCGGCTCGGCCCACAGTGCCGCGCGGTGGTGGACGCGGACCGCGGGGAGCGTCGGGTGCGGCATCAGATAGCCGGGCTCGATCAGCGTCAGGCCCTCCACCCCGTCCTGGTCGACAGCCGCGTACACCTGCCCGACCTCCGCCTCGATCTTCCCGAGCGCCTGCTCGGCCAGCTCCCGGTCCAGGGTGAGCGACCACAGCAGGCGGTCGGACACGGCGTCGTAGAGCTGCGCCCCCTGCGCGCACACGGCGAGGCCGCCGCCGAGGTCGTCGAGGAGCGGCTTGACGCGCGGCGCGGGCCTGCCCGTCACCACGATGTGCCGGGCCCCGGTCGCGGCGGCGCGGGCGAGAGCGGCGCGGGTCCGGTCGGAGACCGTGTCGTCGCCGCGCAGCAGCGTTCCGTCCAGGTCAGTGGCGATGAGTGCATATGCGGGTGCGGCCATGATCCGAAGAATACGGACCAGCAGCCCCAACGACCCGTCGAGTACCGGCCGCCCTGGGCCGTATGCCCTGTCGGGACCGGACGGCGTCATCTCTTCGGGCTAAGCGGAGCCCAACCACGGGCCCCCGGGCGGCAGTTGTAGTAGACCGCCCCCGGGAGCCCTCCCAGCCTCGTCCGGCTAGCCGTGCGCGGCCGCGAGGTGGCGGGCCAGCCGCGGGGACGCGAACTCCGTCCCGCACACGAACCGCATCACCGGGCCGTACGAGGAACCGCCGAGCATCCCCGTGAAGTACAGACCGGGGATCGACGAGACATAGCCCGCGCCGAGCCGCGGCGTGCCCCGGCTGGTGGCGAGCCGGGCGCGCAGGCCGTCGCCGAGGAACGGCATCGCGGCCAGGTCGACCCGGTATCCGGTCGCCGCGATGACATGGTCGCCGCCGATCTCCGCGAGCCGGTCGCCGTGCGTGCGTACGGTCAGGACGGGCGCCCCGTCCGTCACCGTCACACGCTCCACGGCGGCGACCTCGCGCACCGCCACCTTCCCCTCGAAGCGCTCCTTCAGCCACCACGCGCCGAGCGGACCGAGCACCCGCTTCACGAGGAAGTGCCGTGCCTGCGGCGGCAGTTGGCGGTACTGGTGCGGGTAGTACGTGAACGCGTACAGCGACCACGCGTTGCCGAACGGGGTCTCGGGGCGGAACCTCGGCTGGTTCCACGGCGGCGCCCCGAAGCGGACCCGGCCCTTGCCGCGCGAGACGACCCGTACGCTCGCGCCCGCCTCCGCCGCGAGGGCCGCCGTCTCCAGCGCGGACTGCCCCGCGCCGACCACGATCAGCTCCTTGCCCGCGAACCGGGACAGGTCGTGGTGCTGGGCGCTGTGCGAGAGCGGACCCGTCGCAGTGGGCCCGTCGGGGACCGCGGCGGCGAACTCGCGCGGCAGGTGCTCCAGACCGGACAGCCCCGTGGCGACGACGACGGCGCGGGCCGTGAACTGCTCCCCCGAGTCCAGCTTCAGCTCGAAGCCCGCCGCGCCGCGCCGGTCCACGGACACCACGCGTACGCGCTCCAGCTCGGGCACCAGCTTCTGCTGGAACCAGTCGCCGTACGCCACGAACGTCTCGGCGGAGATCAGGTCCTCGTCCGTGACCAGACGGTCGATGCCGGCGGCGTCGCAGTAGTCGGCGAGCCGGTGGCCGCGCTGCGGTGCGTCGATGCTCGACGCGGACGGGACGGACTTGAGGATCATTCCCTCGGGCATGTGCGAGCGCCAGCTCACCATGGGTTCCCCGAAGACCCGTACGGGAATGCCGCGGGCCCGAAGGTGCGCGGCGGTGGACAGGCCGTAAGGGCCCGCTCCGATGACAGCGACAGGATGGATCACGAAGTCCCTCCCCAGGACGACGCAGCGTCAATACTCCGTGCGCGTCCGGGCATCCTCAGACGCCCGGACCCGACGTGCTGCCGCGGCGGTTGGTCTGCCACAGCTGGTACAGATGCTTGGCACCCGGCCGTACGAATCGGGCGAGCATCGTGAAGAACGGCCGTGGATCGTCGGCCGCCCACCACGCCAGCTCCGTACCGCTCGCGCGGGACGGGGCGTGCGGGGTCGTGTATCCGCTGCGCCGATAGGCGAGCAGGGCCGGCAGGTCGATGTTCTCCACCACGTACCGGTGTCCCGCCCGCTGTTCCCCCTCCGGGACGGCGCGGCCGGTCAGATCCAGGTGCAGGGCTCGGACGACGTCGATGCCCGCCTCGTTCTCGAAGAGGCGGAACTGGGCGCCCATCCGCGGATTGAAGTCGAGGAGCTTGTACTGTCCGTCGCGCCGGTCGAAGCGCAGATCGAGGTCGATGACTCCGCTGAACCCGGTCTGCTTGATGAAACGCGCGGCGAGGTCCGCGAGTTCCGGATTGTCCACGACGTACGCGTTCGCCGTCATGCCCGCGTGCGGGGGCCAGGAGCGGACCTTGACCCCGGTGAACATCGCGCGGGGCGTGGAGTCCCGGTCGAAGTAGGAGTGCACGATCCAGTCCTCGGCCTGCTCGCGCGGCAGGTACTCCTGGAGGATCACGCCGGGCTTCTCGCCCCAGCCGCGGGCGAGTTGACGCAGTCCGTTCGCGGTGGCGATCCTCGTCGTCCCGTTCACGGCGGGGTGCGAGCGGCGGGTGAACGCCTCCCGGTTCTTCGCCACCACCGGGAAGCGCGCCTTCTCGGCGAACTCCTCGATGTCCGCGTACGACTGCGGGAACGCGGCCGCCGGCGAGGGGATGCCGTGCTCCACGCACAGCTCGTGCAACCCCTGCTTGCTGGCGAGACGGCGCGGCAACTCCCGCTCCACGCGCGGGAACAGATACCCGGCGTCGGCCAGCGGGTCCTGGTGCTCGGCGATCAGGACGGCCGCTTCCTCGTCCGTCGGGATCATCACCGTGGGCCGGCCGATCCGGCGCGCGATCCGCACCAGCCCCTCGACGAGCCGCTCCGGCTCCTCCGCCCCGGTGGTCCGCCAGGGGAAGGCGCCGCGCAGATAGCGGGAGGCCGCCGCGGGTGTGTACCGGTCCTCGGTGATCGCGTACATGGGCACCCCGAGCCTGCCCAGGCTGCGGATGGCTCCGACGCCTCCGTGGTGCAGCGGATAGTCACCGAACTTCACGATGAGGCCCGGCACGTCCCGGTCCACGGCGAATGGCACACGTTCGGTACCGCTCCGCGCATTACCGGCACTCCTGGCCACGGGTCCCCCCACGCGTCCCCCATCGGACCCGGACCCACCCCGTCCGCGCCCACCGGACAATGACGCTAAGCCGGAACCCACCACTCCATCAACGGGTCATTCGGACATTGCGAACTCTTTAGGCACTGCCCCAACTGCCGTCTCCCACGTAACGTGTGGCCCACACCGAATGGAAAGTGAGGCCCGCAGGCATGGCACCCGCAGCCACCTCCGCGTCCGCGTCCGAGCCCACCAGGCTCGACCGTCCCGACCCGCTCGACCTCCCCGAAGGCGACCCCTTCGGCGCGCACAACCTTCCGTACGGCGTCTTCTCGTACGCGGACCAGGGCCCCCGGGTCGGCGTCCGCTTCGGCGACCACGTCCTGGACGCGGGCGCGGCGGCGACGGCCCTCGGCTCCCCGTACGCGGGCCTGCTGGCCCGGCCCACCCTCAACCCCCTGCTGGCGGCGGGCCGCACGGCCTGGTCGGACGTGCGCCGCGCGCTCACCGCCTGGCTGACGGTCCCGGCCCACCGCGAGACCGTGCGCCCCCATCTGCACCCGCTCGCCTCGGTCACCCTGCACCTCCCCTTCGAGGTCGCGGACTACGTCGACTTCTACGCCTCGGAGAACCACGCCTCGAACCTGGGCCGGCTCTTCCGCCCGGACGAGGAGCCGCTCAAGCCCAACTGGAAGCATCTGCCGGTGGGTTACCACGGCCGCGCCGGCACCGTGGTCGTCTCGGGCACGGACGTGGTCCGCCCGTCGGGGCAGCGCAAGGCGCCGTCCGACCCGGCCCCGGTCTTCGGGCCGTCGGTCCGCCTCGACATCGAGACGGAGGTCGGCTACGTGGTCGGCGTCCCCTCCGCCCAGGGCACGCCGGTCCCGCTCGCCGACTACCGCGACCACGTCTTCGGGCTCTGCCTCCTCAACGACTGGTCGGCGCGCGACATCCAGAACTGGGAGACGGTGCCGCTCGGCCCGCACCTGGGCAAGTCGTTCGCCACGTCGATCTCCGCCTGGATCACGCCCCTCGACGCCCTGGACGCGGCCCGCACGGCCCCGCCGGAGCGCACCGTGCCGCTGCTCCCGTACCTCGACGACACCGCGTCGACCGACGACCCCGCGGGCTACGACCTGCACATCACGGTCTCCCTGAACGGGCACATCATCTCGGAGCCCCCCTTCTCCGGCATGTACTGGACCGGCGCCCAGATGCTGGCCCACATGACGGTCAACGGCGCGTCCCTGCGCACCGGCGACCTCTACGGCTCGGGCACCATCAGCGGCACCGAGGACAACGAGCGCGGATCGCTGATCGAGATCACCTGGAACGGCCGCGACCTCCTCGACCTCCCCACCGGCAAGCGGGGCTTCCTGGAGGACGGCGACGTGGTGACGATGACCGCGTGGGCCCCGGGCCCCGACGGCACCCGGGTGGCCCTGGGCGAGGTCACGGGCCGGATCGTCGGCGCCGTCTAGCCGAAGTCCTGTCCAGCCGAAGCCCGACCGGCCGAAGTCCCGACCGGCCGAAGCGCCGCCCGGCCTAGGTCACCAGTCCACGTCGTCGGGCTCGGCCTCCGGCCAGAAATCCGGCTCGGGTTCCGCGGAATCCGAGCCGGAGCCGGAGCCGGTACCGAAGCCGGTTCCGGTACCGGAATCCGAGCCGGAGCCGGAGGCACTCGGGGCGCCGCCGTCCATCCCGGCCAGCACCTTCAGCACTCCCTCGCCCCACGTCGCCAACTTCTTCTCGCCGACGCCACCGATCGTCCCCAACTGCGCCACCGACGTGGGCCGTTGCAGGGCGATCTCCCGCAGCGTCGCGTCGTGGAAGATCACATACGCCGGGACCCCGTTCTCCTTCGCCTGCTCGCCGCGCCAGGCCCGCAGCGCCTCGAACACCGGCACCAGCTCGGCCGGCAGATCCGCCGCGACCGTCTTGGCCTTCCGCTCGCCCCGCGCCGCACGCGTCGTCGCGGGCTTCGGCGCCTCCTTGCGCAGCCGCACCTCCCGCTCGCGCCCCAGGACGCTCGCGCTGTCCTCGGTGAGCACCAGCGTCCCGTACTCGCCCTCGACCGCGATCAGGGACTGGGCCAGCAACTGCCGCACCACGCCCCGCCATTCGGTCTCGCTCAGCTCGTCACCGATGCCGAAGACGGACAGCTGGTCGTGGTCGAACTGGATGACCTTCGCGGTGCGCTTGCCGAGCAGGATGTCGATGATCTGGCCCGCGCCGAACTTCTGCCGCCGCTCCCGGTCGAGCCGCACCACCGTGGAGAGGATCTTCTGCGCGGCGACGGTGCCGTCCCACGTCTCCGGCGGGGTGAGGCAGGTGTCGCAGTTCCCGCACGACCCGGCGCCGTCCTGCCCGAAGTACGTGAGCAGCTGGGACCGGCGGCACCGCGCCGTCTCGCACAGCGCCAGCATCGAGTCCAGATGGGCGGAGGCGCGGCGCCGGAACGCCTCGTCCCCCTCCCCCATGTTGATCAGCTTCCGCTGCTGCACGACGTCCTGGAGTCCGTACGCCATCCACGCGGTCGACGGCAGTCCGTCACGCCCGGCGCGCCCGGTCTCCTGGTAGTACCCCTCGACGGACTTGGGCAGGTCGAGGTGGGCGACGAACCGCACGTCGGGCTTGTCGATGCCCATGCCGAACGCGATGGTCGCGCAGACGACGAGGCCCTCCTCGCGCAGGAAGCGGGACTGGTTCCGCGCGCGCGTCCCGGCGTCCAGGCCCGCGTGGTAGGGCACCGCCTCGATCCCGTTCCTGCACAGGAACTCGGCGGTCGCCTCGACCGACTTGCGCGACAGGCAGTACACGATGCCCGCGTCACCCTCGTGCTCCTGCTTCAGGAAGGTCAGGAGCTGCTTCTTCGGGTCCGCCTTGGGCACGATCCGGTACTGGATGTTCGGCCGGTCGAAGCTCGCCACGAAGTGCTTCGCGTCCGGCATGCCGAGGCGCTGGGTGATCTCCTGGTGCGTGGCGTGCGTCGCGGTGGCGGTGAGCGCGATCCGGGGCACGTCGGGCCAGCGCTGCCCGAGCACGGACAGGGCCAGGTAGTCGGGGCGGAAGTCGTGCCCCCACTGGGCCACACAGTGCGCCTCGTCGATCGCGAAGACGGAGATCTTGCCGCGCGAGAGCAGGTCGAGGGTGGAGTCGAGGCGCAGCCGCTCCGGCGCCAGGTAGATGATGTCGAGCTCGCCGGCGAGGAACTCGGCCTCGACGGTCCTGCGCTCGTCGAAGTCCTGCGTCGAGTTCATGAACCCGGCGCGCACGCCGAGTGCCCGCAGCGCGTCCACCTGGTCCTGCATGAGGGCGATCAGCGGCGAGACGACGACGCCCGTCCCGGGCCTGACCATGGCCGGGATCTGGTAGCAGAGCGACTTGCCGCCACCGGTCGGCATGAGGACGACGGCGTCGCCGCCGCCCACCACGTGCTCGATGATCGCTTCCTGCTCACCCCGGAAGGCGTCGTATCCGAAGACACGATGGAGCGTGGCAAGCGCCTCGCTCTCGGTCACCTCGCTCATACCGTCAGTCCCGTCCTCGCCCGCCGCTCTCGACTTCCCCCGCAACGATAGGGGGCCGGACCGACAGCCCGAGACTTATCCACAGCAGCCCCTGTGGATAACTTGCTCACAATCGTCCGGACCCTCACTCGTCCGTGGGAGCCCGCACGCACAGAAGCCCGGCCCCACCAGGGACCGGGCTTCCACGGGCTCAGCGGGGCGCTACCGCACGAAGACGCCCGCCTGGCTCGCCAGGTCCAGGAAGTACTGCGGCGCGAGCCCCAGCACGATCGTGACCGCCACACCCACGGCGATCGTCGTCATGGTCAGCGGCGACGGCACGGCCACGGTCGGCCCGTCCGCCTTCGGCTCGCTGAAGAACATGAGGACGATCACGCGGATGTAGAAGAACGCGGCGATGGCCGACGAGATCACACCGACCACCACGAGCGCGCCGGCGCCGCCCTCGGCCGCCGCCTTGAACACGGCGAACTTCCCGGCGAAACCGCTGGTCAGCGGGATCCCGGCGAAGGCGAGCAGGAACACCGCGAAGACGGCGGCGACCAGCGGCGAGCGCCGCCCGAGCCCCGCCCACTTCGACAGGTGCGTCGCCTCGCCGCCCGCGTCGCGCACCAGCGTCACCACGGCGAAGGCGCCGATCGTGACGAAGGAGTACGCGGCCAGGTAGAAGAGGACGGACGAGACACCGTCGGGCGAGGTCGCGATGACACCGGCCAGGATGAAGCCCGCGTGCGCGATCGACGAGTACGCGAGCAGCCGCTTGATGTCGGTCTGCGTGATCGCGACGATCGCGCCGCCGAGCATCGTGACGATGGCGACGGCCCACATGACCGGCCGCCAGTCCCAGCGCAGCCCCGGCAGGACCACGTACAGGAGCCGCAGCAGCGCGCCGAAGGCGGCGACCTTCGTACCGGCCGCCATGAAGCCGGTGACCGGCGTCGGGGCGCCCTGGTAGACGTCCGGCGTCCACATGTGGAAGGGGACGGCGCCGACCTTGAACAGCAGGCCCATCACGACCAGCGCCATGCCGATGAGCAGCAGCGCGTCGTTGCCCATGGTGTCGGCGAGGGCCGGGTCCACGTTCTGGATGGAGCCGTCGACGACGCTCGCGAGGGTGGCGTACGAGACGGAGCCCGCGTAGCCGTAGAGCAGCGCGATGCCGAACAGGGTGAACGCCGAGGCGAAGGCGCCGAGCAGGAAGTACTTGACCGCGGCCTCCTGCGACATGAGCCGCTTGCGGCGGGCCACGGCGCACAGCAGGTACAGCGGGAGCGAGAAGACTTCCAGGGCGATGAAGAGCGTCAGCAGGTCGTTCGCCGCGGGGAAGACCAGCATGCCGCCGATCGCGAAGAGGGCGAGCGGGAACACCTCGGTGGTGGTGAACCCGGCCTTGATCGCGGCCTTCTCGCTGTCGCTGCCGGGCACGGACGCGGCCTGCGCGGCGAACGAGTCGACGCGGTTGCCGTGCGCCTCCGGGTCGAGCCGCCGCTCCGCGAACGTGAAGATCGCGACCAACCCGGCCAGCAGGATGGTCCCTTGGAGGAAGAGCGCGGGACCGTCGACGGCGATCGCGCCCATGGCCGCGATGTGCGCCTTGGTGGTGCCGTACCCACCGGCGGCGAGCCCGACGACCGCGGCGAAGGCGGCGGCGAGCGCGACGACGGCCAGGAACACCTGGACGTAGTAGCGGGACTTACGGGGCACGAACGCCTCGACCAGGATCCCCAGGACGGCGGCACCGATGACGATCAAGGTCGGGGACAATTGCCCGTATTCGATCTTCGGTGCGTCGATCTTGGAGATCGGATCGGCGGCTGTTGTCCACAGGCTGTGGACGGCTGATGCACTCACTTGTGGGCCGCCTCCACTTCCGGCTTCGGGTCCTTCTTCTGGACGTCGGACATCGTGTGCTTGACCGCCGGGTTCACCAGCTCGGTGAGCGGCTTCGGGTACACACCGAGGAAGATCAGTACGCCGATCAGCGGGACCACGACCGCCAGTTCACGCACCCGCAGGTCGGCGATGCCCTCGTTCGACGGCTTCACCGGGCCCGTCATGGTCCGCTGGTAGAGGACCAGCGTGTAGAGCGCGGCGAGCACGATGCCGAACGTGGCGATGATGCCGATGACCGGGTAGCGCGCGAACGTGCCGACCAGGACCAGGAATTCACTCACGAACGGCGCGAGCCCCGGCAGCGACAGCGTCGCGAGGCCGCCGATCAGGAACGTGCCGGCGAGCACCGGGGCGACCTTCTGCACGCCCCCGTAGTCCGCGATGAGACGCGAGCCGCGCCGCGAGATCAGGAACCCGGCGACCAGCATCAACGCGGCTGTCGACAGGCCGTGGTTGACCATGTAGAGCGTCGCGCCGGACTGGCCCTGGCTGGTCATCGCGAAGATGCCCATGATGATGAAGCCGAAGTGCGAGATCGACGCGTACGCCACCAGGCGCTTGATGTCGCGCTGGCCGACCGCGAGCAGCGCGCCGTAGACGATGCTGATGAGCGCCAGGACGAGGATGACCGGCGTCGCCCACTTGCTCGCCTCCGGGAAGAGCTGGAGGCAGAAGCGGAGCATCGCGAACGTGCCGACCTTGTCGACGACGGCCGTGATCAGTACGGCGACCGGGGCCGTCGCCTCGCCCATCGCGTTCGGCAGCCAGGTGTGCAGCGGCCACAGCGGGGCCTTCACCGCGAAGGCGAAGAAGAAGCCGAGGAAGAGCAGCCGCTCGGTGTTGGTCGCCATGTCGAGCGAGCCGTTGGCCCGCGCCTCGGCGATCTCCTGGAGCGAGAAGTTCCCCGCGACCACGTAGAGGCCGATGACGGCCGCCAGCATGATGAGGCCGCCGACGAGGTTGTAGAGGAGGAACTTGACCGCCGCGTACGAGCGCTGCGTCGCGGCCTCCTTCTCGCCGTGCGGGCCCGCGCGGTCGCCGAAGCCGCCGATGAGGAAGTACATCGGGATGAGCATGGCTTCGAAGAAGATGTAGAAGACGAAGACGTCGGTGGCCTCGAAGGAGATGATCACCATCGCCTCGACGAGGAGGATCAGGGCGAAGAAGCCCTGCGTCGGGCGCCACCGCCCCGCGGCGAAGCTGCCGAGAGACTCGGCGCCGGTCTCCTGCGGGTCGGCGTCGTGCCAGCCGGCCAGGATCACGAACGGGATGAGCAGCGCGGTCAGCGCGACGAGCGCCACCCCGATGCCGTCCACGCCCAGTTCGTAGCGGACCCCGAATTCCTTGATCCACCAGTGGGATTCGGTGAGTTGGTAGCGGTCGCCGTCCGGGTCGAAGCGGACCGCGACCACCGCCGCGAGGACCAGGGTCGCGACCGAGAACAGCAGCGCGAGCCACTTGGCCGCGGTGCGCTGCTTCGCCGGTACGGCGGCCGTGGCGATGGCGCCCACGGCCGGCAGTACCGCCGTCGCTGTCAGCAGAGGAAAGGACATCGGTATCAGACCGCCCTCATCAGCAGGGTCGCGGCGACGATGACCGCCGCACCGCCGAACATCGAGACGGCGTACGAGCGGGCGTAGCCGTTCTGGAGCTTGCGCAGCCGTCCGGAGAGGCCGCCGACCGAGGCCGCCGTCCCGTTGACCACCCCGTCGACCAGGGTGTGGTCGACGTAGACGAGCGAGCGCGTGAGGTGCTCGCCGCCGCGTACGAGGACGACGTGGTTGAAGTCGTCCTGGAGCAGGTCGCGGCGGGCCGCGCGGGTGAGCAGCGAGCCGCGCGGGGCGACGACGGGGACCTCGCGGCGCCCGTACTGGAGCCAGGCGATGCCCACGCCGATCACCAGGCAGACCATGGTGGCGCCGGTGACGACGCCCGCGCTGATCGGCGCGTGCCCGTGGCTGTGCCCGGTGACGGGCTCCAGCCAGTGCAGGAACCGGTCGCCGATGGAGAAGAAGCCACCGGCGAAGACCGAGCCGACCGCGAGGACGATCATCGGGATGGTCATGGACGAGGGCGACTCGTGCGGGTGCGGCTCATGGCCCTCGGCGTCCGGCTGCCAGCGCTTCTCGCCGAAGAAGGTCATGATCATCACGCGGGTCATGTAGAACGCGGTGATGGCCGCGCCGAGCAGGGCGACGGAGCCGAGGATCCAGCCCTCCGTGCCGCCCTTCGCGAACGCCGCCTCGATGATCTTGTCCTTGGAGAAGAAGCCGGACAGGCCGGGGAAGCCGATGATGGCCAGGTAGCCGAGCCCGAACGTCACGAAGGTGACCGGCATGTACGTCCGCAGGGCGCCGTACTTCCTCATGTCCACCTCGTCGTTCATGCCGTGCATGACCGAACCGGCGCCGAGGAAGAGCCCGGCCTTGAAGAAGCCGTGCGTCACCAGGTGCATGATCGCGAAGACGTAGCCGATGGGGCCGAGGCCCGCGGCGAGCACCATGTAGCCGATCTGCGACATCGTCGAGCCGGCGAGGGCCTTCTTGATGTCGTCCTTCGCGCAACCGACGATCGCACCGAACAGCAGCGTGACCGCGCCGACGATGGTGACGACGAGCTGTGCGTCGGGCGCGGCGTTGAAGATCGCCCCGGACCGCACGATGAGGTACACGCCCGCGGTCACCATGGTCGCGGCGTGGATGAGGGCCGAGACCGGGGTCGGGCCCTCCATCGCGTCCCCGAGCCAGGACTGGAGCGGCACCTGCGCCGACTTGCCGCACGCGGCGAGCAGCAGCATCAGGCCGATCGCGGTGAGCTTGCCCTCGGAGGTGCCCCCGACGAGACCGGGCTCCTCCAGCGTGCCGAGCACCGGGGTGAAGGCGAACGTCCCGAAGGTCGTGAACATCAGCATGATCGCGATCGACAGGCCCATGTCGCCGACCCGGTTGACCAGGAACGCCTTCTTCGCGGCGGTGGCCGCGCTGGGCTTGTGCTGCCAGAAGCCGATCAGCAGGAACGAGGCGAGGCCCACGCCCTCCCAACCGACGTACAGCAGGAGGTAGTTGTCGGCGAGGACGAGGAGCAGCATCGCCGCGAGGAACAGGTTCAGGTAGCCGAAGAAGCGGCGGCGCCGCTCGTCGTGCTCCATGTACCCGATCGAGTAGATGTGGATCAGCGTGCCCACACCGGAGATCAGCAGCACGAACGTCATCGACAGCTGGTCCAGCTGGAAGGCGACGTCCGCCTGGAACCCCTCGACGGGGATCCAGCTGAACAGGTGCTGGCTGAGCGTGCGGTCCTCCGGGCCCTTGCCGAGCAGATCGGAGAACAGCACCAGCGCGATCACGAAGGAGACGGCCGCGAGCAGCGTGCCGAGCAGATGGCCCACCCGGTCCAACGCCCGCCCGCCGCACAGCAGTACGGCCGCTCCGAGCAGCGGCGCCGCGACGAGCAGCGCAATCAGGTTCTCAGCGTTCATAACGGTTCAGCGACCCCTTACAGCTTCATCAGGCTGGCGTCGTCGACCGAGGCCGAGTGGCGGGAACGGAACAGCGACACGATGATCGCGAGCCCGACCACGACCTCCGCGGCGGCGACGACCATCGTGAAGAAGGCGATGATCTGGCCGTCGAGGTTGCCGTGCATACGGGAGAACGCGACGAACGCGAGGTTGCACGCGTTCAGCATCAGCTCGATGCACATGAACACGACGATCGCGTTCCGCCTGATGAGCACGCCGGTGGCGCCGATCGTGAACAACAGGGCGGCGAGGTACAGGTAGTTCACCGGATTCACTTCGACGCCTCCTCTGAACGCTCCAGACGATCGGTCGAGCGCTGCTCCAGGGCCTTGAGGTCGCGGAGCGCCTCACCCGAGACGTCGCGGACCTGACCGCGCTCGCGCAGCGTCTGCATGACCGTGAGCTCCGACGGGGTGCCGTCGGGCAGCAGGCCCGGGATGTCCACCGCGTTGTGCCGGGCGTAGACGCCCGGGGCGGGCAGCGGCGGCAGGTGCTTGCCCTCGCGCACGCGCTGCTCGGCCAGCTCGCGCTGGGTCTTGGCCCGCTCGGTGCGCTCGCGGTGCGTGAGCACCATCGCGCCGACGGCGGCCGTGATCAGTAGGGCGCCGGTGATCTCGAAGGCGAAGACGTACTTGGTGAAGATGAGGGCGGCCAGGCCCTCCACGTTCCCCCCGGCGTTCGCCTTGCCGAGGCCGTTGAACTGCGTCAGCGACGCGTTCGCCAGGCCCGCCACGAGCAGCACCCCGAAGCCGAGACCGCACAGGGCGGCCAGCCAGCGCTGCCCCTTGATGGTCTCCTTCAGGGAGTCCGCGGCGGTGACGCCGACGAGCATGACCACGAAGAGGAACAGCATCATGATCGCGCCCGTGTAGACGACGATCTGCACGATGCCCAGGAAGTACGCCCCGTTGGCCAGGTAGAACACCGCGAGGATGATCATCGTGCCGGCCAGGCAGAGGGCGCTGTGCACGGCCTTCTTCATCAGGATCGTGCACAGCGCGCCGATGACGGCGACGGTGCCGAGGACCCAGAACTGGAAGGCCTCACCGGTGGAGGTCGTGTAGGCGGCGAGCTGCGCGCTCATGCCTCCACCCCCTCGGCCTCGGTGGCCTCCGCGGCCTCGGACGGCTTCTCGCCCTTGGAGACGGCCACTTGGCGCTCGGTGCCGGGCGCCGCCTCGGTCACCAGACCCCGGTAGTAGTCCTGCTCGTCCATGCCGGGGAAGATCGAGTGCGGCGACTCGACCATGCCCTCCTCCAGACCGGCGAGCAGCTGCTCCTTGGTGTAGATGAGGTTGGCGCGGCTGCTGTCCGCCAGCTCGAACTCGTTCGTCATCGTGAGCGCGCGCGTGGGGCACGCCTCGATGCACAGGCCGCACAGGATGCAGCGGGCGTAGTTGATCTGGTAGACGCGGCCGTAGCGCTCGCCCGGGGAGTAGCGCTCCTCCTCGGTGTTGTCCGCGCCCTCCACGTAGATGGCGTCCGCCGGGCAGGCCCAGGCGCACAGCTCGCAGCCGACGCACTTCTCCAGGCCGTCCGGATGGCGGTTGAGCTGGTGCCTGCCGTGGAAGCGGGGAGCGGTGGTCTTCTGCTGCTCCGGGTACTGCTCGGTCAGCCGCTTCTTGAACATGGCCTTGAAGGTCACACCGAAGCCCGCGACAGGGTTCTGGAACCCGGGCTTGGTGTCCTTCTCGTGCTTCTCATGCTTCTCGTCAGCCATCGGACGCCTCCTTTCCGTCACGAGATCCGCCAAGTGATTCGTCACTCGCAGTATCGGGGCCACCACTGACAATCAACTCCCGCTCGTGGCGCGGCCGTCGGCGCGGCACGGGCGGCAGGGTCTGTCCCGGCAGCGGCGGCACGGGGAACCCGCCCGCCATCGGGTCGAAGGCCGCGGGCTCCTCGACCGCCGCGCGCCCCTTCTCCCCGCGGTCGCGGAAGATGTCCACGACGAACGAGAGCAGCAGGAGTACGAGGATGCCGCCGCCCACGTAGAGGGCGATGTCGGCGAAGTCGTAGTTCTCGTTGCGCAGGGTCCGCACGGTGGCGACGAGCATCAGCCACACCACGGAGACCGGGATGAGGACCTTCCAGCCGAGCTTCATCAGCTGGTCGTAACGGACGCGCGGCAGCGTGCCGCGCAGCCAGATGAAGAAGAACAGCAGCAGTTGGACCTTGACGACGAACCAGAGCATCGGCCACCAGCCGTGGTTCGCGCCCTCCCAGAACGTGGAGACCGGCCACGGGGCCCGCCAGCCGCCCAGGAAGAGCGTCACGGACACCGCCGAGACCGTCACCATGTTCACGTACTCGGCGAGCATGAACATCGCGAACTTGATGGACGAGTACTCGGTGTTGAAGCCGCCGACGAGGTCGCCCTCGGACTCCGGCATGTCGAACGGGGCGCGGTTCGTCTCGCCCACCATCGTCACGATGTAGATCAGGAACGAGACCGGCAGCAGCACGATGTACCAGCGGTCGTGCTGCTGGGCGACGATCTCGGAGGTCGACATCGAGCCCGAGTACAGGAACACCGAGGCGAACGCGGCGCCCATCGCGATCTCGTACGAGATCATCTGCGCGCAGGAGCGCAGGCCGCCGAGGAGCGGGTACGTCGACCCGGACGACCAGCCCGCGAGGACGATGCCGTAGATGCCGACGGAGGCGACAGCGAGGATGTAGAGCATCGCGATCGGCAGGTCGGTGAGCTGCATCGCCGTACGGGTGCCGAAGATCGAGATCTCGTTGCCCGACGGGCCGAACGGGATCACGGCGATCGCCATGAAGGCCGGGATCGCGGCGACGATCGGCGCGAGGATGTAGACGACCTTGTCCGCGCGCTTGACGACCAGGTCTTCCTTGAGCATCAGCTTGATGCCGTCGGCGAGCGACTGGAGCATGCCCCAGGGGCCGTGCCGGTTGGGGCCGATGCGCAGCTGCATCCAGGCGACGACCTTGCGCTCCCACACGATGGAGAACAGCACGGTCACCATCAGGAAGGCGAAGCAGAACACCGCCTTGACGACGACGAGCCACCACGGGTCGGTGCCGAACATCGACAGGTCTTCGAGTGCCAGGGGACTCATGACTGCACCTCCGGGGCCTCGGCGACGGCCGGGCCGATCTTCACGAGGTCGCCGGGAACGGCGCCCGCGTCCGACGCCACGCCGCTGCCCACGGAGTTCAGCGGCAGCCAGACCACACGGTCGGGCATCCGCGTGACCTGGAGCGGCAGTTCGACGGTTCCGGACGGGCCGGTGACCGCGACCGTGTCGCCGTCCTTCACGCCGGCCTCGGCGGCCGTCGCGGCGGACACGCGCGCGTGAGCGGCGTGCCGGGTGCCGGCCAGCGCCTCGTCGCCGTCCTGGAGGCGGCCGAGGTCGAGCAGCAGCCGGTGTCCCGCGAGGACGGCCTCGCCGCTCGCGGGCCGCGGCAGCTGGGCCGCCGTCTCCAGGGGCTCGGTGGCGTGCGGACCGTCCCAGTGGCCGAGCCGGTCCAACTCGCCGCGCGCCGCCCGCAGATCGGGCAGCCCCAGGCGGGCGTCCATGGCGTCGGCCAGCATCTGGAGCACGCGCCCGTCGGCCGGGGCGACCCGGCGCGTCATCTGGTCGGGCTTGAGCGCGGCCTCGAACATCCGCGCGCGGCCTTCCCAGTTGAGGAAGGTGCCCGCCTTCTCGGCGACCGCGGCCACCGGAAGGACGACGTCCGCGTGCGCGGTGACCTCGCTCGGCCGCTGCTCCAGGGAGACCAGGAACTCGACCTCGTGAAGCGCTTCACGCGCGCGTGCCGGAGCGGGGAGGTCGGCGACCTCGACGCCGGCCACGACCAGGGCCCGCAGTTCACCGGAGACCGCCGCCTCGACGATCTGGCCGGTGTCGCGCCCGTAGCGGTGCGGCAGTTCGGCCACACCCCAGGCGGCCGCGACTTCCTCACGCGCGCGCGGGTCGGTCGCCGGGCGGCCGCCCGGCAGGAGCGACGGCAGCGCGCCCGCCTCGACGGCGCCGCGCTCACCCGCGCGGCGCGGGATCCACACCAGCTGGGCGCCGGTCGCGGTCGCGGCCCGTACGGCGGCGGTGAGTCCGCCCGCGACGGCCGCGAGCCGCTCGCCGACGACGATCACGGCGCCCTCGCCGCGCAGCGCCTGCGAGGCCGCCACGCCCGCGGCGCCCTCCAGGCCGACGCCCGCGGCGAGCGCGTCCAGCCACTCGGCCTCGGTGCCGGGCGCGGCGGGCAGCAGCGTGCCGCCGGCCTTCTCCAGGCCGCGCGTCGCGTGGGTGGCGAGCGAGTAGACCTGCTGTCCGTGCGTCCGCCACGCCTTGCGGAGCTTGAGGAAGACGCCGGGCGCCTCCTCCTCCGACTCGAAGCCGACCAGGAGCACGGCCGGGGCCTTCTCCAGCTTCTTGTACGTGACGCCGCTGCCGTCCAGGTCGCGACCGCGTCCGGCGACTCGCGCGGCGAGGAAGTCGGCCTCCTCGCTGCTGTGCACACGCGCGCGGAAGTCGATGTCGTTCGTGTCGAGCACGACGCGCGCGAACTTGCTGTACGCGTACGCGTCCTCGACGGTCAGCCGGCCACCGGTGAGGACACCGGCCCGGCCCCGCGCGGCGGCGAGCCCGCGCGCGGCGACCTCCAGGGCCTCGGGCCAGGAGGCGGCCCGCAGCTCACCGCTCTCCTTGTCGCGCACCTGCGGCATCGTGAGCCGGTCCGGCTTCTGCGCGTAGCGGAAGCCGAAGCGGCCCTTGTCGCAGATCCACTCCTCGTTGACCTCGGGGTCGTCGGCCGCGAGGCGGCGCATGACCTTGCCGCGCCGGTGGTCGGTGCGCGTCGCGCAGCCGCCCGCGCAGTGCTCGCACACCGACGGCGACGACACCAGGTCGAAGGGGCGCGAGCGGAATCGGTACGCCGCCGACGTCAGCGCGCCGACCGGACAGATCTGGATCGTGTTCCCGGAGAAGTACGACTCGAAGGGGTCGCCCTCACCGGTGCCGACCTGCTGGAGCGCGCCGCGCTCGATCAGCTCGATCATCGGGTCGCCCGCGATCTGGTTCGAGAACCGGGTGCAGCGCGCGCAGAGCACGCACCGCTCGCGGTCGAGCAGCACCTGCGTGGAGATCGGGACCGGCTTCTCGTACGTGCGCTTCCTGCCCTCGAAGCGGCTGTCGGACTGGCCGTGCGACATCGCCTGGTTCTGGAGCGGGCACTCGCCGCCCTTGTCGCAGACCGGGCAGTCGAGGGGGTGGTTGATGAGCAGCAGCTCCATCACGCCGCGCTGCGCCTTCTCGGCGACGGGCGAGGAGAGCTGGCTCTTGACCACCATGCCGTCGGTGCAGGTGATGGTGCAGGACGCCATCGGCTTGCGCTGGCCCTCCACCTCCACGATGCACTGGCGGCAGGCGCCGGCCGGGTCGAGGAGCGGGTGGTCGCAGAAGCGCGGGATCTCGATGCCGAGCAGTTCGGCGGCGCGGATGACCAGGGTCCCCTTGGGGACGCTGATCTCGATGCCGTCGATGGTCAGTGAGACCAGGTCTTCCGGCGGGACCGCGGCCTCGCCGCCCCCGGAGGGAGCGCTAGTGGTCACAGTCATGCGTTCACCTCCGTGCGGTGCTGGTCGGCCCAGACGGTGGAGCGGGCCGGGTCGAAGGGGCAGCCCTTGCCCGTGATGTGCTGCTCGTACTCGTCGCGGAAGTACCTGAGCGAGGAGAAGATCGGCGAGGCGGCGCCGTCGCCGAGGGCGCAGAACGACTTGCCGTTGATGTTGTCGGCGATGTCGTTGAGCTTGTCGAGGTCGTCCATCGAGCCCTTGCCGGCCTCGATGTCGCGCAGCAACTGCACGAGCCAGTACGTGCCTTCGCGGCAGGGCGTGCACTTGCCGCAGGACTCGTGGGCGTAGAACTCGGTCCACCGGGTGACGGCCCGCACGACGCAGGTCGTCTCGTCGAAGCACTGGAGGGCCTTGGTGCCGAGCATCGATCCTGCGGCGCCGACGCCCTCGTAGTCCAGCGGGACGTCGAGGTGTTCCTCGGTGAACATCGGGGTGGAACTGCCGCCCGGCGTCCAGAACTTGAGGCGGTGGCCGGGCCGCATGCCGCCGCTCATGTCGAGCAGCTGGCGCAGGGTGATGCCGAGCGGGGCCTCGTACTGGCCGGGCGAGGCGACATGGCCGCTGAGCGAGTACAGCGTGAAGCCCGGGGACTTCTCGCTGCCCATCGACTTGAACCAGTCCTTGCCGCGATGCAGGATCGCGGGAACCGAGGCGATGGACTCGACGTTGTTCACCACAGTGGGGCACGCGTAGAGGCCCGCGACGGCAGGGAAGGGGGGACGCAGTCGCGGCTGGCCACGGCGGCCTTCGAGCGAGTCCAGGAGTGCGGTCTCCTCACCACAGATGTACGCGCCCGCCCCGGCGTGCACGGTGAGTTCGAGGTTCAGACCGGACCCGAGGACGTTCTGCCCGAGGTAGCCCGCGGCGTACGCCTCGCGGACGGCCTCGTGCAACCGCCGTAGTACGGGGACGACTTCGCCGCGCAGGTAGATGAAGGCGTGCTCGGAACGGATCGCGTAGCAGGCGATCACGATGCCCTCGATGAGGCTGTGCGGGTTCGCGAAGAGGAGCGGGATGTCCTTGCAGGTCCCCGGCTCCGACTCGTCGGCGTTGACCACCAGATAATGCGGCTTGCCGTCTCCCTGCGGGATGAACTGCCACTTCATCCCCGTCGGGAACCCGGCGCCTCCGCGACCTCGCAGGCCCGAGTCCTTCACGTAGGCGATGAGGTCGTCCGGCGACATGGCGAGGGCCTTGCGCAGCCCCTCGTAGCCGTCGTGCCGGCGGTACACGTCGAGCGACCAGGACTCGTCCTCGTCCCAGAAGGCCGACAGGACCGGCGCGAGCAGCTTCTCCGGGCTGGTGTCGTTGTTCTCGATCTCGGCTGCCAAGGTCATCACTCCCCCTCCTCGGCGGTCGGACCCGCGGGGTGCGCGGGGTCGGAGGCCGATGTGTCCTGCGGCGCGTCGTGCGAGCTGAGGTGCTCGGTGGGTGACGGCTCGTGGGCCGGTTCGCCCTTCGCCGCCTCGGCGCGCTGGTGGACCACGCGCGCGGGCGGCGTCTCGCCCTTGGCCAGGCGCAGACCGATCAGCGAGGCCGGGCCCGCGCTGCCGCTCGCTCCGACGGCGCCCTCGCGCTCGTCGGGGAACCCGGCCAGGATGCGCGCGGTCTCCTTGAAGGTGCACAAGGGGGCGCCGCGCGTGGGTGACACCTGCGTGCCCGCACGCAGGTCGTCGACGAGCTGCTTGGCGGTCTCGGGCGTCTGGTTGTCGAAGAACTCCCAGTTGACCATCACCACGGGAGCGAAATCACAAGCGGCGTTGCACTCGATGTGCTCCAGCGTGATCGCGCCGTCGTCCGTGGTGCCGTTGTTGCCGACGCCGAGGTGCTCCTGGAGCGACTCGAAGATGGCGTCGCCGCCCATCACCGCGCACAGCGTGTTGGTGCAGACGCCCACCTGGTAGTCGCCGCTCGGCTTGCGCCGGTACATCGTGTAGAAGGTCGCCACGGCCGTCACCTCGGCGGTGGTCAGGCCGAGCATGTCCGCGCAGAACTGCATGCCGGTGCGTGTGACGTGGCCTTCCTCGGACTGCACGAGGTGCAGCAGCGGAAGGAGCGCCGAGCGGGAGCCGGGGTAGCGGGAGATGACCTCCTTCGCGTCCGCCTCGAGTCGGGCTCGGACGTCGTCCGGGTAAGCGGGCGCGGGCAGTTGGGGCATGCCCAGGCTGACGCCCTGCTCCGAAGAACTGGTGGTCACCGGTCGACGCCTCCCATCACGGGGTCGATGGACGCGACGGCGACGATGACGTCGGCGACCTGGCCGCCCTCGCACATCGCCGCCATGGCCTGAAGGTTGGTGAAGGACGGGTCACGGAAGTGGACCCGGAAGGGGCGGGTGCCGCCGTCGGACACGGCGTGCACACCGAGCTCGCCCTTGGGCGACTCCACGGCCGCGTACGCCTGTCCCGGCGGGACGCGGAAGCCCTCGGTCACCAGCTTGAAGTGGTGGATGAGGGCCTCCATGGAGGTGCCCATGATGTTCTTGATGTGGTCGAGCGAGTTGCCGAGCCCGTCGGGCCCGAGGGCCAGTTGCGCGGGCCAGGCGATCTTCTTGTCGCCGACCATGACCGGGCCGGGCGCGAGCCGGTCCAGGCACTGCTCGACGATCCGCAGCGACTGGTGCATCTCCTCCAGGCGGATCAGGAAGCGCCCGTAGGAGTCGCAGGTGTCGGCGGTCGGGATCTCGAAGTCGTAGTTCTCGTAGCCGCAGTACGGCTGCGCCTTGCGCAGATCGTGGGGCAGTCCCGCGGAGCGCAGGATCGGTCCTGTGGCGCCGAGCGCCATGGAGCCGGCCAGGTCGAGGTAGCCGACGTCCTGCATACGGGCCTTGAAGATGGGGTTCCCGGTGGCGAGCTTGTCGTACTCGGGGAGGTTCTTCTTCATCTTCTTCACGAACTCGCGGATCTGGTCCACCGCGCCGGGCGGCAGGTCCTGGGCGAGCCCGCCGGGCCGGATGTACGCGTGGTTCATCCGCAGGCCGGTGATCAACTCGTAGATGTCGAGAATGAGTTCACGATCACGGAATCCGTAGATCATGATCGTGGTCGCGCCGAGTTCCATACCGCCGGTGGCGATGCAGACCAGGTGCGAGGACAACCGGTTCAGCTCCATGAGGAGCACGCGGATGATCGAGGCCCGGTCGGGGATCTCGTCCTCGATGCCGAGGAGCTTCTCGACCGCGAGGCAGTACGCCGTCTCGTTGAAGAACGGCGTCAGGTAGTCCATGCGCGTCACGAACGTGGTGCCCTGCGTCCACGTGCGGTACTCGAGGTTCTTCTCGATGCCCGTGTGCAGGTAGCCGATGCCGCAGCGGGCCTCGGTGACCGTCTCGCCGTCGATCTCCAGGATCAGGCGCAACACCCCGTGCGTGGACGGGTGTTGGGGTCCCATGTTGACGATGATGCGCTCGTCGTCGGACGTGACCGCGGACTGGACGACCTCGTCCCAGTCGCCACCGGTGACCGTGTACACGGTGCCTTCGGTGGTCGCGCGCGCAGTTGCGTGGGGAGTAGTCATCAGCTGTACGACCTCCGCTGGTCCGGAGCCGGGATCTGGGCGCCCTTGTACTCGACGGGGATGCCGCCGAGGGGGTAGTCCTTGCGCTGCGGGAAGCCCTGCCAGTCGTCCGGCATCATGATCCGCGTCAGCGCGGGGTGGCCGTCGAAGACGATGCCGAAGAAGTCGTACGCCTCGCGCTCGTGCCAGTCGTTCGTCGGGTACACGGTGACCAGGGACGGCACGTGCGGGTCCGTGTCGGGCAGGGAGACTTCGAGGCGGATCAGACGGTTGTGGGTGAGCGACCGCAGGTGGTAGACGGCGTGCAGCTCACGGCCCTTGTCCCCGGGGTAGTGCACCCCCGAGACGCCGGTGCAGAGCTCGAACCGCAGGGCCGGGTCGTCGCGCAGGGTCTGCGCGACGCGGACCAGGTGGTCGCGCTCGATGTGGAAGGTGAGCTCGCCCCGGTCGACGACCGTCTTGTCGATGGCGTTCTCGGGGACGAGGCCCTGTTCCTCCAGGGCTCCCTCCAGCTCGTCGGCGACCTCGTCGAACCAGCCGCCGTAGGGGCGGGCGGTCTCTCCGGGCAGCCGGATCGAGCGGACGAGGCCGCCGTAACCGGAGGTGTCCCCGCCGTTGTCGGCGCCGAACATGCCGCGCTGGACGCGGATCTCCTCGCCGCCCTCGCCGCGCTGCCCCGGAAGGTTGGAGGCGCTGAGGTCCTTCTCGGGATTGATCCCGTTGCTCTGGGCGTCGCTCACCGCAGCAGCCCCTTCATCTCGATCGTCGGCAGCGCCTTGAGCGCCGCCTCCTCCGCCTCGCGGGCCGCCTCCTCGGCGTTCACGCCGAGCTTGGAGGACTGGATCTTCTGATGGAGCTTGAGAATCGCGTCCATCAGCATCTCGGGCCGGGGCGGGCAGCCGGGCAGATAGATGTCGACCGGGACGACGTGGTCGACGCCCTGCACGATCGCGTAGTTGTTGAACATCCCGCCGGACGAGGCGCAGACGCCCATGGAGATGACCCACTTGGGGTTGGG
This sequence comes from Streptomyces sp. Q6, assembly GCF_036967205.1. Classification (NCBI taxonomy): domain Bacteria; kingdom Bacillati; phylum Actinomycetota; class Actinomycetes; order Kitasatosporales; family Streptomycetaceae; genus Streptomyces; species Streptomyces citrinus. The sequence goes on from NZ_CP146022.1 coordinate 3,630,192, forward strand.
CATCTGGTCGTAGACCTGGCGCAGGACGGGCGCCATCTTCTGGCTCACCCGGCCCGCGACGATCATCAGGTCCGCCTGGCGGGGCGATCCGCGGAAGACCTCCATGCCGAACCGCGCCAGGTCGTACCGGCCCGCGCCCGTCGTCATCATCTCGATGGCGCAGCACGCGAGCCCGAACGTGGCGGGAAAGACGGACGACTTGCGCACCCAGCCCGCGGCCTGCTCGACGGTGGTCAGCAGGAATCCGCTCGGCAGCTTTTCTTCGAGTCCCATTGCTCTCTGGCTCCTGTCGTCCCCTGTGCGGGGCTCAGTCCCATTCCAGGCCGCCGCGCCGCCACACGTACGCGTAGGCGACGAAGACGGTGAGCACGAAGAGCAGCATCTCCACGAGCCCGAAAACCCCCAGGGCGTCGAAGGTGACGGCCCAGGGGTAGAGGAAGACGATCTCGATGTCGAAGACGATGAAGAGCATCGCCGTCAGGTAGTACTTGATGGGGAAGCGCCCGCCGCCGGCCGGCGTGGGGGTCGGCTCGATACCGCACTCGTAGGCTTCGAGTTTGGCCCGGTTGTACCGCTTTGGACCGATAAGCGTGGCCATGACCACGGAGAAGATCGCAAAGCCTGCCCCGAGGGCTCCCAGTACGAGGATGGGCGCATACGCGTTCACCGCTCCTCGCTCCTCTCAGTCGGCACTGACTGCTGGCGGTTGCACGGGCCCGCGACTCCCGCCCCTCCTGCAAACGGTCGAAGATCGCTTACATGTGAAGCAGGTCACAAGCCCAACTGCCCCGCATCCTATGCCTGCCGCTCTGTGATCTGCGACACGGGGTACGCCAACTACTTTGTGATCTCCACCACCTGACGAAGGATCATGAAGTCGGATGAGCGGTGATCTTCACACTCGAAGCGCCTGAGTGATCACCAGAGGTGACAACTTGCCCGGTTACCGCAGGTCGGAGCCTCGTCGCACTATCAAGAGGGCCGCGCGACGGGCAAATTGGCGCTGGACGCCTTTGGCTGATAGTGGACCTCGTTCACACATCAGAGGGAGAGGTGTGGACGGGAGTGGACGCCAGGGTCGCCCCCTAGGGGTTGAGTGTGACCTGCGTCACGTGCCAAGTAACCTGCCGGAAACCGGGCTTGGCCAACGGCCTCAACGAGTGGTAGGCCTCGGGCAATTCGGGCGTATTGCTGAAAACCCATGATCACAGCGTTGATCGCCGGTGTCCGTATTGCCCGTTACGGCGTCAATAAGGGCCGTCGGTAACGGGATTCACGCGGCGGCTTCACAACTGTGGCGCACCACACGTTTCTTGATGGGAACGGTGAAGCCCTGATAGCGGTTGTTCTCATGTCCCACACCGCTCACATACCCAGCCACCGGAAGCCCCGCCGCAGCGCCTCGAAGATGGCCCTGCGCGCAGGAGTTACCGGTGGCGTCCTCAGCACCCTGGCAGTCGCCGGTGCGTCCGGTGCGGCGAACGCGGCCGAGCCGGTGACGCAGACCATCGAGCTGCCCACGCTCACCGCCGATCTGTCCACGCAGGTCGCCCAGTCCGCGGACGCCACCCAGCAGGCCGCGGCCAACTACCAGCTCCAGGCCGAGCGTGACGAGGCCTTCGCCAAGGCCGCCGACCAGGCCAAGAAGGACCAGCTCGCCGCCGAGAAGAAGGCGGAGGCCAAGAAGAAGGCCGAGGCCGCCGCCAAGGCGAAGGCCGAGCGCGAGGCGGCCGAGAAGGCCGCCGCGTCCCGCTCCAGCGAGCGCACCACGCTCGCCACGGCCACCGAGACCGCGGCCGCCCCGGCCAGCGGCTCCGTCGCGTCCGTCATCAGCTTCCTGAAGGCCCAGGTCGGCGACGCGTACGTGATGGGTGGCACCGGCCCCAACTCGTGGGACTGCTCCGGCCTCGTCCAGGCCGCGTTCAAGCAGGCCGGCGTCGACCTGCCGCGCACCTCGCAGGACCAGTCGGTCTCCGGCACCCCGGTCTCCCTGTCGAACGTCCAGGTCGGCGACGTCCTGTACTGGGGCGGCGCGGGCTCGGCGTACCACGTCGGTGTCTACATCGGTAACGGCCAGTACCTGGACGCCGCCAACCCCTCCAAGGGCGTGGTCATCCAGGACCTGTCCGGCTACCCGGCGAGCGGCGCGGTCCGCGTCCTCTGAGGTCCCTGTGAACGGCCGAAGGGCCGCCGCTCCCGATGTCGGGAGCGGCGGCCCTTCCGCGTGAACGGGCCCGGCGTGGCGGGGCCGCGCCAGGAGGCACAGCAGGGGGTGGAGCCAGCCCGGCGGACTCAGCCCTGCGGACTCAGCCCTGCGGGGTCAGCTCGCCCATCGGACCCCAACCCTCGTTCGGGATGTCGGCGTTGATGATCTCGGGGACCGAGGCGATGAGCGGAGCCATGGCCTCCAGGCCCGCCTTGAAGTGGTCCGAGCCGACGTGCGCGGCGCCCGCGTCAGCGTCCCGGAAGCCCTCCAGGAGGACGTACTGGTGGGGGTCCTCGACGCTGCGGGACCAGTCGAAGAAGAGGTTGCCCTCCTCGGCGCGGGTGGCGGCGGTGAACGCGGCCGTCTTCTCCAGCCAGGAGTCGGCGTACTCGGGTCGGGCGGTGAACTTCACGGCGATGAAAATCATGCTTCCACCCTGCCTCCGGCCAGGCACGTCGGCCAAATCGGACCGCACGACGGGTACCCGGGGACACGAACCCGCCCGGCGGTGCCGGGCGGGCCGGGGCGTCACGCCTTCGGGGCGACCTTGCTCAGGCCGTTGATGATGCGGTCCATCGCGTCGCCGCCCGTCGGGTCGGTGAGGTTGGCCAGCATCTTCAGCGTGAACTTCATCAGGATCGGGTGGGTCAGACCGCGCTGCGTCGCGATCTTCATGACCTTCGGGTTGCCGATGAGCTTCACGAAGGCGCGGCCCAGCGTGTAGTAGCCGCCGTAGGTGTCCTTGAGGACCTGCGGGTAGCGCTGGAGGGCGAGTTCACGGCTGGCGTCGGTGGGGCGGGCGTGGGCCTGGACGATGACGTCGGCCGCGATCTGGCCGGACTCCATGGCGTACGCGATGCCCTCGCCGTTGAACGGGTTGACCAGGCCGCCCGCGTCGCCGACCAGGAGCAGGCCCTTGGTGTAGTGCGGCTGGCGGTTGAAGGCCATCGGGAGAGCGGCGCCGCGGATCGGCATCGTCATGTTGTCCGGGGTGTAGCCCCAGTCCTCCGGCATCGACGCGCACCAGGCCTTGAGGACCTCGCGCCAGTCCAACTCCTTGAACGCCTTCGAGGAGTTGAGGATGCCCAGGCCGACGTTGGACGTGCCGTCGCCCATGCCGAAGATCCAGCCGTAACCGGGCAGCAGCCGGTCCTCGCCGGGCCCGCGCTTGTCCCACAGCTCCAGCCAGGACTCCAGGTAGTCGTCGTCGTGGCGGGGCGACGTGAAGTACGTACGGACGGCGACGCCCATCGGGCGGTCCTCGCGGCGGTGCAGGCCCATGGCGAGGGAGAGCCGGGTCGAGTTGCCGTCGGCGGCGACGACGAGCGGGGCGTGGAAGGTGACCTCGCGCTTGTCGCCGGTGTCGCCGAGCTTGGCGTTGACGCCCGTGATGCGGCCGGTGCGCTCGTCGATGATCGGGGCGCCGACGTTGCACTGCTCGTACAGCCGCGCGCCCGCCTTCTGCGCCTGCCGCGCGAGCTGCTCGTCGAAGTCGTCACGCTTGCGGACGAGACCGTAGTCCGGGTACGAGGCGAGGTCGGGCCAGTCGAGCTGGAGGCGGACGCCGCCGCCGATGATGCGCAGGCCCTTGTTGCGCAGCCAGCCCGCCTCCTCGGAGATGTCGATGCCCATGGAGACGAGCTGCTTGGTGGCGCGCGGGGTCAGGCCGTCACCGCAGACCTTCTCGCGGGGGAACGCCGTCTTCTCCAGGAGCAGGACGTCGAGGCCGGCCTTCGCCAGGTAGTAGGCGGTCGTCGAACCGGCAGGACCGGCCCCGACGACGATCACATCTGCGCTGTGCTCGGAGAGGGGCTTGGGCTGCTCGGTCACGGCGGGTTCTCCCCAGACTCGAAAACGGTGGTCTCGAAAACGGTGTGCCGTCCGGCACGGACATGGGCAGTCTATTCAGCGGCACCGATCTCCCAGCGAAGGGCCAGCCCATGACCGACGTCGCCGATGTGTTCGTGCCGCCCTCCGTGCGGCTGCGGGTCCCCACCCATGAGGACGCGTTCGCCTGGCACCGGGTGTTCGACGACCCGGACGTCATGGAGTTCCACGGCGGCGCCTCGGCGGAGCTGTCGGTGTACGAGGAACTGACCGCGCGCCAGCGGCGGCACGACGCCGAGCACGGGTTCTGCCTGTGGACGATGACGAACGACGCGGGCGAGGTCATCGGCTTCACCGGCGCGCAGCCGTGGCCGGGCACCTGGGGCCCGGTCGGCGAGATCGAGATCGGCTGGCGGCTGGGCCGCGCGCACTGGGGTCAGGGGTACGCGACGGCCGCCGCGCACGCCACGCTGGAGCGGGTACGGGCGGCGGGCGTCGGCAGCGTCGTCGCGATGGTCGACGCGCGCAACGCGCGGTCGATCGCGGTGACCCGCCGCCTCGGCATGGATCTGGTGGAGACGTTCGTGACGCCGACCGGCAAGCAGGGCCACTGCTTCCGGTTGGTGCTGTAACGCCGCTTCCGGCGCCGTCACCCCCGGGGCTACGCTTCCGGTACCGCCTGGGGGTGACATCCGTGCCGAAGACGCCCAAGACACCCGAGACGCCGGACGTGCGCGTTCCGAAACTGGTCGGCCTGATGGCGGTCGACGCACGCCAGGCCGCCCATGAGCACGGGGTGCTCATCGCCGCGGCCGACCGGCGCGACTTCCACCGGGTCACCGTGGACTACGTGGTGCGCCAGTACCCGGACCCGGGCGTCGAGGTGCCCAGGGACGCCGTGATCACCGTGTGGTTCGACCTCGGTGAGGGCGAGGGCGGTGGGGGCGTGCGCGTGCCCCGCGAGCCGGGCCCGCGGGGCGGTGGGTTGCGCCGTGAACTGGCGGAGCCCGTCGAGCCGTTCAGTCCGTGTCCGTGAGCCGCCAGGTGTCGAGCGCGACCCGGTGCATCTGCTGGGACCGGCCCCACACGTCCTCCCGCGCCGACAGCAGGATGGCGTACTCGGTGCCGTCCGCGGCGATGTAGGCCTGGTCGATGCCGTGGATGGTCTGCCCGGCCTCGTTCTCGTACGTGTACTCCCACAGCGCCCCCGTGCGGCCCTGGAAGGTGTTCCGCTCCAGGCGCAGCCGCTGGTAGCCGCTCTTCTTCTTGTCGGCCTGAAGGTGCTTCTCCATGGCGAGGAAGTTGTCGTACGAGGTGTAGTCCGCGGCCGGGATGACGCCGACGAGGAAGTGCTCCTGGCCGGTGCTGCCCGCGTACGTGATCTGGCTGTCGTTCTCGATGCCCTGCCGGTCCCACTGCTCGGGCACGGCGAACGAGAAGCCCTTCTCGTCGAAGACCTGGTGGTAGCCGGCCGGGATGTCCGGCATGTCGGTGGGCTCTGCGGACGCGGAGGCGGACGCCGGGTCGGACGCGGCGTCCGGGCTCGCGCTCGGGGTGGGCGTCGGTGACGTCCCGGCGGACGGCTTCGTGGTCTGCGCGGCGACCGGCCGGCCGCCCTCGCCGTCGTCCTTGCCGCCGTCCCCGTCGTCCTGGAGCAGGAGCACACCGGCCGCGGCGCCGCCGCCGATCACGAAGGCGCCCGCGAGGGTGCCGACCCAGATACCGACGCGCCGCTTCGACCGCGGCGGGGGCCCTGCGGGCGGCGTGAGGTGGACGGTGTGCGGATCCACGGTGTGGGGATCGACGGGGTGCGGATCGTACGGTGACGGCGGCTGATGCGGGTGCTGCGGTTGCTGCGGTTGCTGTTCGTGAGGCTGCTGGAACCGGTCGGCGGGCGGCGGCTGGTACGGGGTGAACCGGTCGCCGGGCGGCGGCAGTTGGCCGGAGTACGCGGCCGCCTGGCCGGGTGCCTGCCCCGGGACCTGACCCGGCGTCGGCGGCATCGGCGGCATCCCGGTCCCCGCACCCGTGCCTGCCCCCGCCACCTGCGCCAGGTACGGCCCGACGAACGCCGCGCCCCCGATCCACAGCAGCCCGAAGAGCAGCGCGTCCGGGACGCTCAGGCCCACATCGACCTGCCCCGAGCCGCTGCTCGAACTGCCGAAGAAGTCGAAGCCGCCCGTGTAGTCGACGCCCAGACCGCCCACCCCGGCGAGCAGCAGGAACAGGCCGAAGAAGAGCCCCGCGGACAGGAGTTGCTCGCGCCGGTCGAGCGAGCGGCGGGCGATGAGCACGCCGGCGGTCAGCGCGCAGACGAGGCCGAGGGCGAGCGCGTAGGCGACGGCGCCCGAGCCGAGTTCGTCGCCGAGCCGGGACAGGCCGAACGACTCGCGCTCGTACCCGCCCCCGCCGAACGAGGACGTGCCGCGCGCCTCCATCTGGAGCGGGGCGCCCCAGCTCAGGCCGAGCACGCCGAGCGCGAGGTTGGGCAGCAGCATCAGGAACGCGCCGAGCGCCGCGGCGGCCGAGCCGTCGAACTCGGAGGAGTCCGCGACGTCGGCGGCGCTGTTGCCGCCGTCCTCGCCGAAGAGCGCGAGCCCGAGGTAGCCGAGGACCGCCGCGATGAGCAGCACCCAGCCCATGGCGCGCACGGCCGTACCGAAGGCCCGTACCGTCATCCGCACCCCGGGCCTGGCCTCGGCCACCCGGTACCGCAGGTCGTCCGCGTGCAGCACTCCCCCGGCCACGGCGAGGGTGAGCAGCAGCGTCCACAGGGCGGTGAGGAACGGCGTGGTGGACAGGTCGACGCCCTCGATCCCGGGCTGTGCGATCAGGGCGAGCAGCAGCGTCGCACCGGTCACCAGGAGGGCGACGCGCACGGCCGCTTCGAGCCCGGCGGTGGCGCCGTCGGGCGCGCCGGGCACGACCCGCGCGTACAGCCGGCCGCGCAGCATCCGTACGCCGACGACGAGCAGCACGATCCACAGCACCGTCACGAGGAGCGGGACGAGCGAGATCGACGCGGTGCCGGACGTCCCCGCCTCGTATCCGCCGTCGTACAGGGAGGAGTCGGAGGACGACGCGGCGCCCGACACCTCCAGGCCGCCACCGACCCCCTGGAGCAGGGCGGCGAGCGCGATGCGCATGCGGTCCGTGAAGCCGACGACGACATCGTCGGAGTCCTGGCCGTAGGAGGGGACGGCGAACGCGAAGGCGCTCACGAGCAGGAACCCGACCGGCCACAGCGCGGCCTGCGCGGCCCCGGCCCAGTCGCCGCGCAGCGCCCGTCCGAAGAACTGCCCGACGGCCGAGGGCTGAGCGGGGCCCGGGCGTAGGCGGGTGGGGGCGGCGGAGGCGGCGGCTGCATCGCCGCGGCGGCGGGTGCGACGGCAGGGACGGGTGGGGTGGCCGGGGCGGGCGGGGCCGCAGGGGAGCGTTCCTGCCCGCATCTCATGCAGAAGAGGGCCTCATCAGGAGCCTCGGCTCCACAGTGCGGGCAGTTCGACGCCATCAGGGGGCTCCGTGATGCTCCGGGGACGGTCGGGTGACCCGCCGTCACCGGCGGTCACCACGTACTCAACGGACACATCTTTCCCGCAGCCCGGTTCCCGTCAACTGCAATATGGGGCAAGGGACTTACTTGACGCCCCGGTGCAGCGCGACGATGCCGCCGGTCAGGTCGCGCCAGGCCACCTTCCGCCAGCCCGCGCCCTGGAGGCGGGTGGCGAGCTCCGGCTGTGTGGGCCAGGCGCGGATCGACTCGGCGAGGTAGACGTACGCGTCGGGGTTCGAGGAGACGGCGCGCGCGACCGGCGGCAGCGCCCGCATCAGGTACTCGGTGTAGACGGTGCGGAACGGCGCCCACGTCGGGTGGCTGAACTCGCAGATGACGACGCGGCCGCCCGGCTTGGTGACGCGGTACAGCTCACGCAGCGCCTGGTCGGTGTCCTGGATGTTGCGCAGCCCGAAGGAGATGGTGACGGCGTCGAACGAGTCGTCGCGGAACGGCAGCTTCGTGCCGTCGCCCGCCGTGAACGGCATCCAGGGGTGGCGCTTCTTGCCGACGCGCAGCATGCCGAGGGAGAAGTCGCAGGGCACGACGTACGCGCCGGCCCGCACGAACGGCTGCGAGGACGTGGCGGTCCCGGCGGCGAGGTCGAGCACCTTCTGCGCGGGCCGGGCGTCGACCGCCTTGGCGACCTCCTTGCGCCACAGCCGTGCCTGCCCGAGGGAGAGCACGTCGTTGGTGAGGTCGTACTTCTCCGCGACGTCGTCGAACATCGAGGCGACTTCGTGCGGCTGCTTGTCCAGGGAGGCTCGGGTCACCCGCCCATTGTGGCAGTGCCCCTCCCCGCGTCAGCGTCGGAGGGCCTCCGCGGGTTCGACGCGGGCGGCGCGCCACGCCGGGTAGAGGCCCGCGAGGACACCGGTGACCAGGCCGATCAGCGGGGCGGAGGCCACCGTCGCCGGGTGCACGACCGGCGTCCAGCCGCGGGCGAGCGCCACGCCGAGCACGGTCAGGGTGCCCAGGCTCGTGCCGACCAGGCCGCCGAGGGTGCCCAGCGCCCCCGACTCGGCGAGGAACTGCGCGGTGATGTGCCGCCCGCGGGCGCCGAGGGCACGCCGCAGGCCGATCTCGCCGGTGCGTTCCAGGACGGCGACGAGCGTGGTGTTGGCGATCCCGACGGCGCCGATGACCAGGCAGATCCCGGCGAGCAGCAGGAAGAGCTGGTTGAGGTCGGAGGTGATGTTCGAGCGCAGGGTGCGCGGGTCGGGCGGCGGTGTGGCCTTGAGGTACTCGGGGTGGTCGGGGCGCAGGGCGGTCGGCGCCTCGTGGGCCACCTGCCGGGCGGCGCCGAGCCGGGTGGAGACCAGCATCTGGGCCTCCTGCGGGTCGGGCGGGCCCCAGATCCGTTCGGCGACGGTACGCGGGACGACGACGGAGAGCAGCAGGTCGGCCTTGCGGTCGACGTCCGCGACGACGCCGACGACGGTGAACGGCTCGTCGCCGATGAACACCGCCGGGTGCGTCTCCAGGGTCGTGATGCCGAGCCGGGCCGCGACGCCCTCGCCGATCACCGCGACCGGCTCCCCGGTGGCGGCGAGGTAGTCGTCGTACACCTTGCCCTGGGCGAGGGTGGGGCGGGCCGCGCGCAGCACCCCGGGGGAGGCCGCGACGACGGAGATCTCCTGACCGCCGTCCGTCCCGCCGGAGCCGCTGTCGGCGACGGGCGCGGAGCGGACGGTGACGCCGTCGTCGGGGCGTAGGGTCCAGAACACCCCGGCCGCCTCGACCCCGTTGACCTTCCGCATCCGGCGGTCGGCGTCGGCCGGGAAGACGGGGCCGGCGAGCGCGGCGTCGTCGGCACCGGCCTCCTCGACGCTCACCTCGGTGGCCGTGAGCGCGTTGAACCGGGAGTCGATCTGCGAGGACGTGGTCGCGGTCAGGCCGAGGATCGCGACGAACGTGCCGACGCCGAGGACCGTGCCGAGCGCGGTCAGGGCCGAGCGGGCGGGTCGCTGGAGGACACCGGCCCCGGCCTCGGAGAGCAGGTCCCTGGGGCGCAGCACGGAGCGCTCCACGGCGGCGGAGGCCCTCGGCCGTCGCCCGCGCCGCAGCGGGTTCCTCGGACCGTGCGGCCCGCGGTGGGCGCGCCCCACGAGAGGGCTCCTGTGGCGGTGGATCAGGCGGTTCATGAGGCTGTTCATACGGCGGTTCATGAGACGGAGAGGTGCGGCTCGGCGAGGATTCCGTCGCGGATGGTGACGGTCCGGCCGCCGCGTGCGGCGATCTCCGGGTCGTGCGTGATCATCAGTACGGTCATCCCGTCGTCGTGGAGTTCGTCGAGCAGACGCAGGACCGTGGCGGCGTTGGCGGTGTCGAGGTTGCCGGTGGGCTCGTCGCACAGCAGCAGAGCGGGCGATCCGGCCAACGCGCGCGCGATGGCGACGCGTTGGCGTTCGCCGCCGGACAGCCGGGTGGGCAGCGCGTCGACCCGGTGGGCCAGGCCGACCCGGGTGAGCGCCTCGCGGGCCCGGCTCACGCGCCGTGCGCGCGGCACGCCCGTGTAGACCATCGACAGGATGACGTTCTCCATGGCCGAGCGGTGCGGCAGCAGGTGGAAGGACTGGAAGACGAACCCGATGCGGCGCCCGCGCAGCGCGGTGCGGTCGGCGTCGCGGAGCGCGCCCGTGTCGTGCCCGTCGAGCAGGTACGTGCCCTCGGTGGGGGCGTCGAGCAGGCCCACGATGTTCAGGAACGTCGACTTCCCCGACCCGGAGGGCCCGACGACGGTGACGAACTCGCCCTGCTCCACGCGCAGATCGCACGGCTTGAAGGCGGGGACGGGCGGCGGGCCCGGATAGGTCAGGCCGACCCGCCGGAACTCGATGACGGCGGGGGCGGTGGGGGCGAGAGGGGTGACGGGGGCTGCGGGATCGGTCGGAACCGTGGGCCATCCGGTCATCGGACGTCCTCCGCCCCGTCGCCTTCGCCGTCCGCCGCTCCCCCGCCGCTCCCCTTGGCGTTCGCGCCGTCGGACGTGACGCCGGTGACGACCTTGTCGCCCTTCTTCAGGGTCGCGCCGCCGGTCGGGGTGACGGCGACGAAGCCGTCGCCGACCGTGCCGGGTTCGACCTCCACCTGCCGCCGGGCACCGCCGGAGGTGAGGACGGTGACGGTGGTGCGGCCGTCGGCGCCCGCCGTGATCGCGGTGATGGGCACGACCAGCGCCTTGCCGTCGGTCGTCGCGGCCTGCACGGCGAGGCGTACGTCCTGCCCGGCGAGTTTGGCGTCGAGGGGCCGGTCGGGAGTCACCTCGAGGAGGTAACCGCTCTCCCCCGTCCGGGAGTTGCCGCCGTCCTGGTTGTCGCCCTGGCCGCCCGTCGCGGTGCCGGAACCGCCGGTGTCCTGCCCCTGCGCGGAGAGCGTGTCGGCGACGGACGTGACCTTCGCACGGGCGCTGATTCCGGTGAGCTCCGAGTGGATCTCCACCTTCTGCCCCTTGCGCACGAGCCCTTTCTGGTGCTCCTGGAGGTACGCCTGGACGATCAGGCGGCCGGCGGAGACCGTCATCACGGCCCCGGTGACCTGCGCGCCGACCTTGCCCTGCACCGCGTCGACGCGGGCCGGGAAGCCCTGAAGGAACACGACCTCGCCGGCGGGCAGTTTGGGGCCCGCGGCCGCCTCCGCCTTGGCGAGTTCGGTGCGGGCGGTCGCCAGGTCCTCCTTGGCGCGCTCCAGTTGACGCCCGGAGTCGCCGCCGCTCGCCTCCTCGCCCGCCGCGGAGTCGCCACCGCCCCGGCCGCCGGCCCGCGCGTCCTCGACGGCCCGCTGCGCGCCGGTCACCGCGTCCCTGGCCGACTTGAGGCCCGCGCCGTCGTCGTCCAGGGCGGGCAGCGGGTCGTAGCCGAGGGAGGCATAGAACGCGGTGAGCGCGGTCTTCGTCCCGGCCCCGAACGTGCCGAGCGCGTCGCCGCCCGTCCCGTGCCCGAGGCCGCGCAGCGCTTCCTGGAGCTGCCGTACGTCGCCGCCGGTCGCGCCGGGCTTGAGGTCGCGGTAGACCGGGACCCGGCCGGGGAGCGCGATCACGGGCCGCCCCGACACTTCGAGGAGCACCTGTCCCGCCCGGACGGTGTCGCCCACACCGACGCCCACCTTGGTGACCACCGGGGCGCCCGATCCCTCGCCGCCGGAGATCTGCGGGGCGACCTGCACCGACTGGCCGGCCGTGACCTGCCCGCGGGTGATCACCGTGGAGGCGAGGACCCGGTACTCCACGTCGGCGGTCAGCACGCTGGGGGCGGGCGGCCGCGCGTCGGCGGCCGCCTGCGACGGCGACTTGATCAGCGTGGCCGCGCCGACCCCGCCGCCGGCCAGCACCACGGCGCCCACGACGAGGCCCGTCACCCAGCGCCGCCGCCGGGACAGCCGGCCGCCGGGCGCCGCGCCACCGTCGGCGCCGGACCCGCTCCCGCTCTCGGCACCCCCGGCGCTCTCGTCGGCGATGCCCGCGTCGCCCTCGCCGTCGCCCATCTCCACCACCACGCCTCGCAGTTCCTTCGTTCGGTCGGCCGGAACCGGACGCCGGCCGGTCCGGGTGCGCACGGTTCAGCCGCCGATCTTGCCGCCGCCGTTGGACCCGGACTTGCCGCCGCACTTCTGGAGCGCCGCGACCAGCTTCGGGTCTCCCTTGAGGGACTTGGCGAGGTCCTCGGTCACCGGGATCTCGCCCGTCTTCGGGTCGGGGTCCGGATAGTCGGGGAAGCCCTCGCCGCGTACACACGCGCTCGCCTTGCGCGCCTTGGCGAGCCGCTGGGCGGAGACCGCTCCGTCGCCGCCGCCCCCGGCCGTCGCGGGCAGCTTGTCCACGCACTTCTGCTCCGCCCCCTTCAGCGTCGCGGCGCTCACATGGTCCTTGTCGACCTGCCGTACGCCCTCGGACGTCGTCGTGAGCTTCACCCCGGCTGCCGCGAGGCAGTCCAAATAGGCGGCCTGGTCCGTGTCCTGGGTCTCGGCAGGGCTCGGGGCGTCCTGGTCGTCGGCGGCGACCGTCGACTTCCCGCCGGCCCCGGCCTCGTCGTCACCGCCCCCGGCGCAGCCGGCGCTCAGCAGGGCGGCGACGAAGAGGGCCGAAGCCAGCCTGGCGGTACGGGTCATGGCACGCATGGGGGCTCCTGGGGCAGGCCGGGCCGAGGACAGGCCGGCGGGGGAACGAAGAGGTCGGCGCGGGGCGCGCTCTCGGCCGGCACCTCGGCCCGTGAGTCCGTACACCCCGCCAACTCGCCTGCGGAGCAGGGACGTTCACCGCACAGGCGGCCGTTCTCCGCACGCCGAAACTAGCCCCGCCACCCGGCGCCGTCTACTGCCCCGAAGGCCAGTAGACGCCCGGCGCCCGCTCGGCTTGGCTTCGAACGAACGCGTTCACAGGTACCTCAGGAAGCACAAGAGAACAGGGAATCCAGCATGTTGAAGTCCACATTCGGCCGCCGCGCCGCCACCCTCGCGCTCGCCGTGACCGCTCTGACCGGTGCCGGTCTGGCGACCGCGGGCAGCGCCTTCGCGGTGTACGCGCCGAAGGACGGCTACCTCGACGGTGGCGAGTTCGGCCTGTACTACAACTCCGACCAGGGCGGCTGCGTCTTCGACCTGTACTCCTCGGACACGAACTTCAGCGGGGACTACTTCAAGGCGTTCGTCGGCTCCTGCAACGGCCAGGGCCAGTCGACGAACAACAACACCGCCTCGTACCACAACAACGACACCTACCGCTGGTACGTGTACACCGGCAGCGACGCCACGGGTTCCGAGGGCAACCTGCCGGCCGGCTACGTCGGCAACGCGTCCAGCACCTTCAAGAACACGATCACCTCGGCGTACCCCTTCGACGCCAACTGACCGGTCCCGTAAGGCCGGCCGTCTGAACCACCCGGGGTGACACCCGACGCACCAGCCGCTGTCCTGCCCGTTGGAGCCGGGCAGGACAGCGGTTCGCGCACACTACCGCCCGGCCGGGGCCACCCCGATACCGCTGTTCTCCCGTTCCCCCGATACAAGGACGCCCCATGCCCGCACCCTCCGGACGCCTCCTCCTCGCCCGCCTCACGGCCGTCGCCGCCGTCCTGGCGCTGTCCGGCTGCGCCGCCTCGCAGAGCGACTCGGGGGACGACGGCAAGGGCGAGCCGCCGCTCGGGAAGGTGCGCGAGCTCACCGAGACCGCGGGGCTCGTCTTCCCGCTCGACGCGTACGAGCGCTCGGCCACCGAGATCCGCCAGCTCGACGCCGCGCAGAACGTCCTCGTCACGAAGTGCATGAAGCGCTACGGCTTCGACTACGCCGCCCCGGCACCCGCGGCCACCGCCAAGTCCCAGCCAAACGCGAAGATTTTCGGCCTCGTTGACGCCGGTGACGCGGCGCGCTACGGCTACGCCGAGCCCCCGCGCAGCGGCGGGACACCGCAGAAGCGGCCCGCCTCGCAGTTGGGCGCGACGGGCGAGCAGGTGCTGACGGGACCGGACGGGAAGAAGGGCGACGGCAGCGCCCGGGGCGGCAAGGTCCCGATGAGCCTGGCCGATTCCCGGGCGAAGAAGAGCGGTTTCGTGGTGAACGGCAAGGACGTTCCCGTCGGGGGTTGCTCGCGGGAAGCGTTCCTCGATCTGTACGCCCCCAAGGCGGACGCTGTCGACGTGATGTACGTCTTCAACCTCCGGGCGGAGGCCGAGTCCCGCGCGCTCAGCGACTCCCGCGTGAAGAAGGCCACCAAGGCCTGGTCCGGCTGCATGGCGAAGGCCGGCTACACCACCGCCGACCCGGCGTCGGTCACCCGGGACCTCGGCATCGCGGACGACGCGCGGAACACGCCCAAGGCGATCGCGGCAGCAAAGGCAGACGTGCGCTGCAAGGCCGACGTGAATTATTCGGGAATTCGTTTCGCGGTGCAGAGTGCCTATCAGAAACGCCTTCTCGACAAGAATGGCGAGACGCTGGAACTCCTCAGGAAGCAGTCGCAGGACCGACTGCGCAGGGCGGCCGAACTGACCGCCTGAGGACTGGCAAAACTATCCGGACCATCCCCTTCCGGTGACCCGCAGAGGCGGTCGGCGGCGGAATCCCCCGTGCTAGATTCCCGTCGCCAAACCAAGACCCGGGGGGGGATCTTGTCACTCAGCTGCATTATCTGTGCTGGTCATGGCAGCGCCGATGGGCCGGATGCACTATCCGACGCGAGCCCTGCCACAGCTCTCATCGTCGCTCCCGACTTAACGCTGACACCGACGGAAGAGCGCGTTCTCGCGACGCTGTACTGCGCTCCGTCGAACATGGAGATCGCCGCGCTTCTGCATATGGCGCCGCGGACGGTGAAATTCCATATCACCAATCTACGGGCCAAGATCGGCGGCCTGAGCAGGCTCGGCCTGTGCCTTCTGTCCGCCATGAACCGGCAGGGCATCCCGTCGGTCTGCCTCTCCTGCGCAGACGCCTTCGCAAAGCCGCGAGGTCTCGACGGTGACGTCTCCGCTGTTCCCGTGTCGTGCGACAGCCCCGGATGAGCCCGTCGCGGGCCGCCGGAAATTCGACTTCAACCTTTCCGGGGCGGCGGCGCTCTGAAGAGTGTGGAAGCCGAACACGGGAGAGCGCGCAGCGATGAGCGAGAAGGGGGGCGGGATGCCGGCAGGGACGGCCACCCACGCCGACACCGCGAGCCCGGCCGACGGCTCGGGCCGCGGGGGCACCTCGGCCGACCGGGGCGCCGCGTCCTTCGAGGAGTACGCCAGAGTCGGCCAGCGCCGCCTCTACCGGACGGCCTATCTGCTGTGCGGCAGCGCCGAGGGCGCGCAGGACCTGGCCCAGACGACGCTCGCCAAACTGTTCCAGCACTGGCGGAAGGCGAGCAGGGCCGACAACATCGACGCGTACGCCAAGACCGTCCTGGTCCGCACGTACGTCGCCGAACGCCGTCGCACCCTGCGCGACCTGCTGGCCCACACGCGCAGCGCCGCGCGCACCGAGACCCAGCCGGCCCACCACGCCGATCTGCGGGTCACGCTCCTCGCGCTCCTCGACGAACTGCCGCCCCGCGCACGGGCGATGGTGGTGCTGCGCTACTGGGAGGACCTGAGCGTGGAGTCCGTCGCGTCGCTGCTGCGGTGCAGCGAGTCCACGGTCAAGAGCCAGTGCTCACGCTCCCTGACCCGCCTGCGCGCCCGCCTGGGCGACGCCCACGAGTACTCCAGCGGGAGTTGACACCGGTCGTGAACACGAAATCTCAGCACGAGGAGTACGAGGACCAGGACGCGGCGCTGTTCAGGTCCGCCCTGTCCCGGGCGGCCGAGGACCTGCCGCCGCTGCCCGACCTGGTGCCGCGGGCTCAGCAGCTGGGCCGCGGGCGCCGGGCCAGGGCGCGGGCCGTGAAGACGGGCGCGGCGTTCGCGGCGGTCACCGCCGTGGCCGTCGGCGCCGCCTGGCTGCCCTCGCTGTCCGGCTCCCCGTCGCACGGCGCCGCGGACCCGGCGGGTGCGCCGTCCGCCGCGTCGTCGGCCCCGGCGTCCGGGACGGACGAGGACGTGCGGCTCACCGCGTACCGGATGAAGGCGGCGGGGGCCCTCGACGCGGCGCTGCCGGCCGCGTTGGGCCGGGTCTCCCCGGCGGGCGCGGACGACGTGCGGTCGTTCGTGGCGCGCTCCGGCGAGCGGTCCTACCCGGTCGCGCTGACCGTGCGGCGGGCGCCGGGCGCGGCCCTGCGCGCGTGCGAGGACGCCCCCGAGAAGGGCCTGACGTGCCGTGCCACCCGGCTCACCGACGGGCGGACGGCGCACGCCTACACGCTGCCCGCGGCGGCGGGCGGCGGCAGCGAGATCTCGCTCCAGTTCCGCGAGGGCGACAGCGAGGTGTCCCTGACGGTGTCGCCCGACCCGCACGGCTCGGCGCCCCTGCCGGTGACCGTGGAGCAGTTGACCGAGGCGGCGAGCGGCGCCGCGTTCCAGAAGCTGGTACGGGACGCCGACCGGAATCCGGTGCTCACCGAAGGGGCGGACCGTGCCGGTTGACCGCCCCGCACCCCCGAGCGAGGACACGCTCCTCCTGAGCAGGCCGGCGGGGAACGGCTCCAACGCGCCCCGCCGGCCGCCCTCTTCGCCGGACCGCCGCCCGCGGGAGCGCCGAGGACCCGCGTCGCGCCGCGGCCGTGGCGTGCTCGTCGCCCTCGTCCTCGCGGCCGTCGCGATGGCCGCGGTCGCCGCGTTCCGCTGGGCGCCGCTCCCGCACGGGACACTGACCGCGGCGGAGCCAACGACGGCCCGTTCGGCACCGGACGCCACAGCGTCGCCGCATCCGGCGGAGGCGTCCCCGTCAACGGCGAGCCCCTCGAAGACGGCGTCACCAGAAGCGACCCACGCGGCGTCACCGGCCAAGCCCTCCGCGAAGGCGTCCACGGCCGCCGTGCCCGGCACCGGCCGTGGCACCTTCACCGTCGCCCGCGCGGCGGCGTCCACCGCGTCCGGCGGCAGCCGCTACCGCGTCGAGGTGGAGGACGGCAGCGGCGTGGACCCGACCGCGCCGCGGCCGAGATCGCCGGGATCCTCGCGGACCCGCGCGGCTGGGCGCACGGCGGCGCCCACACGTTCCACCAGGTCGCCGACGGTTCCGCGGGCCTGGTGATCCGGATCGCGACCCCGGCCACCACGGACCGGCTGTGCGCGGCCTACGGCCTGAACACGCACGGCGAGGTCAATTGCAGCGGCGGCTCCGCCGTGATGGTGAACCTGCGGCGCTGGCAGCTCGGCTCCCCGCGGTTCCCCGGCCCGCTGCACGAGTACCGCGCCCTGATCGTCAACCACGAGGTCGGCCACTGGCTCGGCCACGGCCACGAGACGTGCCCGGGTCCCGGACGCCCCGCGCCCGCGATGATGCAGCAGATCAAGGGCCTGCTGGGCTGTGTCGCCAACGCCTGGCCGTACGACGCGGCCGGCCGCTATCTGAGCGGGCCCACCGTCCCCTGACGCCCGGCGCCTCAGCGCGCCCGGTACACCAGCCGTCCGCCGATCACGGTCGCCACGCACGTCGCGGCCCCGCGCCGCACCAGGTCCGCCCGGTCCGCCACGTCGAACACCGCGAACCGCGCGGGTCCGCCCACGGTGAGCGCGGGCAGCAGGACCATCGGCCGCGGGGAGAGCGAGACCGGCCCGGGGAGCCGGTCGGGGCGGCCGCCGAACACGAGCCCGGAGCGCCGCGCCACCTCCAGGACCGCCTTGGCCCGCAGCTCCCCGGCGAGGGCCACCGTGCCGTGCGCGAACAGCCGCTGCACGCCGCGCCGGGCGCTGGCGCCGAGCCGCGAGGGGTCGGCGCGGAAGATCTGCCGCGCCCGCTCACCGCCGATCGGGGTGGTCCCGTACGTCTCGGACTCGCGCGGATCGGGGTGGTACGTGTGCTCCAGGATCTCCGGGCCGTACGGGTTGAGCAGTCCGGGCGTGAGGATGCCGGGCCAGCGCCGCACCCGGGCGGACGGGTGGGCGGCGGCCAGGTCCTCGTACGGGCCGAGCGCCGTGACGTACTCGCCGTCGACGAGGACGGCCGACCCGTCCGCGTCGGTGGCGTGAAGTGTCAACACGTGTGCGCGGGGCCTCAGTTCGTGGAGACGAGCTTGAGCTCGGGGTGGGCCGTGCCGCCCTCGATCGCGGTGGACGAGATGTGGGAGACGACGCGGTCGTCGACCGGGTCGTTCGCCGGGTCGTCGTGCACGACGAGGTGCTCGTACGTCGTGGCGCGCTGGGCGGGCACCCGGCCGGCCTTCCTGATCAGGTCGATGATCTCCATGCGGTTGGAGCGGTGCTTGGCACCGGCCGAGGAGACGACGTTCTCCTCCAGCATGATCGAGCCGAGGTCGTCGGCGCCGTAGTGCAGCGACAGCTGGCCGACCTCCTTGCCGGTGGTCAGCCACGAGCCCTGGATGTGCTGGACGTTGTCCAGGAAGATCCGGGCGATCGCGATCATCCGCAGGTACTCGAAGAGCGTCGCCTGCGTACGGCCCTTGAGGTGGTTGTTCTCCGGCTGGTACGTGTACGGGATGAAGGCGCGGAAGCCGCCCGTCCGGTCCTGTACGTCACGGATCATGCGCAGGTGCTCGATGCGCTCGGCGTTGGTCTCGCCGGTGCCCATCAGCATGGTGGAGGTCGACTCGACGCCCAGGTTGTGGGCGGTCTCCATGATCTCCAGCCAGCGCTCGCCGGACTCCTTCAGCGGGGCGATGGCCTTGCGCGGCCGCTCGGGCAGCAGCTCGGCGCCGGCGCCGGCGAAGGAGTCGAGCCCGGCGCTGTGGATGCGCTGGATGGCCTCTTCCACCGACACCTTGGAGATCCGGGCCATGTGCTCGACCTCGCTCGCCCCCAGGCTGTGGATGACGAGCTGCGGGAACTCCTTCTTGATGGCGGAGAAGTGCTCCTCGTAGTACTCGACGCCGTAGTCCGGGTGGTGCCCGCCCTGGAACATGATCTGCGTGCCACCGAGCTCGATCGTCTCCGCGCAGCGGCGCAGGATGTCGTCGAGGTCGCGCGACCAGCCCTTCTTCGTGTCCTTGGGGGCCGCGTAGAAGGCACAGAACTTGCACGCCGTGACGCACACGTTCGTGTAGTTGATGTTCCGCTCGATGATGTACGTGGCGATGTGCTCGATGCCCGCGTACTTGCGGCGGCGGATGGCGTCGGCGGCGGCGCCGAGGGCGTGCAGCGGGGCGTCCCGGTAGAGCTCGACAGCCTCCTCAGGGGTGATGCGCCCACCGGCGGCGGCGCGGTCGAGTACGGCGATCAGTGCCTGCTGCGCGGCCTTCTCGGTCACCGGGCGTGCCCCTTTCGGAGTGTTTCTCAGGGTGTGGAGCTGAAATCTCAGCGTACGTCAGGCGGCCAGGGCACCCAGCAGAACCCCCGTGTAGGCCCCGAGGATCATGAAAGGCCCGAACGGGATCTCGCTCTTCCTGCCCGCGCGCCGGGCGACGACCAGGACCAGCGCGTACAGGCCGTTGAACAGCACGCCCGCGAACGCCCCGATGAACAGCACCCCCCACCCGTACCAGCCGAGCGCCGCCCCGAGCCCGAGCGCCAGCTTCACGTCCCCGAACCCCATGCCCTGCGGATGGATGAGGAGCAGGACCAGGTACCCGCCGCCCAGGCCGAGGGTGCCGAGCACGGCCCCGCGCCACGATCCGCCGGGCTCGGGAGCAGCGCGGCCCCGCCGAGCGCGAGCAGCGCGAGCCCGGCCAGCGGCAGCGTCAGCACGTCCGGCAGCCGGTGCACGGCGAAGTCGACGGTGGCCAGCAGCACCCCGACCGGCACGAGCAGCAGCCAGGCCGCCAGCTCCGGACGGGTACCGGTGGCGGCGGCGAGCAGCGCGCAGGCGCCCGCGCCGACCACGGCGAGCTTCCCGGACCCCGCCCCGGCCCCGACCCAGCCGCGGGCCGTGCGCCACGGCTCCCCCGCCGGTACGGAGAGGCGGTGGGCGGGGCGGGCCAGGAGCAGTCCGGTGACCGCGCCCCAGAGGGCGGCGAGGAGGATCAGCGGCACGGTTACTGCTCCACCCGCTTCAGGTCGGCGGTGGGATTGCCCGCGTTCGGGTACCGCGAGGTGTACGTCAGCGAGGCGCCGTCGCGGGTCAGGCGCACGGTGTGGGCGCCCTTGGCGCAGTTGCCGCCGTTGTCCGGCGCTCCCTCGCCCGCGGCCACGAGTTCCCTGCCGGTGACGGACGTCAGGGTCAGCACGTCGACGCACTCCAGGCCCAGGAGGTCGGTCGAGGTCACGGTGCCCACCTTCTCCCCCACGGCGGCGTCCTCCAGCTCGACGCGGTAGGTGTCGGTCGAGGTGCCCAGGTCCGTGGTGGCCCGGCCCTCCCACGTGCCGACGTAGAACGTCGGCACTCCCGCCGCGTCCGACGGGGCCGAGGACGCCGTGGGACGCGCCCCGGTGTCGCTGCCCGCGTCGTTGCTCCCCCCGTCACCGGGCAGCATGTTCACGACGAGGATGCCGCCCACCGTCACCGCCGCCAGCGCGCCGGCCACGGCCAGGGCGACCGAGCAACTCACCCTGCGCCCGCGGCCGTTCTCGGTCGCCGGGGTCGACGTCGCCGATACGGACACGGACAGCCGGCCCGGCCTGGCGTCCTCCGCGGGGACCTCGGTGCGCGGCGCGGGAGGGCGGACGCGTACGACGGGTCGGGCGGCCCGAAGGCGCCCGGGGCGGCGAACTCCCGTTCACCGAGGGGCTGCTGAAGCCGACCGGCCCCGAGGCGGGGGCCTCGGCGGGGGTGCCCTCCAGGTCGAGGAGCTGTACGGCGCTGCGCGAGACCTGCTCCACCAGCGCCCCGGGCAGCCAGCCCGCCGCGACGAGCCGGGCCGCGCCCTCGGGAGCGAGCCGCCGGGCGACCTCTTCGGGGGTGGGCCGCGCGGCCGCGTCCTTGGCCAGGCAGGCCGCCGCGACCTCACGCAACTCGCCGGTCAGCGCGCCCAGTTCGGGCTCCTCGTGGACGACCTTGTAGAGCAGCGCGGCGGAGGAGTCGCCGGGGAAGGGGGAGTCGCCGGTCGCCGCGTACACGAGGACGGCGCCCAGCGAGAAGACGTCGGCGGCGCCGGTGACACCCCTGCCGAGGATCTGCTCGGGCGACATGTAGCCGGGCGAGCCGATGGAGACGCCGGTGGAGGTGAGGGAGGCGGTGCCGTCCGTGGCCCGCGCGATGCCGAAGTCGATGAGGCGCGGCCCGTCGACCGTGAGCAGCACGTTCGACGGCTTCACGTCACGGTGGACCAGGCCGAGCCCGTGCACCGCGGCCAGCGCCTCCGCGAGGCCCGCGCCGAGGACCCGTACGGAGTGCTCGGGAAGCCCGTGCCCCGACCCCGCCGCCTGGGCGAGGGAGGGCCCGGCGACGAATCCGGTCGCCACCCACGGCACCCGCGCCTCGGGGTCCGCGTCGAGCACCGGCGCCGTCCACGCCCCGCCGACCCGCCGCGCCGCGTCCACCTCGCGCCGGAAGCGCTCCCGGAACTCGTCGTCGAGCGCGAAGTGCGGATGCACCACCTTCACGGCGACGGTCCGCCCGCCGGCGCTGCGGCCCAGGTACACGCGGCCCATTCCGCCGTGCCCGAGCCGCCCGAGCAGCCGGTAGGGACCCACCGTCGTCGGCTCGTCGGCCTGTAGCGGTTGCATGCTGGTGAACCTCCCCCGGTCTCCCCCGTACGGCACGCGCGCCCCAGCAGAGTAGCCCTGCGGCACGAATACCGTCCGTTCACCTCGATTCCACGCAGGCCGCACGGAAATCGGCAATACCGTTCACCGGAATTCCACCGGCGGACCGCGCCGAATTCCGCACGGGCCCCACAAAGGAACACGACGCACTCAAGGAGCGAGCAGTTCGACCTTCACGTCGGCGGGAAATCCCGTCGTCGGTCCGACCCGCCGCGCGAACTCCGTGACGCCTTCCAGTTGGGCCGGGCCGAACCGGAAGTCGAGGGTCGTGAAGTACTCCTCCAGAACCGCCTCGTCGAAGACCTCCCAGCGGGCCGCCTGCTCGGCGACCTTGGTGACCTCTTCGAGGGACACGTCCCGCGAGGCGAGGAACGCCTCGTGCACCTTGCCGGTGATCTCCGGCTCGCGCGCCGCGTACTCCTTGCGCGCCGCCCACACCGCGAAGACGAACGGCAGTCCCGTCCACTCCTTCCACATGGCGCCCAGGTCGTGCACCTGGAGCCCGAGCCGGGGCGCGTCGTGCAGGTTGGCCCGCAGCGCCGCGTCCCCGATGAGCACCGCCGCGTCGGCGTCCTGCATCATCAGGCCCAGGTCGGGCGGGCACGTGTAGTAGTCGGGCCGTACGCCGACGCGCTCGGCGAGCAGCAGCTGCGCCAGCCGCACCGACGTACGCGAGGTGGAGCCGAGCGCGACGCGACGCCCGTCGAGCTGGTCGAGCGGGACCTGCGACACGATCACGCAGGACATGACGGGGCCGTCGCAGCCGACGGCCAGGTCGGGGAAGGCGACGAGCTGGTCGGCGGCCTTCAGGAACTCGACGAGGGTGATCGGACCGATGTCCAGGTCGCCCTTGACCAGCTGCTCACTGAGCTTCTCCGGGGTGTCCTTCGTCAGCTCGAAGTCGAGGAGCGAGCCCGTCCGTGCGAGCCCCCAGTAGAGGGGCATGCAGTTCAGGAACTGGATGTGGCCGACGCGCGGCCGGATGCGCCGCGCGGCCGTGGGTGTCTCATGCTGGGTCTCGGGAGAATTGTCCACATCGGCGAGGCTAGACCTCGTGCGGTACGGTGCAGGCTTCGGGTCGGGGGACGACACGGTCAACCCGCACCAAGCCCCCATCAAACCTCCGGGTGACGTGATCTTGCCCTCTATTGCGTTCGGCTGCCTGCGTGCTAGGCTCGCCGCAAGTTGCAGTTTGGTTTCCCTTGCAGTACAGAGCCTGCGGAGCATGTGACCGCGGGCTCTCGTCGTTTTCAGACTTTTGCATATGCAGGTTCTGGAGCAGGGCGACCCTTTGGCCCATAGGAGGGCTTATGGCTACCGGAACCGTGAAGTGGTTCAACGCTGAAAAGGGCTTTGGCTTCATCGCCCAGGAAGGCGGCGGCCCGGACGTCTTCGTCCACTACTCGGCGATCAACGCGAACGGCTTCCGCTCCCTCGAGGAGAACCAGGCCGTGACCTTCGACGTCACGCAGGGCCCGAAGGGCCCGCAGGCGGAGAACGTCACCCCCGCCTAGTCCCTTCGTGATCTCACGGCAGGTGCCGTGACCTGATCCGGAACCTAGAGCAGTACCCAAGGAGCCCCGCTCCCCACCGACCCCGGTCGGCGGGAAGACGGGGCTCCTGCCTTGCGTGGGTCGGGCCCCCTCGGCGGAGCGCTCGTGGAAGCCCATGCGTCACCCGCCAGCCCTCGCGTCTCCCGGCGACCGCTCCCGGATCGCCGTCGGATCATCGGTGGTCCGCGAGGGCCGCCGATGCTAGGGCCTACGTGTGCTGCATGAGCAGGACGCAGGTGGTGCCGGGCTCCAGGGCCCGGCAGGTGTGCGGGACGTCGCCGGGGTAGGAGAGGTAGTCGCCCGCGGCCAGCTCCACCGGGGCGTCCTGCGGGCCGGCCAGGACACGGCCCGTGGCGACGACGATGTGCTCGGTGGTGCCGTGCTGGTGCGGGTCCGAGTCGCGGGCGCTGCCCGGCTCGACCTGGAGGAAGTAGAGGTCGCGGCGGGCGCCCGGCGGGCTGGCGGACAGCAACGTCGCGCTGTAGTCGGCCAGTTCGGAGGGGACGGCCGGGCCCTGGCCCTTGCGGATCACGTGGACCGTGGGGCGCGGCGGGTCGAGGAGGGTGCTCGGCGGGACGTCCAGGGCGACGCTCAGCGCCCACATCGTCTCCAGGCCCGGCTTGCCGTTCGCCGCCTCCAGCTGGGAGAGCGTGGACTTGGCGATGCCCGCCCGCTTGGCCAGCTCGGAGAGGGAGAGGCCGGCCCGGGTGCGTTCGCGGCGCAGGGCCGCGGCGATGCGGTCGAGGGGCAGACGACCGGCGTCACTCACCGGATCCGGGTGGGTCATGGCTGCGCTCCTGAGGCCGATCGTTCGGTGTGGCGAGCCTATCGTTCGGCTTGACGAACGGCCAGCGACGGTCGCATGCTCGCCCTATGCGTTCGCCGTACCGAACACTCAGCCCGCTCCACCGAACAGTCGGTTCGCTTCGCCGGACGGCCGGTTCGTCCCGCCGCGCCTCCGGCCCGTCCCGCCGAGCGCGCGGTCCGCGCCCGCGCACCGCCGCCCTGGACCCGCGGCTGGTGCGGGACGTCGCGCTCGTCTGCCTCGCCGACGCCGTCGTCGGCGTCTCGTTCGGGGCCGTCGCCGTCGCCGGTGGGCTGCCCGTGTGGCTGCCGGTGCTGATGTCCCTGGTGGTGTTCGCGGGGTCGGCGCAGTTCAGCGCGGTGGGGATCCTGGTGGCCGGGGGCGGGCCCGTCGCGGCCGCCGCCACCGGGCTGCTGCTCAACACCCGTACCGCCGCCTTCAGCCTCGCCGTCGCCGACGCACTCGGGCGATCGTGGCCGGCCCGGCTGGTCGGGGCGCATCTGGTGACGGACGAGACGGCCGCGTTCGTGCTGGCCCGGACCGATCCGGAGCAGCGCAGGACCGCCTTCTGGGTGGCGGGCGTCGGCCTCTTCGCCGCCTGGAACGTGAGCGTGCTCGGCGGCGCGCTCGCCGGAGCCGCCCTCGGCGACACCGATCGGTTCGGGCTCGACGCGGCCTTCCCCGCGGTGCTGCTCGCGCTGGTGCTGCCCGCGCTGCGGGAGAGCCGCGGGGTGCGGCGGGCCGCCGCGGCCGGGGGCGCCGTCGCGGTCGCCGCCACCCCGTTCCTGCCGTCCGGGGCGCCCGTGCTGCTCGCGCTCGCCGGGCTGTCGCTGCTGTCCTCCCGGCGGTGGTCCCGGTGAACGCCCAGCTGGTCGCCGTCCTCGCGCTCGCCGTCGGCACGTACGCCTTCCGGCTGGCCGGTCCCGTCCTGCAGGGCCGGGTGGAACTGCCGGACCGGATACGGGAGTTGCTCGGCGCGGGAGCGACCGTGCTGCTCGTCGCGCTGCTGGCAACGGGGGCGCTGACGGCGGGGCACGAGTTCGCCGGGTGGGCGCGGCCCGCCGGGGTCGTCGTGGGCGGGGTGCTCGCGTGGCGGCGGGCGCCGTTCGCCGTGGTCGTCGTCGCGGCGGCCGCCGTCACGGGGCTGCTGCGCCTGGCCGGCCTCCCGTAGCCCGCCCCACCGGCCGTGCCGTACGCCGTACTCCTACGGGTGCATGCGCGCGCCCTTGAGGACCTTGTCGACCGCGTTGCGCGGCCCGTGGACGGCGATCCCCACGACGTCGAGATCGGCGGTGGCGACGGCGCGCACGGCCGCGCGGTTGTCCCGGTCGTTGCCGGTGGCGAACAGATCGGAGGTGAACACCGAGCGGGGCAGGCCACGGCGCAGGGCGCGTTCGTGCGCGGCCTTCAGCGTCTCCTTGCCGCCCTCGAAGACGAGCACCGGCTGCCGGAACATCGGCAGGTACGGGGTGTCGTCGGCGTCCGCGTACGGCTCCCCGACGACCTCGGGGAGCTCGGAGCCCAGACCGCTCACGAGGAAGGCGGTCACGTTCAGCCGCTGCCAGGTCTCCAGGTCGTCACGGAGCAGTACGGCGATCTTGGTGTCGAAGCGGACGGGGGCCTGCGGTTCCGGCGTCCCCGAGGGGGCCGGGGCGGTGTCTGTGCTCATGGGACGAGACTGCCGACCGCTCCCCCGCCCGGTCTTGTACGTTCTTTGCATGGCGCCCGACGGAACCTCGCCGCGCGAGGAGATCACCGCGTGGCGCCCTCGGGTGCGGGGCGTCGCGGAGGTCTTCCACGCCCATTTCACGCGGCACGCGTACCCGATGCACGTCCACGACACCTGGACGCTGCTGATCGTGGACGAGGGCGCCGTCCGCTACGACCTGGAGCGGCACGAGCACGGCACGCCGCTCGGCACGGTCTCGCTGCTGCCGCCGCAGGTCCCGCACAACGGCTCGGCGGCCACGCCGGGCGGCTTCCGCAAGCGGGTCCTGTACCTCGACCCGGGGGCCGGACCGCTCGACGCGTCGCTCGTCGGGCCCGCCGTGGACAGCCCCGACCTGGTGGACCCGCTGCTGCGGCACCGGATCGGGCAGCTGCACACCGCGCTCGCGCACCCCGGCGACGAGCTGGAGGCGGCCGCCCGGCTGACGCTCGTCGGCGAGCGGCTGCGTACCCGCCTGCGGCCGCGCCTCGCCGAGCGGCGCGGTCCCGAGCCGGACCGGCGGGTGGCCGCCTCGCTGCGCGACCTGCTCGACGCGCGGCTCGTCGAGGGCATCGACCTGGCGGAGGCGGCGGCTCTGGTGCACGCGCACCCGGCGCACCTCGTGCGGTCGTTCGGCGCGGCGTACGGGATCGCGCCGCACCAGTACCTGATGGCGCGGCGCGTGGACCGGGCGCGTCGGCTGCTGCTCGACGGGCAGCCGGCCGGCGAGGTCGCGGCGGCGGTCGGCTTCTACGACCAGTCGCATCTGACCCGGCACTTCAAGCGGGTGGTGGGGGTTCCGCCGGGCCGTTACGCGCGGGGCCTCTGAGCCGGGGCGCGAAGAACCGCGACCGCCCCGCGTCTCAGGAGTCCGCCCGGCGCGGCAGCAGCCACCACGCCAGGCCCGCCGTCACACACAGGACACCGCCCGCGATCATCAGGCTCACCCGCATCCCGCTCAGCGAGAACCCGTCGCCGGCCCCGGCCACCAGCGCGCCGAACACGGCCACGGCCAGCGCCCCACCCGTCTGCCGCAGCGCGTTGAGCAGCCCGGAAGCCGTACCGACGCGCGGCCCGGGGACGGAGTCCATCAGCATCGCCGTGACCGCGGGGACCGCGAACGCCCCGCCCAGACCGGTGGGCACGAGCAGCACGAGCAGCAGCCACAGGGGCGTGTCGACGCCGACCGGGATCAGCACGAACATGGCCAGGGACAGGACGAGTTGGCCGATGACGATGACCGGGCGGCGCCCGAAGCGCTCGGCCATGCGCGGCGAGACCAGGTTCGTCGACGTGATGATCACGGCGAGCGGGACGAAGACCAGACCCGCGGCCACCGCGGACATGCCGCGCGCCTGCTGGAGGTACAGGCCGAGCAGGAAGATCAGGCCGTAGAACCCGACGTTGATCGCGAAGCCGACCGCCAGGGACACCGTGACCGTGCGCTGCCGCAGCATCGACAGCGGGACCATCGGCGCGCGGTGGTGCTTCTCGGTGACGTAGAAGGCGATCGCGGCGAGGACCGCGACGCCGAGCGAGCTCAGAACCGGCGCCGACGTCCACCCCGCGTGGCCGCCCTCGATCACCGCGAAGGCCAGTCCGGCGAGGGCCAGCACGGCCGACACCTGTCCGGGCACGTCCAGCGGGGCGGGCCGCCGGGTGGACGGTGCGACGCGGGTGAGCAGGACGAGGATCACGGCGCCCAGGGGGAGGTTGACGAAGAACACGGCGCGCCAGCCGACGGTCTCCGTCAGGACGCCGCCGAGCACCGGGCCCGCCGCCATCGCGACGGAGCCGCCGACGGTCCACAGCGCGATGGCCCGCGCCCTGCGCCGCGCGTCGTCGTACGCCTGCCGGATCAGCGCGAGCGAGGACGGCATGACGATCGCCGCCGCCCCGCCCTGCACCACGCGGGCCGCGACGAGCGTCCCGATGCCGGGCGCGACGGCGCAGGCCAGCGACGCGAGCGTGAACAGGCCGACGCCCCAGGCGTAGGCGCGGCGCGCCCCGGCCCGGTCGGCGAGCGCTCCGGCAGAGAGCATCAGGCCGGCGAACATCAGCGTGTACGCGTCGACGACCCACTGGAGCCCCGTCATGCTGCTGTCCAGCGACGAACGGATGTCGGGCAGGGCGATGTTCACGGCGGACACGTCGATGGTGATGACGGTGAAGCCGAGCAGCGCCGCGACCAGGGCCGCGCCACTGCGGGTGACACCCGGGCGGGCCCCCGTCAGGGGCCCTCCGCCGGTACCGGTGTCGATGCCGGCTTCGGTGTCGATGGTGGATGTCACGCGGGCCTCCCTGGGCGCGGAACGGACGGAACGAGCGGGTGGGTGGGGAGCTCGGGCCGCGGCCCTGCGACATGCGCTCCCTGGGCTCCGAACCCCCCAGCCACCCGCGACAAGAGCCACTCTCTCCGGATTCGCGCCCGGGTGGCAGGCCGCGCCTCACCGGGGTCCCGCGTTCCAGGCCCTGACACACCCCCGCACGGCACCGGCGGCCCGTGGACAATGGAACACATGGCTGAGATCACGGAATTGGGCCGCTATCTGCGGGCCCGCAGGGCCCAGGTCACCCCGGCCGAGGCCGGTCTGCCCGCGGGGACCGGGCTGCGCCGCACGCCGGGCCTGCGCCGTGAGGAGCTGGCGACGCTCGCGGGCGTGAGCGTCGACTACTACACGCGGTTGGAGCGGGGCCGCGAGACGAACCCGTCGACCGCGGTGATCGACGCCATCGGGCGGGCCCTGCGGCTGCGCGGCGACGCCCACGAGCGCCTCCACGACCTGGCCGAACTGGCCTCGGGGCGGCTCTCGGAACCGAGGCCCACGCCCGACGACACGGTGCGCGACTCGGTGCTCCAGATGCTGGAGGCGCTGCGGCCGCTGCCGGCGTACGTGGTGAGCCGGTTCAGCTACATGCTGGCCGCGAACCCGGCGGGCCGCAGGCTGCTGCCGGGCATGTGGGACCTGCCGCCGGAGCAGCGCAACGTGACCCGCTACCTCTTCCTGCACCCCGTCGGCCGGACGCTGTACGTGCCGTGGGAGGACACCGTCGCCCACTCGGTGGCGCATCTGCGCGCGGTCGGCGGCGCCGATCCCGACGACCCGAGGCTGACCGGGCTGGTCGGCGAACTCCTGGTCAAGTCACCGGAGTTCGGGCCGATGTGGGAGCGGTACGAGGTGCAGGAGCGCGGCGGCGGCACGAAGACGTTCGACCACCCGAAGGTGGGCGCGATGACGCTCACGTACGAGGTGATGCAGCTGGCGCGCACCGGCGGCCAGCGCCTGGTGACGTACCAGGCACCGGCCGGTTCGCCGGACGAGGCGGCGATGCTGAAGCTGGACCCGGCCCATTCGGCGCCGTCCGGCGGCGGCCGCGACAGTTAGGGCCCGTCCGCCTCAGGCGCGCTCCAGGATCGCGGTCACCCCCTGGCCCCCGGCGGCGCAGATCGAGATCAGCCCGCGGCCCGAACCGCCGCGCCGGGCCAGCAGCGTGGCGAGCGTGGCGACGATCCGCGCCCCGGTCGCCGCGAAGGGGTGGCCGGTCGCGAGCGACGAACCGGCGACGTTGAGCCGGTCCCGGTCCACCGGCGCGAGCCCCTGCTTCTCCCAGGCGGCGAGCGTCGCGAGGACCTGGGACGCGAACGCCTCGTGCACCTCGAACAGGTCGAAGTCCTCGATGCCGAGCCCCGCCCGCTCCAGCATCCGCGGCACGGCGTACGCGGGTGCCATCAGCAGTCCGTCGCCGCCGTCACCGGTGACATCGCCGTGCACGAAGTCGACCGCGGCGGTCTCGTAGGCCGTCAGACAGGCCAGCGGTTCGAGGCCGCGCCCGCGTGCCCACTCCTCGCTCGCGAGCAGTACGACGGCGGCGCCGTCCGTCAGCGGCGTCGAGTTCCCCGCCGTCATCGTCGGGTCGGGGCCCTTGACCCCGAACACCGGCTTGAGCGTGGCGAGTTGCTCGACGGTCGAGCCGGGCCGCAGGTTCTGGTCGCGCTCAAGTCCCCGGTAGGGGACGACGAGTTCGTCCAGGAGGCCCCGGTCGTACGCGGCGGCGAGCCGCTGGTGACTGGCGGCGGCCAGCTCGTCCTGCGCCGCACGTCCGATGCCCCACGCGCGGGCGGTGACGGCGGCGTGCTCACCCATCGACAGGTGGGTGCGCGGCTCGGCGTTGCGCGGGATGTCGGGGACGAGGTGCTGCGGCCTGATCCGGGCGAGGGCCTTGAGCCGGTCGCCGGTGGACTTCGCGCGGCGGGCGGCGAGGAGGATCTTGCGCAGTGCGTCGTTGACGCCGAGCGGGGCGTCGCTCGCCGTGTCGGCGCCGCCCGCGATCGCGCTCTCGGTCTGACCCATCGCGATCTTGTTGGCGGCGGCGATCACGGCCTGGAGCCCGGTGCCGCAGGCCTGCTGGACGTCGTACGCGGGGGTGCGCGCGTCCAGCGTCGAACCGAGCACGGTCTCGCGCGCGAGGTTGAAGTCCCGGCTGTGCTTGAGGACGGCGCCCGCCACGAACTCCCCCACGGCGCCCGGCTCGTGGAGCCCCGCCCGGCCGACAAGGCCGTCGAGCGCGGCGGTCAGCATCTCCTGGTTGGAGGCCGTGGCGTACGGGCCGTCGGAGCGCGCGAAGGGGATGCGGCTGCCGCCGACGACGGCGACGCGGCGGGGCAGCGCAGGGGACGCCGGGGACTGCGCGGGACGTACCATCTCGACAACTCCTGACTAATGAGTAACCTTACTCCGAAGTAAATTTACGACCGCGCAGGGAGTTGGACAATGGCCGACCGCTATCTGAACTTCACCGGCACGGCTCCCGGCCGCTTCCTGACCCGCCGCCTCGGCCTGCCGCAGCCCGCGCCCCTGCACCGCTGGAGCCCCGAACACCCCTTTCTGGAAGGGACGTTGCTGCACCTCACGGTCGGCGATCCGGCGCACCGGGAGGCGCTCGCGGCCGTGCTGGCCGACACCGGGCTCCCGGTCGCCGCCACCGCCGAGCGGCCCGCCGCGGTGGTCGTCGACGCCACCGCCGTCACCGGCCCGGACGCCCTCGCCGCGGTGCACGCCGCGCTGCATCCGGTCGTACGGTCCGTCGCGGCGAGCGGCCGCGTGCTCGTCCTCGGCATGCCGCCGTCCGCCGACGACCACCACCAGGCGGCGGCGCAGCAGGCTCTGGAGGGCTTCGTCCGCTCCCTCGGCAAGGAGATCGGCCGCGGCCGCACCGTGAACCTGGTCCGGCTCGCGGCCCCGGTGACGGCGGCGGCGTCGACCCTGCGCTTCCTGCTCTCCCCAAGTCGGCGTACGTCAGCGGCCAGGTCGTCGACGTGGCCGCCACCGGCGCGGAGTCGACACCGACCGTCGACGCCGAGCGGCCGCTCGCCGGGCGGACCGCGCTGGTCACCGGCGCCGCGCGCGGCATCGGCGAGGCCGTCGCCGAGACCCTCGTACGGGACGGGGCGCGGATCGTCCTGCTCGATGTGCCGTCCGCCGAGGAGGACCTGGCGAAGGTCGCGGAGCGGCTCGGCGGGCGGGCGCTGCCGTTGGACATCACGGCGGCGGACGCGGGCGAGCGGATCGCCGCGTTCACCGACGGCCTCGACGTCCTCGTCCACAACGCGGGCATCACGCGCGACCGGCGCCTCGCCAACATGCCGGCCGAGCGCTGGAGTTCGGTCCTCGACGTCAATCTCGGCAGTGTGCTGCGCACGACGGACGCGCTGCTCACGTCGGGCGCGGTGCGGCGCGGCGGCAGCATCGTCGCGACGGCGTCCATCGCGGGGCTCGCGGGCAACGCGGGCCAGACCAACTACGCCGCGAGCAAGGCCGGCATCGTCGGTCTCGTACGGTCGCTGGCGCCGCGCGCGGCGGCCGAGCACGGGGTCACGGTGAACGCGGTGGCCCCCGGTTTCATCGAGACGAGGATGACGGCGGCGGTGCCGCTGTTCATCCGGGAGGCGGGGCGGCGGATGAACTCCCTCGCGCAGGGCGGGCTTCCGGTGGACGTGGCGGAGACGACGTCGTGGCTCGCGTCACCGGCGTCCGGAGCGGTGAACGGTCAGGTGGTGCGGGTGTGCGGGCAGAGCCTCCTGGGGGCGTAGCCGCAGAGCCGCCGCCCCCACCACCCCCGCGCCCGACAGCCGACCCCCAGGACCCGCCATGACCGCGACGCGCACCGTCAGCCTCCCGTCCGTGCCCTCCCTCGGCCCCGCGATGATCCGCGGAGCCGTGCTCTCCCCGCTCAAGAGGCCGCGGGAGGCCGCCGCCTGGGACGGCGCCCGGCTCCACGTCGGCGACCTGCGGATACGCGACCGCCACCTCGCCGCCTACGAGCGGGTCTGCGGCTTCCCGACCGGCCGGCCCGAACTGCCGGTCAGCTACCCGCACCTCCTCGGGTTCCCGCTGGCCATGCGGCTGATGGCGGCCCGCAGCTTCCCGCTGCCGCTGCTCGGCCTCGTCCACACGTCGATCGGGATCACGCAGCACCACGACCTCTCCCCGACACAGGCGTACGAACTCGCCGTCGTCGTCACCGGGTTGAGGCCCCACCGGCGCGGTACCGAGGCCGTCGTCGTCACCGAGCTCCTCGACGGCGGCGCTCCCGCCTGGCGGTCGACCAGTACGTACCTCTCCCGGCACCGGACGCGGACGCCCGCCGCCCCCGAGACTCCCGGCACCCCCGAACCGCTGCCCGCGCTCGCCGAGTGGCGCCTCGGCGCCGACCTGGGACGCCGCTACGCCGCCGTGTCCGGCGACCGGAACCCCATCCACCTGCACCCGCTGACGGCCCGCCTCTTCGGCTTCCCGCGCGCGATCGCCCACGGCATGTGGACGGTGGCCCGCTGCCTCGCGGAGTTCGGCGCGCGGGGGCCCGTCGACGTCACGGCGCGGTTCAGGGCGCCGGTGCTGCTGCCGGGTGCGGTGACGTACGCGGCGCGCGGCACGGCCTTCGAGCTGCGGTCGGCGAAGGACGGCCGCACACACGTGAGCGGCGAGGTGCGGCCCCTGGGATCGCCGGACTGACCGGCGCGGTGGCCCCTGGGGCCACCGATCCGACCAGCGTGTCCGTCAAGGGCGCCGGTCCGACCAGCGCTGTCCGTCCATCAGGCTGCCGAGCCCGGACCACGCGAAGTTCATCATCGTCGTGGCGGCCTCCTTCGCGGAGACGGACGGGTCGGCGTTGGCCCAGCCCGCGAGGGCCTCCGCCGCGCCGACGAGTGCCTGCGCCAGGCCCGCGACCTCGCGCTCGGCGAGTTCGGGATCGCCGTGCGCCTCCCGCGCGGCCGCCGCGATCAGCGTCGTCACGAACGACACGATCTCGTCCCGCATCGCCCCGACCTCGGCGACGAACGGCTCACCGCCCGTGCGCGCGTGGCTGTGCAGGACGGCCCATCCGTCGGGGTGTTCGGCGGTGTGCGAGAAGAAGGCCGTGAGCCCCTCCCACAGCTGCCGGTCGGCCGGGGCGTCGGCGCGGACGCCCGCCCGTACG
The DNA here is from genome assembly GCF_036967205.1 of Streptomyces sp. Q6. Taxonomy (NCBI): domain Bacteria; kingdom Bacillati; phylum Actinomycetota; class Actinomycetes; order Kitasatosporales; family Streptomycetaceae; genus Streptomyces; species Streptomyces citrinus. Next base: position 3,663,491 of record NZ_CP146022.1, read on the forward strand.
GCGGCGACGAGCGCGGCCGCCTCGCGCCGGATGCAGGCGGTGAAGAGGTCTTCCTTCGAGTTCAGGTACAGATACACCAGCGGCTTGGAGACTCCGGCGAGGTCCGCGATCTCGTCCATCGAGGCGGCCCGGTAGCCGCGCTCGCCGAACACCCGTACCGCGGCGTCCGTCATCTGCCGCTCCCGCTCGGCCCGCGGCAGCCGCTTGGCCCGCCCGCTCTGCTGCCCGGCCTTCACGCCGCCCACCCCTGCCGCCCTTCGTTCACGCGCTGTGCACGGTTCAGGGTACGCAGCGCGAAACGGCCGTGCCCCGCCGCCCGGACCAGGTCCGGGGGCGGGGCACGGCCGGTGGACGGCGCGCCGGGGGACGTCAGGCGGCGACCGCCACCTGCTGCTGCGGCTCGTCGACGGGAGACGCGGTGACCTGGTTGTACTTGTCGTGGTCGAGGATCTTCTCGCGGGCGGCGACGATCACGGGGACGAGCGCCTGGCCGGCGACGTTCGTCGCGGTGCGCATCATGTCCAGGATCGGGTCGATCGCGAGGAGCAGACCCACGCCCTCCAGCGGGAGGCCCAGCGTGGAGAGGGTCAGGGTGAGCATGACCGTCGCGCCGGTGAGACCGGCGGTGGCGGCGGAGCCGATCACCGAGACGAACGCGATGAGCAGGTACTCCTTGACGCCCATGTCGACGTCGAAGAAGTTCGCGACGAAGATCGCGGCGATCGCCGGGTAGATCGCGGCGCAGCCGTCCATCTTCGTGGTCGCGCCGAACGGCACGGCGAACGAGGCGTAGTCCTTCGGGACACCGAGCCGGATCGCGGACTGCTGGGTGACCGGCATGGTGCCGACCGAGGAGCGGGAGACGAACGCCAGCTGGATGGCGGGCCAGGCGCCCTTGAAGAACTGGATCGGGTTCAGCTTGGCCACCGTGGAGAGCAGCAGCGGGTAGACGCCGAACAGGACCAGGGCGCAGCCGACGTAGATGTCGGCGGTGAAGGTCGCGTACTTGCCGATCAGGTCCCAGCCGTACTGGACGATCGCGTTGCCGATGAGGCCGGCGGAGCCGATCGGGGAGAGCTTGATGACCCACCACAGGGCCTTCTGGAGCAGCTCGAGGATCGACTCGGAGAGGGTGAGGACCGGGGCGGCCTTCTCGCCGACCTTCAGGATCGCGATACCGGCGACGACGGCCATGAAGACGATCTGCAGCACGTTCAGCTCGGTGAACGGCGTGATGATGTCGGTCGGGATGATGCCGGTGAGGAAGTCGATCCAGGAGCCCTGGGTCTCGGGCTTCGCGGCGTCGGCGGCCGAGAGCGTCGTGCCGTTGCCGGGGTTGGTCAGCAGGCCGATGGCGAGGCCGATGACGACCGCGATCAGCGACGTGATCATGAACCAGAGGAGCGTGCGGCCGGCGAGCCGGGCGGCGTTGTCGACCTTCCTCAGGTTGGTGATCGACACGAGGATCGCGAAGAAGACGAGCGGGGCGACGGCCAGCTTCAGGAGCTGGACGAAGATCTCGCCGACCTTCGCCAGGGTCGTGCCGAGCCAGGACACGTCGGCGGTACGGGCGACGTAGCCGAGGAGCAGACCGACGACGAGGCCGAGCAGCACCTGGGCCCAGAACGGGATCTTCGGTATGCGGAAGCCGGTCTTCTGATCGGCTGCGGGGGTGTTCGCGGACACGGAGGCACTCCAGTGATGTCGCGTGGGGACGAGTCGATGTGACGGGGCACGTGCAGGAGCGGCGACCGCGAGATGAGGTCAACGGCGCCGCTGCATCGGGAGAGATCGCGTCAGGCGCGACAGGCCGCGGACATGCAGCGGCAGAGATCGACATGCAGGCGCGCCACGAGCGGAACGCTCAGGGCAGGACCGCCGAGGGCGGTACGGGGCGCGGCTGATGTCTTCATGACAGGAACGTTAACACCAGCGCTTTGAGAACATCAAAGGGGTTCTTTGAGGAAATCGAGACTCCTCTACGCCCCTAAAGCCCGATTTACCTTGAAAACGCAGGCGGCCCCGGCATCTGAGCGATGCCGGGGCCGAAGCCTGCTGTGACGTAACTTACGCGGAACCTACACGGGGACTACGCGCCCTGCGTGTGCGCGCGGGAGCGGGCGGCGTCGTCCGCCTCGTCCTCCATGGAGCGGCTGGCGGCCATGTTGGCCTTCGCGCGGTCGACGCGGGCGACGATCTTCTCGGAGGCCCGGTCGCGCTCCTTGCGGAGCAGGACGAAGCTGAGCGGCGCGGAGACCACCAGGGCGAGCAGCGCGATCCAGAGGTAGTTGGAACCGCCGAGGCCCCGGGGCACGATGCCCGTGGCGACGAGTCCCCAGACGACGAGGAAGCAGCCCACGAAGATTCCGAGGCGCATCAGCGTGTAGCGGGCCATGTCAATCCACTCTTCCGTTCCTAAAAGGTGCGAGCGCTCATCCAGTGAAGCACGCACGGCAGCGCCCGGGAACGGCGGGGTGACCGCCGGCTGGCTACGCTCCCCGCATGTCCCCGCACTTCGAACTGGACCCCTCCGTCACACCCGCTCTGCGCGACGGGCTGCTCTCCCTGTGGGCGGACGTCTCGAACGCCGGCGGCGCCGTGGGCTTCGTCCCGCCCGTCACGCCGGACGAGATACGCCCCGAGCTGGTCAAGCGGCTGGCCGAGCTGGCGGACGGGCGGACCCGTCTGCTCGTCGGCCGCGACGCGCGGGACGGGAGCGTCGCGGCGTCCGCGTTCCTCGCGTACAACGCGCACCGCCTGATGAAGCACCACCTGTGGCTCTACGCGGTGATGGTCCACCCCGACCACCAGGGCAAGGGCTACGGCCGCGCCCTGATGTCGGCGGCGGCGGACGCGGCCCGCACCTTCGACGGCATCGAGGCGATCCGCCTCACCTGCCGCGGCGGTACGGGCGCCGACCACTTCTACGCGGCGTGCGGCTACCAGGAGGTCGGCCGCGTCCCGGGCGCGATCCGGGTGGCCCCGGGCGACGACCGGGACGACGTCCACATGATGCTGCCGCTCCAGGAGCCCGTCCCCGGACTCCGCGCGCGACTCAGATCCGCATCGGCTGCGGCGAGTCCCGGCGGGCCGGGTCGGCACCCTCGTACTCGCGGATGATCTCGTAGCGCGTGTTGCGCTCGACGGGCCGGAAGCCGGCGTCGCGGATCAGGTCGAGCAGGTCCTCACGGGTCAGCTTGTTCGGCGTCCCGTAGTTGTCCGCGTCGTGCGTGATCTTGTACTCGACGACCGAGCCGTCCATGTCGTCGGCGCCGTGCTGGAGCGCGAGCTGCGTGGTGTGCAGGCCGTGCATGACCCAGAAGCACTTCACGTGCGGGACGTTGTCGAACAGCAGGCGCGAGACCGCGAAGGTCTTCAGCGCCTCGGCGCCGGTGGCCATGGTCGTACGGGCCTGGAGGCGGTTGCGCACCTTCCCGTCCTTCATGTCCACGAAGTCGTGCTGGTAGCGCAGCGGGATGAAGACCTGGAAGCCGCCGGTCTCGTCCTGGAGCTCGCGCAGCCGCAGCACGTGGTCCACGCGGTGGCGGGGCTCCTCGATGTGGCCGTAGAGCATGGTCGACGGCGTCTTGAGGCCCTTCTGGTGGGCCAGCCGGTGGATCCGCGACCAGTCCTCCCAGTGGGTGTCGTGGTCGACGATGTGCTGCCGGATCTCCCAGTCGAAGATCTCGGCACCGCCGCCGGTCAGCGACTCCAGACCGGCCTCGATCAGCTCGTCGAGGATGTCGGAGGCGGACAGCCCCGAGATCTTCTCGAAGTGGTGGATCTCGGTGGCCGTGAACGCCTTCAGGCCGACGTTCGGCAGGGCCTCCTTGAGGGCCTTCAGGGAGCGCGGGTAGTAGCGCCACGGAAGGTTCGGGTGCAGGCCGTTGACGATGTGCAGCTCGGTCAGGTTCTCCGACTCCATCGCCTTGGCCAGCTTCACGGCCTCCTCGATGCGCATCGTGTACGCGTCCTTCTCGCCCGGCTTGCGCTGGAACGAGCAGTAGGCGCACGAGGCGGTGCAGACGTTCGTCATGTTGAGGTGGCGGTTGACGTTGAAGTGGACGACGTCACCGTTCTTGCGCGTCCGCACCTCGTGCGCGAGGCCGCCGAGCCAGGCCAGGTCGTCCGACTCGTAGAGCGCGATGCCGTCCTCGCGGGACAGCCGCTCGCCGTCCCTGACCTTCTGCTCCAGCTCGCGCTTGAGCCCTGCGTCCATGCCCGTACCTCTCCTCAACTCAAGAGACCCATAAGAGTCCGGTCCACCGTACGCCCACGCCCCGACGGGGCGGCTCAGACCTCTTCGGGAAGCTCCCCGACCCGGTTCTCCCACTTGGTGGACAGCACGATGGTCGTCCGGGTGCGGGACACGCCCTTCGTGCCGCTGAGGCGGCGGATCGTCTTCTCCAGACCGTCCACGTCGCTGGCGCGCACCTTGAGCATGTACGAGTCGTCGCCCGCGATGAACCAGCAGTCCTCGATCTCGTGCAGGTCCTTCAGGCGGTGCGCGACGTCCTCGTGGTCGGCGGCGTCGGAGAGCGAGATGCCGATGAGGGCGATGACGCCCAGTCCCAGCGAGGCCGAGTCGACGGTGGCCCGGTAGCCGGTGATGACGCCGGCCGCCTCCAGGCGGTTGATGCGGTCCGTGACGCTCGGCCCCGACAGGCCGACGAGACGGCCCAACTCGGCATAGGAGGCGCGGCCGTTCTCGCGCAGGGCCTGGATGAGCTGCCTGTCCACGGCGTCCATAGGTCCAAAGCCTTTCATTATTCAGCGTTGACGCGAGTTTACGTGTAGAATCTAAGGCGAGCGGGGGCGACACCCCGCAAAATCTAAACCTCAGTCGGCGGATCACCGAAGATCCGCGGATTCAACGATCTTCAGGAGTGTTGTCACCGTGTTCACGATCGAGATGGCGTACGCCCGCATGCGCGAGATGCAGGCCGAGGCCAATCGTTCCCGTGTCCACCAGTCCGCCACCGCCGAGCGCCGGGCGGCCAAGAAGCCCGCCGCGCGCGCCAAGAAGAGCTAACCCTCCCGGGAGCCACCCCCCAGCTCTCCCTCCCAACGGCGGTACAGCGTGTGCGGCACCCCTGCCGCGTCCAGCGCCCGCCCCGCGACGAAGTCCACCAGATCCTGGATGTGCGTCGCCCCCGCGTAGAACGCCGGCGAGGCGGGCAGCACGACCGCGCCCGCCTCGTCCAGGGCCACCAAGTGCTTGAGCGTCTGCCCGTTGAGCGGCGTCTCCCGCACCGCGACCACCAGCCTGCGCCGCTCCTTGAGCGTCACGCTCGCCACGCGCTGCAACAGGTCCTTCGACAGGCCGAGGGCCACACCCGCCACGCACGCCGTCGAAGCGGGCACGATGATCATGCCTTTGACCGGGTACGAGCCCGAGGACGGGCCCGCCGCGAGATCACCGGCGGCCCAGTACCGCACGCCGCTCAGGTCGATCCCGCCGAACGTGCCCGGCTTTCCGTCCGCGCCGCGCGCCAGCCACTCCCCCAGGTCCTCGCGCCAGTGCGCGTCCCGGAACGAGATGCCGGTCTCGTCGAGCAGCGTGAGCCGCGAGGCCCGCGACACGACCAGGTCGACGGCCTCACCGGCGTCGATCAGCGCGCGCAGCACGGAAGCGGCGTACGGGGTCCCGGACGCGCCGGACACTCCGACGACCCACGGTCTGCGGCTGCTTGGGTTGACGTGCTCCACACCACCGAGCCTATCCGGCATGCTGGTGCGGGAACTTGACCAGGGGCCTGGTCGTTCAGCCCGCGACGGCGCGGGCTCCAGGGGTGGGGGCTGAGATGACGGACAAGGCGATACACACGGACCAGTGGACGGCGCGGGATCGCGCGCTGGCCGCCGGGAAACTCATGGTGGGCTGGGTGGCCCTGCTGTGGGCCCTCGAAGCGCTCGACGTGGCGTCGGGCCACGCCCTCGACCGCTTCGGCATCCAGCCGCGCGATCCGGCCGAATTGGCCGACGTCGTCCCGGCGGCCTTCATCCACTTCGGCTTCGCGCATGTCGCGGCGAACTCGATCCCGCTGCTGGTCCTCGGCTTCGTCGCCGCGCTCTCCGGCATCCGCCGCTTCCTGCTGGCCGCCACGCTGATCGTCGTCGCGGACGGACTCGGCGTCTGGCTCGTCGCCCCGGACCACACGAACACGGCGGGCGCGTCGGGCCTGATCTTCGGCCTGTTCGGCTTCGTCGTGCTGTCCGGCTTCGTGGAGCGCCGCCCGCTCGGCATCGTCGTCGGCCTGCTGATAGCGGCCTACTGGGGCACGACGTTCCTGGCGGGCCTCTCCCCGACGAACGAGGGCGTCAGCTGGCAGGGCCATCTGATCGGCCTCGCGGCGGGGGTGGCCACGGCCTTCGTCGTCGCGCGGCGGCGACGCCCCCGACTTCCGGCGGCCTGAGGCTTCGGACCCCGGTACGGCTGAGGGCGGCGGCACCGTGGACCGGTGCCGCCGCCCTCGGCGCGTACGGACGCGGGAACTACACCGTCAGGCCGCGCACCAGCAGATCGAGCAGCGCGCACACGAACAGCGCGATCCCGATGAAGCCGTTGACCTGGAAGAAGGCGCGGTTCAGACGGGACAGGTCGTGCGGCTTGACGATCGAGTGCTCGTAGAGGAACGCACCCGCGACGATGACGAGACCGACCCAGAAGAACGTTCCGGCATCCGTCGCCAGCGCGTACCAGACGAAGAGCGCCGTCGTGAGGAAGTGGCAGACCCGCGCGCCCCAGATCGCGCCGGGGATGCCGAAGCGGGCGGGGACCGACTTCACGCCGACCTCGCGGTCGGTCTCCACGTCCTGGCACGCGTAGATCAGGTCGAAGCCGCCGATCCAGATGCCGACCGCGAGGCCGAGGATCACCGCGGTCCAGGACCACTCCCCCGTGATCGCGATCCACGCGCCGATCGGGCCCATGGCCTGCGCGAGACCGAGGATGGCCTGCGGGAAGTTCGTGAACCGCTTGCCGTACGGGTAGACGACCATCGGGATCACCGCGATGGGCGCGAGCGCCAGGCACAGCGGGTTCAGGAGGGCCGCCGAGGCGAGGAAGACGACCAGCGCGATCAGCGCGCCCGTCCACGCCGACTTCACCGAGACCGCGCCCGTGACCAGCTCGCGGTGGGCGGTGCGCGGGTTACGGGCGTCGATCTCGCGGTCGATGATCCGGTTCGCCGCCATCGCGAACGTGCGCAGGCCCACCATGCAGATGGTGACCAGCAGGAGCCGGCCCCAGTGGATGTTCTTGTCCAGCTCGAACATCGCCGTCAGGGAGGCGATGTAGGCGAACGGCAGCGCGAACACCGAGTGCTCGATCATGACCAGGCGCAGGAACGCCTTGGTGCGGCCCGGCTGCTGCGGGAGCGCCGCGGATGCTGAGCTCACTAGAGTCCGTACTCCTTCCAGCGGCGGTCCACGAGGGACGCCGTCCGGGGATCGGAGACGACCATCTCGGGCCAGCCCCCGTCCCGCGTATAGCCCTCCTCGGGCCACTTCCTCGTCGCGTCGATACCGGCCTTGCCGCCCCAGAACTGCTGGTAGGAGGCGTGGTCGAGGTGGTCGACAGGGCCTTCGGTGATCATCAGGTCGCGGGCGTAGTCCGTGTTGCCGAGCGCGCGCCACGAGACTTCATGAAGATCGTGCACGTCGCAATCGGAGTCGACGACGACGATGAGCTTCGTCAGCGACATCATGTGCGCGCCCCAAAT